>JAODNA010000192.1 GCA_025465135.1 Frankiales bacterium | reverse complement strand
GCGCTGGGCGGCGCCGTCCTCGCACGCCTCGCCGGCCGGGCCGAGCCGGGTGGGGTGCTGGCCGTCGACGGCTCGCCCGCCGGTCTGCGCGCCCGGCTGGCCGGGGTCGACACCGTCGTACACCTGGCCACGACCTACGACGCCCATGCCGACCGCAACGAGCGGCGCGCTCTCAACGTGGGTGGGACCGCGGCCGTCCTCGAAGCCGCCCGGGCGGCCGGGGCGCGGCGGGTCGTCCTGGTCACCTCGGCGGAGGTCTACGGCGCGCTGGCCGCGAACCCGGTGCCGCTGCCGGACGCGGCGCCGGTCCTGGCCCGTCCCGGCGAGGACCTGCTGGGCGACCACGTCGAGGTGGAGCGGCTGGCGGCGGCGAGCGGCCTCGAGGTGGCGGTGCTCCGGCCGGCGACGCTCGTCGGCGGGCCGCTCGGTCCGTCGTACGACGGCGCCCTGCTCCGTCAGCTGTCCTCGCCGCGACTGCTCGCTGCGCGGGGCGCCGAGCCCCTGTGGCAGCTGTGCCACAGCGACGATCTGGTCCGGGCGATCGAGCTGGTGGTCGCGGCCGGCTTGTCCGGACCGCTGCCCGTCGCCTGTGACGGGTCGCTGCCGCAGTCCGCGGTGGAGCGGTTGACGGGCAAGCGGCGCGTGCAGCTGCCGGCGGCGGTGGCCGTGAGCACCGCGGAGCGGCTGCACCGCCTCGGGGTGTCGGCTTCCTCGCCGCGCGAGCTCGACCACCTGCTGGGGCCCGTCGTCGTTGCCAGCGAGCGCTTGCGGGCCGCGGGCTGGGCTCCGGCCTGGACCAACGAGGGGGCGCTGCGCGCGCACCTCGCGGAGCGGTCCGGAGCCGAGGGTCGCGCGGGCGCCTACACCGCGGCCGGCGCGACCGTCGCCCTGCTCGGCACGGCGGCGCTCGTCCGGCAGGCCCGGCGGCGAAGGCGCGGGCTCTAGCCTGCACGCGTGAGCGACGTGATCCGGCTGCTGGCGCTGCGCGACACCGCGGTCGACCCGGCCGAGCTGCTGGCCGCGGTCGGCGACGACGGGTCGGGAGGTGTCGTGTCCTTCACCGGGCTCGTCCGCGACCACGACGGCGGGCGGGCCGTCACCGGCCTGGAGTACGTCGCCCATCCCGGTGCCGAGGAGGCGCTGCGGCGGGTGGCCGAGGCCGTCGCGGCCGACCTGCCGGTCCGCGCGCTGGCTGCGGTCCACCGGGTGGGGAGGCTCGAGGTCGGCGACGTCGCCGTGGTCGTCGTGGCCGCCGCCGCGCATCGCGGAGAAGCGTTCGAGGCGGCGCGGCGGCTGATCGACGACCTCAAGGAGACCGTTCCGATCTGGAAGCACCAGGTCTTCGCCGACGGCGAGCAGGAGTGGGTCGGCTCACCCTGAGAAGCGGGCAGCAATCGGGCATCCCGGGTCTACAGTGACGGCGTCCCGCCCGTCCAACCCGGAGCCCGTGATGCCCGCCTGGCTCGTCTGGCTGCTGCCGGTTCCCGTCGCGACGCTGGCTGCTGTCGCGTGGACGTCGTGGGCGAGCCGCACCCGCCGGCCGGTCGAGGCCGTCGAGTCGGTGCAGGCCTACGAGAAGTTCCGCCAGGCGCTCAACGCGCCGGTGCCGGCACCGCGCAGCGAGGCCCCGGGGCAGCAGAAAGCCGGCTCCGGGGGCTGAGCGCGCTGCGGCCGGCTGTGCTCGGCCGGTGGATCAGTGCTGACCGGCGACGTCGACCGGGACCCAGACGCAGACGGTCGGCGGACCGGGGTTGTTCTTGTCGTGGACGGCCATCAGGCAGACGCGGGTGCTGCCATCGTCAGCGAGAGCCGGAGCGGCTGTCGCGGCGAGGACCCCGAGTGCGGCAAGACAGACCGCGAGACGAACGCGGGTCATCGGGAACCTCCGGTGCTGGGTGAGGACGTGCAGGTGGTGGCGGGTGTGTCGGGCAGCTTGGTGCAGTCGAACTTGTCGCTCTCGACGCCGAGGTCCCGGATCCCGGTCGGGTTGTCCGGCAGCTGCTGGTTGACGTAGAGGCCGGCGGCGCGGTCGTTGCCGGGGGCGCAGTTGCCCGTGCCGACGCCGGCGTCCTCCGTCGTCGTGCCGGCCGTCGACAGGCAGGTGGTGGGCACGGTCCGCTGCGTCAGCGTCGGGACGTAGGCGGGAGCCGCAGCAGCCGCGCCGGTGCGCGAGACCGTCGCGGCCGTCGCCGCCGCCGGCCGGATGAGGAACGGGTTGGGCCGGTCGACCGCCGTCTGCGCGATGCGGTGGGTGACCACGGCCGGGACGGTGCCCGGCGCGTTGGCGCCGCCGAACAGCGGCGAGTGGAGGGCACCTCCGACGAGCCCGAGGACCATCGCCCCCATGGCGGCCGGGGCCGCGATGCGGCTGGCCGCCGAGCGGAGGCGGTCGGCCCAGCGCAGCCCGCTGATCCAGGGAGCGAGCGCAGCGAGCCCCGCCACCGGAAGGGTCCCGCCGCGCGCGGCGTACTCCTTGCGCAGCGCCTTGCGGGCGCGCATGAGGATGGAGCGGACGGCCGGCTCGGTCATGCCGAAGCGCCGGCCGATCTCGTCGTAGGCCTGACCCTCGACCTCGCGGGCCCAGAGCACGGCGGCCTGGCGGGCCGGCATCGCGTCGAGCGCGTCGAGGGCGGTGCGGGCCTCGTCACGGGCGACGACGACCTCGGCGGTGTCACGCCCGACACGGGTGCCCTCGGGGACCTCGGCGACGCTGGTCGAGCGCCCCCGCACGCGCAGCCGGTCGATGACGAGACGGCCGGTGACGACCGTGCACCAGGCGACGAGGTCGTCCTCGGTCTGCAGCTGGTCGCCGTGCTTGTAGGCGCGCAGCAGCGCCTCCTGGACGAGCTCCTCGGCCTCGTGCGAGTCGCCCAGCCGCCGCGTCGCGTAGCGCTGCAGGCGCGGAGTGATGCGGCGGACCGCATCCTCGAAGTCCAGCGGTACGGCGGGGACGAGGCGCAGGCGCGCGGGGGGCTGCGCCGGCTCGGGAGCGGCATGCGGCTCCCCGAGTGCCGGTGGCAGCTCGAGCATCGAGGACATCGTCCCTCTTCCGTCGTCGGGGGGCTGGGTGCGCCGACTACCCGCCCCAACGAGCGAGTTCGCGAAAGCTCGCGGGTCTCCTGCAAGATTTTTTAGAAAAGTGCGTCCGGGCACAAAACGGACACGGGCTCAAGACCACCCGGATGACCTGCCGAGAACCACCCTGTCGGGTCACTCGCACGCTCAGCAAGGGAGCTTCCACCGTGGAGCACGTCGTCTTCTTCCCAGCCCATGACGGGTCCCCCGCCTTCCGGCGCGTGGCGAACCTCGAGGACGCGGTGCGCCTCGTCGAGCACCTGCGCAACATCGAGGGCGTCAACGAGGTCAGCTGCCACGCGCTGACGGAGGTGCCGCTCGCCTTCCGCGCCTACTACCGCGTGGAGGTGCCGACCGGCGCTCCCGCCGAGGAGCCGGCCGCCGTCCCGGCGCAGGTCGCCGACCAGCACGACGTCGAGGTGCCGGGCCTTGCCGACGCTGTCGCGGCGCCCCAGGTCGAGGCCGACCAGCCGTCCGACGAGCCGGTGATGGCCTCCGCCAACGGCCGCGCGACCGACGGCGCGAAGAGCCTGGGCTTCTTCGCCTGATCGCTCGCCCGGGCCGCCGACCGGCCCGTCGCCGTACGGGCAACTAGTCTCGGCTGGTGTCCCGGCGCACCCTGACCCTGCTGCTGTCGAGCGTCCTCGCGCTGGCTCTCGTGCTCGTCGTCGCGGTCGCCCGCGTGCCCTACGTCGCCCTCGCTCCCGGGCCGACGTTCAACACGCTCGGCGCCGATGACCAGGGCAAGCCGGTGATCACGATCGCCGGCCACGCGACGTTCCCCGACAACGGCCACCTCAACATGACGACCATCAGCGTCGTCGTCCCCCTCACCCTCGCGCAGGCCCTTCGCGGCTGGCTCCGGCACGACTACGCGGTCGTGCCCCGCGACGTGATCTACCCGCCCGGCCGCAGCACCGACCAGGTCCGCAAGCAGGACGAGGCCGACTTCCGCGCATCCCAGAGCAGCGCGACGACGGCCGCGCTGCGCTACCTCGGCGTGAAGGGCACGGTCCACGTCCTCGTCGACAGCCTGCAGAAGGGGGCGCCGGCCACCGGGATCGTCAAGCCGGGTGACGAGATCCTGGAGGTCGACGGCAAGCCGGTCCGCGACGCGAAGACGCTGCGAGCCATGATCGGGACGCGCCAGCCAGGGCAGTCGGTGCGCCTGAAGCTGCTGCGCGGCACGACGCCGCTGACGGTCAGCGTCGGGACCGCGGCCACCACGGACAAGGACGGCAAGGTCCGGCCTGTCATCGGCGTGCAGACCGCCGAGCGGACCGACTACCCGATCAAGGTGACCATCAGCCTCGGTGACATCGGCGGTCCGAGTGCCGGCCTGATGTTCGCGCTCGGCATCATCGACGAGCTCGAGCCGGGCTCGCTCACGCACGGCCGCTTCATCGCCGGCACGGGCACGATCGACGACGACGGCACGGTCGGTCCGATCGGCGGCATCCAGCAGAAGCTGATCGGTGCGCGTCGTCGCGGCGCCACCGTCTTCCTCGTTCCCGCCGACAACTGCGCGGAGGCGCTGTCCTCTCCGCCGGACGGCCTGAAGCTGGTGAAGGTCGCGTCCCTGCGCGGCGCACTGGGCGAGCTGCACAACCTCGAGACCGGTGCCGCCACCACGCCGTGCACGAAGAAGTCCGCCTGACGGTCCGGCGCTCCTAGACTCCGGCCATGGAGCCCGGCGTACCGTTCGCGCTCCTCGGCGCGGTGCAGCTGCTGCTCATCGCGGCCTGGTGCGCGCTGGCGGCGGCCACGCTCGCCCTGCGCCGCGGTCGGCTCGCCGCGCTGCTCGTCGTCGCCGGCGCTCTCGTCCTCGCCGCAGTCGAGGTGCGGACGGCGGTGCGCTTCGGTTTCCCGCGGTCTGATGACCTGTCGGTGGGTCGGGCGGCCGGCGCCCTGCTGCTCGCGGCCGGCCTCAGTGCCGGCGCGTTGCGCGAGCGCGTCGCGGAGCGCGTCGAGCCGGTGCTGCTCGGCGGGGTCGTCGTCCCGCTCGCGTCGGCGCCCGGCCCGGCCTTCCTCGCGGGTGCGTGCACCCTCGCGGCCGCCGTTGCATGCGTCCGCTCCCGGCGCGACGCCGCGGGCACTCTCGTCGCAGTGGGTCTCGCGGCGGCTGCCGTGGCAGCGGTTGCCGCGCCGCTCGCCGATGACACGAGTGCCGGGCCGCTCGTCGTGATCTCGCTGCGTGCGGCGGCTGCGGTCGGGTTGCTCGCCGGCCTCGTCGTGCTTGCCCGCGTCAGCCTGCTCGGGAAGGTGGTCGCGGCGATCCTCGCCGGCGTCCTCGCGATGGCCGCCGCCGCCGTCGGCGTGGTTGGCACCAACGTCGTGTCGTCGTACCAGAAGCAGTCGAACGCGCTCGTCGCGGAGGGGACCTTCGAGCGGCTGGCCGCTCTCGACCGCGTCGGTGAGTCCGCGCAGGTGGTCGCACCGATCGTCGTCGACCCGCGCAGCTGCCCGACACCGGCGCAGTGCAACCGCGTTCTGGGCAAGCTCGTCAGCGGCGGTACGACGGACGACTTCGTCGTCAAGGTCAGCAAGGGCGGGCAGGTCCGTCGGCTCGGTGGACGCGGCCGCAGCCTGTCGCCGTCGGAGCTCCTCGGCCTGGGCCGTGACCCTGCGGTGCGGGCGTTGTTCACCTCAGGCGTCGGCCTGAACCTCCCCCCGATCATCAAGGTCCGCCTCGTCGGATCGCCGCCCGTCCTCGCCGTTGCAGCCGCTGCCCTCGACCGGCCCGCGTCGCCGTCGTACGCCGTCCTCTACGGCGTGCGCATCGACGACTCCTATGCCGGCAACGACATCGACGCCCTCGGCTTCTACGGCTTGTCCTTCCTCGTGGATGGCGACGTCGTCGCGAGCAACCTCTCCCAGCGCGACCGGGCAACGGTGCAGGACATCGCCGACACCGCCGGCATCGCTCAGGGGCTCGACCCCGACGGCGTCACGGTCGCCGCGGAGGGCGCGCGTCCGACGGTCCACTTCGCTCCCGTCGTCGGCGAGGACGACACCACGCTCGGCGTCGTGGCGGTGTCGCGCACCGCGGCGGCTTCCCTTGCTGCCCAGCGGTCGGCCCTCACCTCGCTGCTCGTGACCGCGCTGGTCGCGACGGGGCTCGTCGGTGCCCTCGCCCTGCTGCTCGGCCGACGGACAGTGGATCCCGTACGACGGCTCACCGCCGCCGCGGCGCGCGTCTCGGCCGGCGACCTGCATGCCAGCGCCGACGTGCGCAGCTCCGACGAGGTCGGCACGCTGTCGCGGACGTTCGACACGATGACGGCGTCGTTGGGCCGCCTCACCGGTGACCTGCGCTCGTCGGCGGCCCGGCTCGAGACGGTCCTGTCGTCGATGTCGGACGGGCTCGTCGCCACGGACGCGCACGGCCTGGTCACAAGCATCAACCCGGCTGCCCTCGCGATGGTCGGGCTGGACACCGAGAAGCAGGCCCTCGGCCGTGCGCTCGGGGAGGTCGTCGACGTCCGCGATGCCGCGGGTGCTGCCCTTGCCCTGCCGACGCTTCGCCTGTTCGACGCGGTGGGCGAGGTGCACCGCGGCGACGACGAGGACACCGTCCCGGTTCGCGTGTCCCTCGCGCCGCTGGCGACGGGCGACGGGGTCGTGCTCGTGCTGCGCGACACGACGCGTGAGCGCGAGATCGAGCGGATGAAGACCGAGTTCCTGTCCAACGTCAGCCATGAGCTCAGGACGCCGCTCACCCCGATCCGGGGCTACGCCGAGATGCTCGTGGCCAAGCCCGACGTCGACCCCAAGAAGATCTCGATGTTCGCCTCGACGATCCGCGACGAGAGCCTGCGGATGGGGCGGGTCGTCGACCTGCTGGTCGACGTGGCCGCCATCGAGGCCGGCCGCGTGACCGTCGCCCCGCGCCCGGTGGCCGTCAAGGCACTCGTCGACGGCCGCCTCGAGGTCTGGCGCGCCAAGGCTCCCGAGCGGGCCAAGGACCTCAAGCGCCGCGTCGTTGCCGGTCTTCCTCCCGTCATGGTCGATCCCGAGTGGGTCGGCAAGGCCCTCGACGAGCTCATCGACAACGCCGTGAAGCACACCCCCGCCGGTACGGCGATCACGCTGACCACCACGCTGCTCGAGGAGACGGTGCGGGTCGGGGTGAAGGACGCCGGGCCCGGGATCGCGGAGGCGGACCAGCGCACGCTCTTCACGTCGTTCGAGCAGGTCGACGGGTCCGCGACCCGACGGGTCGGAGGCCTAGGACTCGGCCTGTCCTTCGTGCGGCGGCTCGCCGAGGACGCGGGCTTCCCCCTGTCCTTCACGTCCGCCGTCGGCAAGGGGTCGGAGTTCGCGCTGGACCTGCCGATCAGCCGAGAGCCGGTGGCGACGGCTCCTCGAGCGTCGCGAGCAGGGCGTCGGCAAGCGCCGGCGCGAGGTCGGGCCCGCTGAGCCGCTCGTCCGGCTGACCCTCGGGACCGCGCAGCCGCAGCACGCACTCGCGCGCGCCGTCGCGCACGACGCCGACGACCATCCGCACCTCCCGACGCTCCGGGTGTGTGGTCGCCGACGCGACCGCGTCGTCCCCGAGGGTGGCCTCCACCGAGGGCGGAAACACCAGCACCTCGTGGGCGAGCACGACCCCGAGCACCTCGGTGCCGAAGACGATCTGGGCCAGGGCCTCGTCGAGTGGTCCGTCGGCGAGTGGTTCCTGGGCGATCGGGGTCAGGCTGCCGGGAAGCGCCGCGACGAGCCCCATCGTCCTCGCCAGCTGCGGCTCGGCACGTAGCAGCTCCTCGGTGTCCACCAGCGCGAACAGCTGCGGGGGCTGGTCCCAGCCGGCCTCGGCAACGTGCTCCTCGACCTCGCCGACGACGTGGAACAGGGGTGCCGCCATGAGCGCATCCTGCCGGATCGATGCAGCGAGCAGCGGCGGGCCCTGTGGTTGAGTGCGACCTCAGAGAGATCGCCGATCGACGGAAGTGAGACGCGTGGCTGTCCGCACCCCGGGCGCGGGCCTGGCCGGCCGCCCCCGCCTGCTCGCCCCGGTGTTCGTCGTCGTCGCCGCGGTGCTCGTGCTCGGCGCGATCTTCGTGGCCCTCTACACCGACCTGCTCTGGTACCGCGAGGTCGGTTACTCCAAGGTCTTCCTGACGGTGCTCCGCACCAAGGTGCTGCTCTTCTTCGCGTTCGGCCTGGTGATGGCCGTGCTGGTGGGCTCCAACATCGCCGTCGCCTACCGCCTCCGGCCGCCGTTCCGGCCGATGTCGCTCGAGCAGCAGAACCTCGAGCGCTACCGCGTCGCGGTGGAGCCGTTTCTGCGCCCGGTGCTCCTGCTGGTCGGTGGCATCTTCGGGCTGTTCGCTGGCCTGTCCGCGGCCAGTCGCTGGCAGGTCTGGCTGCTCTGGCGCCACTCCACGTCCTTCGGCAAGACCGACGCGCAGTTCCACCGGGACATCAGCTACTACGCGATGACCTACCCGTTCCAGCGGTTCGTGCTCGGCTTCCTGCTCACCGCCGTGATCCTGTCGCTGCTCGCCGCAGCGGCGACCCACTACCTGTTCGGCGGCCTTCGCCTGCAGACGATGGGCGACAAGGTGAGCCCCGGTGCACGCGCGCACCTGTCGGTGCTCCTCGGGGTCGTCGTTCTGCTGAAGGCGCTCGCCTACTGGCTCGACCGCTACGGGCTGGCCTTCTCCCTGCGCGGCGTCGTCGAGGGTGCGTCGTACACCGACGTGCACTCGGTGCTGCCGGCGAAGACGATCCTCGTCGGCATCGCTGTCATCTGCGCGCTGCTGTTCTTCGCCAACATCGCGGTGCGCAACATCCTGCTGCCCGCTGGTGCGCTCGCGCTGCTCGTCGTCTCCGCCGTCGTCATCGGCGGCGTCTACCCCGCCTACACCCAGCAGTTCCGCGTGAAGCCCAACGAGGTGCAGCGCGAGTCGCCGTACATCGAGCGCAACATCAACGCCACCCGGTTGGCCTACGGCATCGATGCCGCGCAGATCGAGCAGTACGCCGCGAAGACCGACGTCAGCCAGGCCGCCCTGCGCGGCGACGTCGGGACGATCCCCAACGCCCGGCTGCTCGACCCGAATGTCCTCGGCCCGACCTTTGCGCAGTACCAGAGCATCAAGCAGTACTACGGCTTCAACGCCTCCCTGGACATCGACCGCTACACCGTCGACGGCGCCACGAAGGACTACATCGTCGCGGCCCGCGAGCTCGACCAGGGGCGGCTGTCGTCCGATCAGCGCAACTGGATCAACATCCACCTGACCTACACTCACGGCAACGGGTTCGTGGCGGCGCCGGCCAACACGTTCGACGCGAGCACCGGCCGGCCGATCTTCGCTGTCGGCAACATCCCGGCCTCGGCGCCCGACGGGACGGCGTCGCCCATCCAGATCGACCAGCCGCGCATCTACTACGGCGAGCAGTCGCCTGACTACTCGATCGTCGACACGGGGCAGGCGGAGATCGACGGACCGGCCGGCAAGGGCGACGCGCAGGCGACCAACCACTACGACGGAACGGGCGGGATCAAGCTCAACAGCGCGGCGCGCAAGCTGCTGTTCGCGTTGAAGTTCCGGGAGAAGAACTTCCTGCTGTCCAACGCGCTGAAGAGCGACGCCAAGCTGATGTACATCCGCGAGCCGCGGGCCCGCGTGCAGAAGGTCGCGCCGTTCCTCACCCTCGACAAGGACCCGTATCCCGCCGTGGTCGGCGGCAGGATCCTCTGGATCGTCGACGGCTACACGACCAGCTCGGGCTACCCCTACGCGCAGCAGAGCAGCTTCGGTGACGTCACGGCCGACAGCACCAACCGCGGCCGCGGCTTGGCGCAGAGCAAGGTCAACTACATCCGCAACTCGGTCAAGGCCACCGTCGACGCCTACACCGGCAAGGTCACGCTCTACACCTGGGACGACAAGGACCCGGTGCTCCGGACGTGGGCGAAGGTCTTCCCGGGCGTCCTCACACCGAAGAGCGAGGTGAGTGCCGAGCTCGCCTCGCACTTCCGCTACCCCGAGGACCTGTTCAAGGTGCAGCGCGAGATCCTCGCGAAGTACCACGTGCTGGACCCGAAGGCGTTCTTCAACAAGGCCGACTTCTGGGATGTCCCTGCCGACCCGGCGACGCAGGCGAACACCGCGATCAACAGCGCGTCCGCGACGATCAACCCCAACGCCAGTGGTCCCGCGCAGCCGCCGTACTACGCGGTGCTGCAGCTCCCCGGCGTCGATGCGAAGCCGACTTTCTCGCTGACGACCACCTTCGTGGCTCGCGGCAACACCAACCTCGCCGCGTTCGCGGCCGTGTCCTCCGACCCGGGCAGCTACGGCCAGATCCGGGTGCTGCAGGTGCCGCGCAACACGGTCATCAACGGACCGGGTCAGGTCGCCAGCCTCTACGAGGCGCGCCAGGAGATCTCGAGCGCGCTGTCGCTGCTGAGGCAGGGCGGCTCGCGCGTCGTGCTCGGCAACCTGCTGACGCTGCCCGTCGGCGGTGGGCTGCTCTACCTCGAGCCCGTCTACACCCAGGCGAGCAGCGGCCTGCAGTACCCGTTGCTGCAGGACGTCATCGTCTCGTTCGGCGACAAGATCGTCTTCCAGCCGACCCTGTCCGCGGCACTCGACGCGCTGTTCGGCAAGGGCGCGTCCTCCGTCCTGCCGTCGCCTGGGCCGTCGGCGTCTCCGGGGCCGACCGCTGTCGGCGGCGACCTGGCGGCGGCGATCGCGGCCGCGGATGCGGCGTTCACCGCCGGCCAGGAGGCGCTGAAGAACGGCGACTTCGCGGCCTACGGCCAGGCGCAGAAGGACCTCGAGGCAGCGCTGGCCCGACTCGCGAAGTTCGCGCCGAAGGCATCGCCGTCACCGTCGGCCCGGCCGTCGGCGTCGCCGCGCTAGTCGAGCAGCTCGAGCACCTTCTCGGCGGGGCGGGCGACGACGGCCCGGTCGCCGCGGATGACGACAGGTCGCTGCAGCAGCGACGGGTGCTGGCTCAGCGCGTCGAGCAGGCCCTCCCGACTGGCCGTTGCGAGACCGAGCTCGGCGTACTCCGGCTCGCCGTCACGGATCAGGACCCGGGGGTCGTCGGTCTGCAGCAGCCCCAGCACGCGCTCGAGCTCGGCTCTGCTGGGCGCCTGCTCCAGGTAGGGGATGCGGACGTAGTCGACGCCGCGCTCCTTGAGGATGGCCTCCGCCCCGCGGCTCTTGCTGCAGCGGTCGTTGGCCCACACCGTGATCTCGTCGCTCATGGGACGAGTTTGCCTGGCCGCTGAGGTGGCACGTATGCTGTGTTCACCGACGCGGGGTGGAGCAGCTCGGTAGCTCGCTGGGCTCATAACCCAGAGGTCGCAGGTTCAAATCCTGCCCCCGCTACAACTGTCAGGGCCCTGGTCTCCGGATCAGGGCCCTGACTGCTGTCGCGGTGGTGCTGCCTGCTCGGCGTACGGTGTCGGCAGCGGAAGGAACTCCTCGTGGTGCGCACCGGAAGTCACGACATCGGCCCTGATGACAGCGGCGGTGGTCGGCTGTACGGACCCGACGGCGGCGACGCCGAGCAGGACCCGGTCGCAGCGCTGCACGACACCGAGGAGGAGTCCGGCGACGAGATCGGTCTGGTTGACACCTACCGCATCGACGGCGTCGAGGCCGCCCAGATGGGCGTCGCTCTCGATCGCGCCGGCGGTCAGGAAGCCGAGCTCGACTAGCGCGTTCGCGTTCCGGCTACCTCGGCCGGTGGATGAGGTCGCGCAGGTAGCGGCGCGGGGTCGCAGCGACGTGACCGCCCACCCCCACGCGCAGGACGAGCTGGGCCACGCCGTCGAGCTGCAGGTGGTCGCGCAGCTCGGAGCGCATCGCGACCTCCTCGACCGGCTGGTTCAGGTACGACGAGTTGGCGCCGGCAGCGGTGGCATGCAGCAGCATCGCGGCCAGCGCCTGCCCGGCCGACAGCCACTCGCGCGTCCCGTCCGCGGGCGTGCAGAGCACCCCTACGAGCGGGTGGTCACGGCCGGGCCGGTCCTGGCCGGGCTGTGAGCTCACGGTGGAGAAGTCGCGCTGCACGAACTCGGCGCGCAGCGAGGCCGCGGCGCCGCGCGTGTGATCCGTCGGCACGCCGTCGCGGCGGTGGTCGCC
>JAODNA010000131.1 GCA_025465135.1 Frankiales bacterium | reverse complement strand
GCGCCGGCGTCCTGCGCCTGCTGCTGGATCTTGCGGTACTGCTCGGCGAGGCCGAACTGCGTGTGCAGCGCCCCGTCCTTGTCGTAGGCGACGAACTCCGGGCTCGGCGGGGACGGCGCGAACGCCTGCGCCATGCCGCGGATGAAGAAGACCGCCCGGGCCTGCGTCTTGGCGTCGGACTGCAGCTGCTGGATGCCCTCGGGGGTGCTCGTGTCGTACTCGCCGGTGGAGTACAGGTAGCCCATGACGTCCTTCTGGGCGTTCATGAACGCGCGGGACTGCTGCGGGCTGGCGTCGAGGAAGGGGATCAGCTCGGCCGAGCGGAACTTCGAGAACCAGGACGGCAGGAACGACTCGAGCGCGCCACCGTCGAGGGTCCGCTCGCCGTAGGGACTGACCAGCTGGCGGATGCCGGCGAAGTCAGCCTCATCGGGCAGCAGCGACGCGACGCCGATCTGCACGACCGGGCCGAAGCCGGGCACGACCGAGGTGCCGAGGATGTTGAGGTTCTTCAACGGCGAGCGGAACTGCCCGACCGCGCCGACGCCGAGCCCCTCCATCAGCGCACCGGAGCCGGGCCAGGCGAAGACCTCTTCGCCGGTCTGCTCGTCGGTGTAGAGGAAGCCCTCGCCGTCGCCGTTGAGGTCACCGGCCCGGCCGCCCTGGATGCCCTGCCCGAGGCGGTAGGGCAGCACCGGGTTGCGCGCGACGAGCTCGGCGTACTTCTTGGCGCTATCCTTGAACGCCTCGCCGAACGGGAACAGCAGCCGGGTCACGTCGAAGAACTGGCTGCGGTCGGTCAGGTCGTAGAACAGATCCTTGGTGAACTCGAGCGCATCGGTCTTCGCCACGAGGTCGGCCTCGTCGAGCGTCAGCGTCCCGTCGGGCCGGGCCTTGCGCTCGAGCCGGGCCACGTAGTTGCCCTTGAGCTTGGCCTCGCGGGCGCCGGCGAGCAGCGCCTGCTGCGCGTCCGGGGTCATGAAGCCGACGAGGTTCTCCATGCGCTGGTAGTACCGCTGGCGGAACACCGGGCTCTTCGACAGGAACTTCGTCGGGCGGTCCGCGAGCTGGTAGAACGCGCCGTCGACCATCCGGTCCCAGGCGCTGTCCTGCTGCGCGGCATTGCCCTTGAGCAGCACCTTGCCGGGCAGCGCGTTGGGGCCGTCACCGGCAGCCTTGATCCGGTCGATCTCGGCGAGCGCCTTGTCGCTGATCGTGAGGGTGTCGCCGTCGGTCAGCGGCACGCCGTTGATCTTCCCAGTGGCCGCTGCCTCCCGCAGAGCGACGCTGCCGCCGACGATGTCGTCCACGAAGATGGCCGTCTCATCGACGTACTGCCCGGCGCCGATCTCGTCCTCGAGCCACGACATGCGCTTGTTGACCTTCGCCAGGTCGGTGCGGAAGCGCTGGCCCTCACCGCGCCACCAGAAGTCCTTGACGCTGTCGAGCCCGGTGCCGGTGCCCTGCCGCACGTCACCCGGGTACGCCTGGCCCATCGCGACGCGCTTGGCCAGCGGGTCGGTGTGGATCAGGTGCAGCGCCTCGCCCATGGCGCGGGCGTAGTCGCTGTCGGACCGCTGGAACAGCTGCGTGCCGTCGAGCTCGGCCGGTGTGCGGTTGCGCCAGTTGCCCACGCCGCCGCTGAGCGCCCGCACGTACGCGCTGGCACCGTCCGTCAGCGGTGTGGCGCTCCCACCGCTGCGGGCGTTCTCGAGCGCCTTCCTGGCCGCCTCGATCTCGGTCTTGTCGCCGGCCCGCTGCGCGTCCTTGTACTTCGACTGCAGCGACCGCACAGCCGCCTGCTGCTCGTCGAAGTACTTGCCGGTGGCGTCGACCGAACCGCGCCCGGTGTTCATGCCGGCCTTGGCCAGCGTCCGTCCGAGGCCGGCCTCGTCGCTCAGCAGCCAGGACAGGTATTGCACGGGGTGGTTGAACATGCTGTTCAGACCCATGCCGGCCGGGCGGAACTGCTCGTCGATCTGGTTGCGGGCGATGTACGCGGGCCGCAGCAGGACCGCCGGCTTGAAGATGTTGTCGGTGATCTTCTCGAGCGCGGTGGTGCTCAGCTTCACCGCCGGGTTCGCGAGCAGGTTGCGGAACGGGCTGATCGCAGCGCGGATCTCGCGGGGGTCCGGCAGCGGGATGTTGTTGTCGAGGAACTGCGCCGCGAGGTGGGGCAGTGCCTTGAGCTCGCCGTTGTCGAGCCGCTCGAGATCTTCCGGCCGGCCGAACGCCTTGTTGCGGCCGATCTGGTCCTGCCAGTACGCCCGGCGCCCCGAGGAGGCGTTCGCGTACATCTTGAACAGCTCGCGGGCGCGCGCCTGGGGGATGCCGAGGTCGGTCGCCTTCGCGACGCCGAGCGCCATCGCGTCGGTGGCCACCTCGAACATCTGGTCCACATCGTCGGTCGCTGCGAGCCGCGCGAGGATCTTGCCGCGGTCCTCGCCGCCGATCTTCGCGTTCACCAGGAAGCGGTCCATGTTCGTGATCGCCTGCGGCAGGTCGTTCTTCGGCAGCACCCGCTGGGGCACGGTGCCAAAGATGCGCGTGTCGCGCACGCGCTGCTGGAACTTCGCCGTGGCGATCGTCCCGAGGTTGCTCGTCAGACCAGCCTGCACCTGCGCCGTAGCCGTCACGCCGAACTTCTGATCGGTCCCGGCGGTGCGCCCCAGCAGCGGCCCGAGGATCCGGATCACCTCGTCGGGTGAGTGCTCCCGCTCAGTGAGCTGCAGCACGAGCTTCGGGTCGAGCTTGCCCTTGGTCGCATCCCACAGCCGGGCGAAGTCCGTCTCCTGCGCGGTGTAGGTGACCAGCCGCCGGCCCTGCTGGCTCTTGGTGAGGAACTCGAGCACCCGGTCGGAGTTGACGGTCTTGCGCAGCCCGTCGATCGCACCCATGTCCAGCGCGAGCTCCTGCGCGCTCTTGGGCAGCGCTGCGTTGTCCAGGCCACGAACGAAGCCGGGACTCGCGTCGCCGGCGAACAGCTTGCGCGCCTGCAGGCCCTTGACCGGCGCTGCGACGTACGACGTCGGGTCCGAGCCCAGCGCGACGGCTGCATCCGCCAGCCCGGAGACGACGTTGTACGCCAGCCCACCGGGCTCGAGGCCGACGCTGTTGGCTGCGTAGCGGCCGATGGTGACCGACCGCCCGTCCGACGTCAGCGCGGTGGCACGGCGCCGGCGCACCGCATCGGCCTCGACGTCGCCGCCGACGAAGAACCCGTTTCCGTAGTCGACATCGGTCTTGCCGGTGAGCAGCCCGGCGTAGCCGCCCTCACGCTGGATCTCCCGGTGACCGGCCGCGAGGTCGGTCTGCTGGAAGCCCTTCGCCAGGTGCGGCAGGCCGAGCAGCCACTCCGAACCGGAGATGTCCCCGTCGCGGACGCTCTCCCGCATCGCGCCCTGGAAGGTCTGGCCGATCGCCGAAGGACCCATGATCGCGCCACGCGAGATGCCCTTCACGGCGGGCGCCGCCGCGTGCACCGAGTCGCCGACGAAGTCCGGCAGCAGCGCCGACCCGACGGCCTTCGCGCCGCGGTACGCACCGCTGACCAGCCCGCCGAAGGAGAATCCGCCACCCTTGCTCGCCTTCACCGCGTGGTCGCCCTCACCCAACGCGCGCGAAGCAGCAGTGCCGGGCTGCACGCCGCCCATCCCGGCGCCGAACAGCGCACCGGGCGTCAGTGACGGGTTCTCGCGCGCGAGGCCGGCGATGGTCTGCGCCTGCTGCGCAGTGATCGTCCGTCGCACCTGCTCGTACCGGGCGCGGCGAGCAGCAGCCAGACGGGCGATGTCCGTCGGCGTCGTCACAGCGCGCCCGCTCGCTCGAGCGCGGCGTACAGGCTGTCGGAAGGAAGCACGGAGAAGGCGATGTGCAGCGCGAAGACCGCGTCCTCGGTCGTGCGTAGCAACGGCGAGGGTGCGCGGTCCGGGTCCAGCGCCTCGGTGACCAGTTGCAGCGGTGTAAGTGCCGGATCCTCAGCGGCCAGGTCCGACATCCGGCGCACGTCGCCGGTGGTGATGAGGCTCTGCAGTGCGCGGGACCGCTCACGCACTGCCTGCGCTTGCGCCAAGTGCTCAAGCGGGTCGCTGGGCCGGGGTGTGGACATCTGCTCGCCTTCGGGCCGGGAGTGCGCGACCGGAGCGGCGGATGCCTGTCCGGTTGGGCGCTCTCCCTTCGCCCGGTGATGCGCAGCGGGTCAGTGCTGCTTTCGTGCCTCGCCTACGGATCTCGGCCGGCGGCACCAGCTGCGACGTCCAGGCCAAGCGCGGCGCTCTCGATGCGGGCGACCACCGCACTCCCACGTCGGCCGGGCGCCTCGAGCTCGCCGGCGTCGACCTTCGCCAGCACCTCGCGCAGCACGGCAGCAGCAGCCTGCACCTCGGTGCGCTTCGGGGTGGTCACGCGCGCACCGGTCCGTACTTCTTGCGAGCTGCCTGCCGGCTCACGCCAAGCGAGGCGCCGATCGTCTCCCAGGTCTCACGGCCGATGGCGTCCGCGACGGCCATTTCGGTCACTGCCTCGAGCTCATCCTTGGCCTGTACCAGTAGCGGACCCAGCGTCCTGATGTTCGCACCGCTGCGGTACAGGTCGACGGCGCGCATGAAGGACCACGAGAGCTCTTCCTCGACGGCCCCTGACATGCGTTGATCTTACCCGCTGACGCAACAAATGTTGCCTCCAAGCAGCCCCTTTGAGGGGTGTGGCGTGGACTCTCATCGCCTGCGGAAGCCGCCAGCCCGAGCCAGCTGCACGACCAGTACCGCGAGCTGCACGACAGCCTGCGCTTCCTCCAGCGACGGCGTCCTCGTCGCGCCGCCGCCGCCGTGACGGTCCGGGTTCGGCCACATCAGCCGCAGCATTCCCTCGAACGTCTGCACAGCGGTCGGAGATGCGGCGGACGACTCCAGCGTCAATGCCCACAGGTCAGGCTGAGCCTTCAACTGACCTGCCACGTCGCCCAGGGTGGCCTTCTCCTTCTTCGGCACCACGATGGGGACGAGGATCTCCTCGACAGCCTTGATGGCGTGGTCCCAGGCGTCGGATGCGTTGGGCTTCACGCCATAGACCTGCGCCCACGCCTCGCGCAGCTCCGCACTCGCTGCGTCGTCAGGCGCCGTCGCGCGCAGTGCTGCCTCGTTGGCGGTCTCATCCACCCGACGCTGCAGGGACCGTCCATCCGCAGCCACCGTCCAGGCCGAGGCGCCCGTCGACAGCAACTCACTCAGAGTCGCCACCGATCGGGCGTTGGAGTTGTCGAAGAAGTGCAGCGTCGCGTCGAGAGCGTCCAGGAAGAGGTCTTGGTCCTTCTCGACGACGTCCAGGAAGGCCGATGCGACCTGCCAAGGCGAGTTGGCCGCGCGGAGCGGAACGTCAGCCGCCAGCGCCACGCTGGTGACAAGGCCCATCTTGACGCCTGACGTGGAGGTGAAGCCGAAGCGGGCCTCGATCCACTGGCGCAGTGGATACCGCAGCGTCTCGGGAACTCCGTCCTGCGGCGTCAGCTCGGCACGAAGGCCGCGACGCACAGACAACGGCTTGTACTGCGACACAGGAACCCTCTCCGCTGGCAAGGCGGCACAGAGTACGGGTCAGCGCAACCGAAGTTGCGCGGCGTCGGGAGCAGAGACCCACCTTCCAGACGCGGGGATGCCAAGGCAAACACCCGGTCACCCAGGTCGAGACCCCCCACCCCCTCGAGCTGCCGGCCAGGCCACCCGTGCCGAGCTCGTCGCCCTCGTGCCGCCTCGCGCAGCGCCGTGGCTGTGTGCTCCGGCCGGCTGGCTGGCTGAGCGGCTGTGCCCCCTGACCGGGGTAGTGCTGCCCCGCTGTTCAGCAAGGAAGGCGGGCTGGCCAACCTGTCTGATGCCAGCGTGTAGCCACTCCGAAAGAGAGGGCTTTACAGCAAGAGAACTCTTGCTGTATGGTGCTGGTACCGCCGCAACATGCGGCGCGGTCCCGCCGAAGTGCTGACACACCGCGACGGGACCGACTACCTCACTCCTGACTAGAGGAGCTCGGCCATGTCATCTTCCACGATCGCTGCGGCAGCCGTCACCCACACCTGCACGACTGCGAACTGGTGCACCAGCCACGAGGAGACGCACCCCGGCGTCCTCGTCCACCTGTCCGACTTCGAGGCCGGCTGCACCGGCGTCGTGACCGGCATCAAGGCGTACTCCTGGGCCGACGGTGAGCCCATCGGCGGCGCCACGGTCCTGATGTTCACGCCGCTGCCCGGCACGCCGACCACCCCGGAGGCATGGCAACTCGAGTACCTGCGCAGCATCGCCGCCGCCTAGCTTCCAGGCCCGCTGTGCGGGCCAGTGCGGGGCCGAGGGGCTTCGCGGGGACCGTCACCCCGCCCGCACACGAAGAGCGCCGCACGGCGTTCCTGGGCCTACTCCCGGTGCTGACACACCGGCCCGGCCATCCAGCCTCCTGACTAGAGGAGCAAGTCATGAGCACTGCCACGATCACGCGCACCGAGCTGGACCACCGCCTCACCGCCCTCGCCGACGCGATGCGCGCGGCCGGCATCGACCCGACGGGCCTGACGATCGAGCACGGCAGCCGCGCCTACGGCCGAGCCTTCCGGCTCTACATGCGGGACAGCGAGACGGGCGGACTGCGCGACGTGCCGACCATGCGCTCGAGCTACCTCGGCGTGACGAAGAACGAGGCGGACCGCGCGCTGCGCTTCCTCATCGACGGGCTGCACCTCGCCACCAGCCTGGCGCCGACGCGCGCGCAGTAGTCCCTGCCGCAACACAAGCAGGGAGTGCGGGCCTAGTGGCCATGCCGGGGTGCGATCCCCCGGC
>JAODNA010000085.1 GCA_025465135.1 Frankiales bacterium | reverse complement strand
CGTCGTGCTGTCGATGGCCTACAGCGAGTCGCTGTTCGTGGCATGTGCGGCCGCAGCCCTGCACTACGCACTCGGTCACCGGTGGATGTTCGCCGCCCTCGCCGGCGCGGCCGCCGGGATCGCGGTGGCTGTCACCATGCGGCGGATCGACCGGCCTGAGTGGCCGGACGCTCAGGACCCCGACGACCTCGAGGCCGTCATCGACCGACCGGTCTAGCTGGCGCCGGCCCGCGGGGCGGGAGCGCTCTGCGCCTCCAGCGGGTCGTTGTCAGGACGGTGCCGGCCGAGCCGCTGCGTGACGGCGCGGCGCAGCAGCGCGTCGACCTGCGCCTCCGGCGGGACGCCGGCGGACACGGTCGTGCGGTCGCGACCGCCGCGCTTGGACTCGTACAGCGCGTCGTCGGCGGCCCGGACCAGGGTGTCCGCATCGCCCGCATGTGCCGGGTACGTCGCGACACCGGCGCTCGCGGTGATCGGAACGGTCGAGGGTGCCGCGGCAACGGCATGCCGCAGCCGCTCGGCGATGAGCCGCGCCTCATCCGGGCCGCAGCCGGGCAGCACGACGGCGAACTCCTCGCCGCCGTACCGGGCCGCGGTGTCGAAGTCACGGCACTCGCACGACAGCGCGGCCGCGACGTTGCGCAGCACCTCGTCACCGGCTTGGTGACCGTGCTCGTCGTTGAGCCGCTTGAAGTGGTCGATGTCGATCATGACGAGCGACAGGTGCTCGGCGCTGCGCGTGGCGCGGGCGACCTCGCGCTCGAGCGTCGACTCGAACGTGCGCCGGTTGGCGATCTTGGTGAGCCCGTCGGTGGCGGCGAGGCGCTGGACCTGCTCGAGCAGCCACGCGTTGCGCAGGGCGAGGGCGGCGTACGACGCGGAGCGCTCGAGGCCGGACACGACGCGACGCTGGATGCGGCCACCCTCGGACGCCGCCTGCTCGAGGACCATCGCACCGAGCGGACGGCCCTCGGCCTGGAGCGGTACGACGACGAGGTTGCGGGCGTTCGGGAGCAGTCGCGCCAGCCAGGGATCGGCCTCGGCGTCGAGCCCGCTGACCAGCACGGTCGCGTGCGTCTCGTGGGCCTGCAGGATGACAGCGCTGGCCGCGGGGCGGCCGGGGCGGCGGGCGGTGTCGTCGTCGAGGCCGTAGGACGCCAGCAGGGGCAGCTGACCCTCAGGACCGGCGAGGACCACGCCGCGCGGGAAGCCGAAGGTGTCGACGACCGAGTCGAGCAGCGTGCGCGCCACGCTGGCCGAGTCGGCAGTCCGCTCGAGCGACTCCGCGAGGTCGGTCAGTGCTTCGAGGTCGCGGCGGCGGCGGCGCAGCTCTCGCTCGTTGACAGCGGACAGCGCGGACGTCGACACGGCGACGAGCCAGAGGACGACGACGAACACCGCGAGGCGGGTCTGCGCGCTGCCGAGCAGGCTGCTGACATCACCCGGCTCGGTCGGGGTGAGCCAGCCGCCGGGCTGCTGCTGGCCGTTGTAGACCGCGAGCAGGAGCAGCGAGTGCCACAGCGCGAGCTTCAGACCGGTCCGGTACGACGCGAGCAGGGCGACCGCGCCGAGGTGGAGCAGCACGAGGTAGCGGACCGGGCTGGACAGGCTGCCGGTGGCGTACGACGCCCAGGCGAGCCAGAGGCCGTCGATGATGAGCAGCGCGGAGAAGAGCACGACCACGCGATCCCGGAGGATCCGCGAGAGGGCCTCACCGCAGAGCACGATGGCGGCGTAACCGAGCGTCGTCAGGACGGCCTGCCGGCGACCCGGAGCCAGCGCCTGCGGTGCCAGGCCGGCACACAGGAGCAGCAGCCCGATCGCCGCGACGCGGAGGTACTGCGTGACGCGGAGGCGCTCGGCCACGGGGACGGACTCGGCAGCCCGGACCATGGCGGCGCCGCCGGAGCCGGACCGGCCGGGAAGGAAGCGGCTCATGCGCTGGCACCTCCCGGACGAAGGATCGGACCGAACATCAGCTCTGGCTCCGCACTGACCGGGGCGGCGGCGAGCTTGGGGTCCCGCCGGTCGATCCGGTTCTGCACGAGCAGGAACAGCAGCACGATGACGAACAGCGCAAGGGGCAGCTGCGGTTTAGTGATCGTCTGTCCCAGCACGTTCTTGATGGCCGCGGGCACATCGGTTCCGGGGATCGCTCCCGGGATGCCGGCTGTCGCGTGGGCCACGCTGCGGATCCCCTTCTTGATCACATCGGGGATGCGTGCGACGGCACCCGCACGGGGGTGGTCGTTGAGGGCGTCGACGCCGCTCGGGGTCTTGGCCGGCCCTGCGCCCGGCACCGGAGCGCCGCCACTCCCGCCGGGGCCGCCCGGCGCCGGACCGCTCCCGTTGCCGTTGCCGGTCCCGCCGCCGCTGGGCCCGTTCACTCGACCTCCGACCGCAGAGGTCAGCGCGTAGGTCCCGACGGTCGAGCGTCCGACGTTGCCGGCGGCGTCGACGAAGTGGACCGACAGCGCCCAGGTGGCGGGCTGCTGACCACGCAGGTCGAGCGTGAACGCGCCGGCGCAGGCGCCCTCGGAGATGACCGTGCTGTTGCGGGTCACGACGCACACCGCGCTCGCGTCGAGCGGCACCGCGAACGTCCAGCCGACGCTCGCGCTCGCGCCGCGCGTCGGCGGGCGGCTGGCGAAGACCGGCGCGGGCGGCGGTGTGATGTCGTAGCGGTAGCTGGCGACGGCCAGCGGGCTCACGTTGCCGGCGGCGTCGACGGCCCGGGCCTCGATGCTGTAGGTCGCCTCACCCAGGCGGCCGACGTTGGCGACGTACGGCGGGGCGCAGGCCGCGAAGGCACCCAGCGCGCCGCTGGACCGGAGCAGGTGGCACTCGACGAGGTTGTCGTCCTCAGCCCACGACCACGCGACCTCCGGGTCGTTGCCGACGGGCGGCGGAACCGGGTCGAGGAACCGCGGCGCGGCCGGGGCCCGGGTGTCGAGCAGGTACGTCGACGTGCTGGCCGGGCCGCGTGCGCCCGTCGCGTCGAACGCCCGGACCTCGAGCAGGTAGGTGCCGTCGCCGTTCGTCGTGGCCGTGTAGGCGCCGGAGCAGGGGGCCCAGGCACCGACCCCGCGCGGCGTGGTCAGCCGGCACTCGCTCTGCGGCGTGCCCGTCAGGGCGGCGGCGCGAAGCAGCGCGGCCGTACCTGCCGGTGTGGTGGCGGCAGCGGGCGCGGCGACCACCCACGTCGGCGTCGTGTCGTTGCCCGGCGTCACCGGGGTGTCCAGGAACTCCGCGAGCGGGGCGGCTGAGCGGTCGAACGTGTAGTCGCCGGACACGACCGACGAGGTGTTGAGCGCCACGTCGATGGCGCGGACCTGCATCGTGTAGCTGCCGTCCGGCTTGCCCGACAGCAGCGCGGTCACCGGGCTGCTGCAGGCCGTCCAGTCCTCGAGCGGGTTGCCGGCCTGCAGCAGGCGGCACTGCCCCGTCGTACCGCGGAACAGGCTGAAGCCCCAGCGCGGGCCGGTCGTGGAGCTCGGGCTGCCGGGCTGCATGGTGAGCACTGGCGCCGGCGGCGGCGTGGTCTTGAGGATGTAGCCGGCAGTGGAGGGCGAGCCGAGGTTGCCGGCGCCGTCGACCGCGCGGACGGTCAGCGTGTAGGTCCCGTCCGCGGCGTTGCTCAGGTCGAGGACGAACGGCGAGGCGCACGGGCCGTCGCTGAAGACCTTGCCGCCGATCGTGACCTTGCAGGTGGCCGTCGTGCCAGGGGCCAGCGTGAACGTCCACTTCGGGGCGCGGTCCCGTGACGGGCCGGTCGGACCGGTCAGGGTGCCGGGCGCACCCGCTGCGGTCGTGTCGAGGATGTAGCCGCTGGTGGTCTCCGGGCCCGGAGTGCCGGCAGCGCTCAGCGCGTGGACGGTGAGGGTGTAGGTGCCGTCCGGCAGGCCGGTCAGGTCGGCGGTGAACGTGCCCGCGCAGGGAGCGAAGTCCGACACGACGGTCTGCCCGCTGGACAGCCGGCACTCGAGCTTCACGCCGGCCGCGCTGGTCAGCGTCCAGGTAGGCGTCGTGTCGTTGCCCGGGCTCAGCGGACCCAGCACACCGACGGCGGCCGGCGCGGACGTGTCGAGGACGTAGTCGCTGGTGGCCGACGGGCCGACGTTGCCCGCGCCGTCGGTCAGCCGGACCTCGAGGGTGTAGGTGCCGTCGCCCAGCCCCGTCAGGTCGAGGGTGAACAGCGAGCCGGCCGGTGAGACGGCGCACGCGGCCCAGTCCTTCAGGACGCCGGTGAAGACCATGACGCGGCACTCGGCCTTGACGGTCGTGTCGGGCGACGCCACGGCCCACGTCGGCTTGCGGTCGGTCGACGGCGACGGCGGCCCGACGAGGGTCGCCGCAGCAGGGCCGGTCGTGTCGAGGCGGTAGCGGCTCGACGTGGGCGCCGTCGTACCGATGACGCGGGCCTCGAGCACGTACGCACCGTCCGGCTGCGAGAACAGGTCGGCGGCGTACGACGTGCCGCAGGGCGCCCAGTCCCGGACGACCGTGGTCCCGCGTGTCAGCCGGCACTCCGCCGGACTCGAGGACGAGATCTTCCAGACCGGGTTGCGGGCGCTGCCCGGCGTCGGGGGGCCGACGATCCTCGGCGCCGCAGGCGCGTTGCTGTCGAGCGTGAACGTCGTGGTCGCCGCCGGGCCGATGTTGCCGGCCGGGTCGGTGGCGCGAACGGCAAGCACGTAGTCACCGTCGGTCGCACCGGACAGGTCCAGGGTCAGCGGGCTGCCGCAGGCGAGGTCGCGGACGGCACCGGACGGCACCGTCAGCTTGCAGGTCAGGGTCGTACCGCTCTCGCCGGTGAAGCCGAAGACCGGAGCCCGGTCCGAGCTCGGCGAGCCGGCGACGAGCGTGAACGTCGGGGCGCTCGGCGCGGTCGTGTCGAGCACGTAGGTCGCCGTGCCGGCCGGGCCGATGTTGCCGGCCGCGTCGACCGCCCGCACCGACAGCGTGTACGCCCCGTCGTTCAGGCCGGTCAGGTCCAGCGTGACAGGGCTGGCGCACGGCGCGGAGTCCGACAGGACCGTCGCGCCGTGCGTCAGCCGGCAGCTGCCCGCCGTTCCGGACTCGGCCGTGAAGGCGATCGACGGCGCGCGGGTACGACCGGGACCAGTCGGCTGCGTCACGACGGGCGCCACGGGGGCGGTCGTGTCGAGGGTGTAGACGCCGCTGCCGGCAGGGCTCACGTTGCCGGCCGCGTCCGTGACACGGACCTCGAGGGTGTACGTGCCGTCGAGCGTCACCGGCGTCGTGAGCGGCAGCGCGCAGCCCACCCACGTGCCCAGCTGGCCCGGGCCGAGCAGGCGGCACTCCGTCCGGCTGCCGTCCTCTGTGGCGGCGGACCACGAGGGGGCGAGGTCACGACCCGGGCTGGTGGGCGCCGTCACCACGGGGGCGGGCGGCGCGGTGGTGTCCAGCACGTAGGCGCCGCTCTGGCCGGCGTCTCCGACGTTGCCCGCGGCGTCCGTCAGGCGGACGGACAGCACCCAGGAGCCGTCGGAGGGCAGCGTCGGTGCGTACGGGGTCGCGCAGGGCGTCCACGCTCCGGCCGCCCCGGCCTTCTCCTGGAGCGAGCACTCGGGCCGCGCGCCGGCCTCGCCGGTCCAGCTGAAGACCGGGTTCCGCAGCTGCGACGGACCGGCGGGTCCGGTGACGGCGGGGGCGGCGGGCTTCGTCGTGTCGTAGGTGTAGATGCCGGACGCACCGGTGGCGGTGTTGCCGGCCGCGTCCGTCGCCGTGACGGAGAGCACGTAGTCACCGTCCGGCTGCCCGGCGATGGAGCCGCTGAACGAGCCGCCGCACGGTGTGGTGTCGATGGCCACGACCGACCCGCGCGACAGGCGGCAGGTCGTCGTCGTGCCCGCGTCTGTGACGATGCCGAAGGCGGGCGACGCGTTGGACGACGGGCTGGCCGGGACCGACACCGTCGGAGCAGCAGGCGGGGCGGTGTCGAGGACATAGCCCTGACTCGCGCCCGGCAGGCCCAGGTTGCCGTAGCGGTCGGTGAGCCGCACCTCGAGCACGTACGTCCCGTCGACCCCGAGGCTCACGGTTCTCGGAAGGGTGCACGGCGCCCAGTCGCTGACGGTCGTGGAGCCGCGGGTGAGCCGGCACTCCTCCGTCGCGAGCGCCTCGACCGGGCCGACGATCGCGTAGTCGATCGAGGTCTTGTTGCTCGGGCCGGCCGGACCGCTGACGACCGGTGCGCCGGGTGCCGTCGCGTCCAGGGTGTAGTCGACCGACGTCGCCGTACCACCGCTGTTGCCGTACTGGTCCGTGAGCGCGACGGTCAGCGCGTAGACGCCGTCGCCACTGGCCAGCGTCGTCGTGTAGGTCCCGGTGTTGCAGACCGCCGCTGCCACGACGACCGCGCCGGCATGGGTGAGCGTGCAGGTCCCCGTCGACGCGGCCTCGTAGGTCCAGGTCCAGGTGACGGTCTTGTCGTTGTCGGTGCCGCTCGGACCGGAGGTGAAGCCCGGCGCCACCGGACCGGTGAGGTCGAGGCTGTACGTCGGGCTCTCGCCGTAGACGCTGGTGTTGCCGGCCGCGTCGGTCGACGTGACGCGCGCGGTGTAGTCACCATCGACCGACGGAAGCGTCACCGCCCACGGCGTCGGGCACGACGCGCGCGTCTGGATCGCCGTCCACACCGCCGAGCCGAGCGGGCGCTGCATCAGCTGGCACTGCGCGACGGTGCCCCCCTCGGAGGGGACGAAGGTGTACTGCACCGCGGTCACGTTGTCGGTCCCGCTCAAGCCGTCGACGGCCGGCGCCACGGGAGCCACCGTGTCGAGCAGGTACGACGGGCCGGCCGCCTCCGTCGCGTTGCCCGCGGCATCGGTCAGCGTGACCTTCAGGACGTAGTAGGTGCCCGGGGTCGGCGTCGCCAGCGCCTCGGTGTCACCGGTCACGCAGTCGAGGGTGGTCGAGACCAGCGACAGGCTGGCGAGGCTCGGGCCGGCCCACAGCCGGCAGTCGTTGCGCGCACCGCCCTCGCCGGTCCACGTCCAGCTGCGGCTGGGGGTCTTTCCGGTTCCGCTGGTACCGGAGAAGACCGCCGCGGCCGGCGCCTTCGTGTCGAGCCGGAGGTCCAGGCTGGACGTGACGGGCGTGCTGCGGTTTCCGAGCGCGTCCGCGGACACGACGTCCAGCCGGTAGGTCCCGTCGGTCAAGGTGGCTGAGTACGTGATGCCCGCCGCGACCGGATCGGTGTCACACGCGACCCAGGCGCCCGACGTGTCGAGGTTCTTGACGAGGCGGCAGAGGAAGCCGACGCCGGGGTCGGTGGGCGAGGGCGTGACGGTCCACGTCACGTCGGGCACGTTCGAGTCGCCGGACGGACCGTCGACGGTGGGTGCGCCCGGGCCGGTCGTGTCGAGGGCGTAAGGCGCGCTGCTCGTGCCGTTGACGGCGACGTTCCCGGCCGGGTCGGTGTCCCGGACCTGCAGCACGTAGGTGCCGTCGCCGTTGACGAGGTTCTCCGTGACGGTCCGTCCGCAGCTCGTCGTGCGCCACGGGTAGAGGACGGTGTCGATGCCGAGCGTCCGCTTGACCAGCTGGCACTCGGTCTTCGCGCTGGCCTCGCTGACGGACGTCTTCCATGTCACCGTCGTGCTGTTGCTCGGTCCGGTCGGCTCCTGGGTGAAGGTGACCGTCGGCGTCGTCAGGTCGAGCTGGTAGGTCTTCGTGGTCTCGGGGCTCGCGTTGCCGGCGAGGTCGGTCTGCACGACGTGCAGCGTGTAGACGTCATCCGTCGCCGGCAGGGCGGGGGCGTACGGCGACGTGCAGGGGCCGGCGGCCGGCAGCGGCGCACCCACGGCGGCGGTCCAGGAGCAGTCGAACGTCGCACCCGCCTCGCCGGTCAGCGTCCAGGACGGGGACCGGTTGTTGGACAGCGCCTTCGGTGTCGAGACCCCCGGGGCGACGGGAGCGGTGAGGTCGACGCGCGCCGCCGGGCTGAGCGCGGTGGTGGCGTTGCCGGCCGCGTCCGTTTGGCGCACCGCGAGCTGCCAGGTGCCCTCGCCGGGCAGGTCCTGCACGTAGTCAGGGGCGCAGGTGGTGAACGCCGCCGGGACGTACAGGGGATCGCTGGTGCTGCGCAGCTGGCACGCCGTGGTGGCAGCGGTCGCCGTCCAGGTCCAGTCGACGGTCACGACCTTGCGGTTGCCGCTGGTCCCCGTGACCGTGAACGCGGGGGGCGGCGTGTTGTCGTAGAGGTACGTGGCGGACGAGGTGCCGGTGAACGACGTCTGCGGGTCGGTGGCGACCGCGGTGAACGTCGACACGTCCTCGGTGCTGCTGACGGTCGTGGGCACGTCGCTGCTGGGGGTGCACGGGTAGTCGTGCGGTGTGCCGTCCGGGTCGGTCAGGGTGCAGACGACGGTCGTCCCGGTCGTCGCCGACACGTGCCACGACACCGACGTGCTGTTGCCGGTGGCCTTCGCCGTGGTGACCGTGACCGTCGGCGCCGCACGGTAGATCCACGTCGCGACATCGGACACCGCGTTGCCTGCGGCATCAGCCGTCAGCGCCGTCAGCGTGTAGGTGCCCGGGTGCGGCAGCGTGAAGGGCGCCGCGAACTGCGCGCATCCGCTGCCGGTCCCCAGCGTCTCGCCGGTGTCGGACGTCAGGCTGCACGTCGGCGCGTTGCCCGCCCCGACCGTCACGGTCCAGCCGGCCGTCGCGGTCGTGGTGGCCTTCGTCTTGGGTGACACCGCGATGGTCGGCGGCGTCCCGTCGAAGTCGTAGTCCGCCGTACCCACGGTGGTGCCGGCGCCGTCGGTCACCGTCACGGTGAGGGTGTAGAGGCCGTCGGCGTAGACGCCGGCGTTGGCGAGGTCGGTCGAGAAGGTCGTCGTGCCCGGGTTGCACACCGCGCCGCGGCTGTACGACCCCGGGCCGGTGACGACGCAGCTCACGAAGGTGCCGCCCTCGGTCTGCGTCGTGACGGTCCAGCTGACGACCTTGGCGTTGCCGGGCGACACCGGGCCGGTGACGGTCGGCGTCCCCGGCGGGATGTCGTAGGTGTACGACGTCGACGTGTCCGTCGTCGCGTGGCCGAGCGGGTCCGTCGCCACGACCGTCAGCGTGTACGCGCCCTGCGTCGGCAGCGTCAGCGTCGATGCCGGGTCGCACCAGCCCGTGCGGCCGTCGAGGGTGCAGCTGACCGTGGCGGTGCTGTCGTCGGTCGTGACCGTCCAGCGCGGGGCGTCTGCCGGGGTGGACGCCGCCGCGACGATGCTCACGATGCTCGGCGCGGTCGTGTCGACGGTGTAGGTGAGCGGCGTGCTGCTGTTCAGCGCCGTGCTGCCGTCGTACGCCGTCGCCGTGATCGAGTAGTCGCCGTCCCTCGGCAGGTCGGCCGCGGGGAAGGTGCTGGCCGCGTCGCACGGGCCGGTGAAGGAGTAGGACACGGGCCCGGTCACCGTGCACTGCACGGCGAAGCCCTCGGCCGTGAACGTCCAGCGCGCGTCGCCCGCTCCGGACGCGCCATCGACCGGACCCGACGCGCGCACGATGCTCGGACCGCCCTGCCGCAGCCGGTAGGTCACGGAGGTGCCGGGGCTGTAGTCGGTGCTCGGTGAGGTCGTCGGGGAGGGGCTGAGGACCGTCGTGGACGAGTCGGCGGGGTCGGGCACGGGGACGTCGACGGTCGTCGCGACGTCGACGGTGCGCGCGCTGCGGACCCAGATGCCGTAGTCGTCGTCGGTGGCCGGCAGCGAGGGCTGGTACGACGAACCGGTGGTGCAGGGTCCCCAGTCGCCGGCGGTGGGCGCGGCCGAGCCGGCGACGAACGTGCACTCGGGGGTGTCACCGGCCTGGACGGTGCTGATCGCGAAGGTGGGCTGGCGGTCGGTGCCGAGGGCTGGCCCGGTGATCGTGGGGTCGTCGGTCGCCGCGAGTGCCGCGCTCGAGGACGTCGCGGTGCTGACGAGGAGCGTCCCGAGCCAGGCCGTGACGACCACGAGGGCCACGCAGCTGCGGGAGCGCGCACGCCACCCACCGGTGCGCCGTGCCTCGACCCCCATGCGCTGTGCCCTTCGACCCGATACGACCGGGTCTTGTGCTGGGTTCCACCACGCAGACCGTCGCCCGCGCGCGGACGGTCGTCACCGTCCTGCATGGACTCTCGGCACGGTAGGCCGTGGGGCTTAGCGGTCAACTGGACCCAATTACCTATCGGCAGGGGTAGACCGTGTGCCGCAGGGCTGAACGAGTGACGCGGAGAAGTGGAGACAGGGGGACTCGAACCCCCAACCCCCGCCTTGCAAAGGCGGTGCTCTGCCAGTTGAGCTATGTCCCCTGGTGGAGAGTCAGCGCAGGTCGGGCGCGCTGGTGGCCTCGTGCCAGAGGTCGGCCTCGGACCGGCCGGCCTTGCGCCGTCGTACGACGGCCAGGACGGCTCCCAGCATCGCGAGCAGGAGCACCGGTCGCCGCTTCATGAGCACTCCTCGCGTCCTTCGCCGTCGTACCGCCGACTTGTGCCTGGGGGGTGGGCCTGGGAGGACTTGAACCTCCGGCCTCATCCTTATCAGGGATGCGCTCTAACCAGCTGAGCTACAGGCCCCCAGATTTCGGAGAGTGCCTCGCGGCACGGTCGGCGAGACTACACGAAGCCGACCGATGTGAACGGCCGTTAACTCTGGTCGCTGAGGGTCACCTCGATGCCGCCGGTCAACGCGGCGCACAGGTTGTAGAGGAAGGCGCCGAGCGTGGAGAGCGCCGTGATCAGGACGACGTCGAGCGCCGCGATCAGGGCGGCGAACGTCATGACCTTGCTCCCGGAGAAGAAGTGCGAGGGGGCTGAGGTCGTGCCGGGCTCCGCGGTCACGTCGCTGATGAGCGTGTTGACCGAGCTCAGCACGCCGAGCTTGGACAGCACGGCGTAGAGCACGCCGACCGCCACGAACAGCGCGACGCCGAGGAAGATGGAGGCCACCACCGAGTACAGGAACACCGACCACGGATCCACCCGCTTGAGGACCAGCCGGGCCTTGCGGGCCCGGGCCACCGGGCGGACG
>JAODNA010000084.1 GCA_025465135.1 Frankiales bacterium | reverse complement strand
GGCGCCGGCGCATCCGGCTCCTCGAGGCCGAGCAGGGCCTGCAGCCGCTCGGCCATCCCCCCCGGCGCAGATCCGGCGAAGCCCGGCTGCCCGAGTCGCGCGACGGTGCGCGCGACGCGCGCGCGGGCCGTGTCGACGTCGTCGGACTCGCTGATGCCACAGGCCGTCCGCACCATCTCCGCCACCGCCGCGAGGTCCCGGCCTTCGCCGTACGGTGCGCAGCGGCCCCAGAGAACGCGCGCACCAGGCAGCTCGCCGGCGAAGCGCGCGAGCTCCTGGCCGAGCCGGGTCTTCCCGACGCCGGCCTCGCCCGTGAGCAGCGCCGCGCGCGGGCTGCGTCGGTCGACGACGTCGAGCAGCCGCCCGATCAGCAGACCCAGCTCGGCATCGCGCCCGACGAACGGCGCCTCGTCGCCGAGACCGAGCCGGCTCGCCCCCGGGGGCCGCAGCCCGACCAGCTCGTAGGCCGTCACCGGCTCGCGCTTGCCCTTGAGCCGCAAGGGCGGCAGTGCACGCCACGACGCCGTCGACATGGTCGCGAGTGCCGTCTCCCGTCCCGCGTAGACCGAGCCGATGCCGGCCGCGTCGGACAGCCGCGACGCGGTGTTCACCGCGTCGCCGATGACGGTGTAGGAGACATGGGCCTGTACGCCGGCGAGCACCTCGCCGGTGTTGACGCCGACGCGGAGCCCCAGCCGCCGCCCACCGCCCCCCTCCTCCTCGACGACGCGGCGTACGGCGAACTGCATCCGGGCGGCCGCACGGACAGCTCGCTCCGCGTCGTCCTCGTGCGCCACCGGCGCGCCGAAGACGGCCATCAACCCGTCGCCGGTGAGCTTGTCGACGTGGCCGCCGAACTCGACGACGGCAGCCGTCAGGGTCTCGAGCACGCGATCGGTCACGACACCGACCCGCTCCGGGTCGAGGTCCTCGGACCAGCTGGTGAAGTCGGAGAGGTCACCGAACAGCACGGTGACGACCCGCCGCTCGCTCTCGAGCTCCGGCTGCGCGCCGGCCAGCGGGGTGCCGCACGCGAAGCAGAAGCGCGCGCCCGGCACCGTCGGCGTACCGCAAGCCGGGCAGGTCAACGGAGGTACTCCAGCTGCGCGCGCACGGACAGCGTCGCGGCGGGCCAGAGCGCCCGGTCCACGTCTGCGTAGACGACCTCGACGATCTGCTGCGCCGTCGTCGCACCCGCGGCGACGGCCTCGCGCACCTGCTCGAGTCGCTGCTCGCGGTGGGCGAGGTACTGCGAAGCCGCGACGCCGGCCGACGGCAGCTCGGGGCCGTGGCCCGGCAGCACGGTGACGTCACCGAGCTCTCGCAGCCGGCGCAGTGACGCGAGGTAGTCGGCCAGCACGCCATCGGGATGGGCGACCACCGTCGTGCCGCGACCGAGGATCGTGTCACCGGTGAGGACCGCGTCAGGCAGGACGAACGACAGCGAGTCGGAGCTGTGGCCCGGCGTCGCCGCGACCCGGATCTCCAGGCCCGCTGCGGCGACGACCTCGCCTTCGCCCAGACCTTCGTCGCCCAGGCGGTGAGCCGCATCGAGGGCTCGAACGGGTGCACCGGTCAGGGCAGCGAGCCGGCTCGCCCCCTCGCTGTGGTCGACGTGCCCGTGGGTCAGCAGGATCGTGGCCACCGGGCCGCAGGACGCGACGGTGACGAGGTGGTCCTCGTGCTCGGGACCCGGGTCGACGACGACGCATGCCTGCGAGTCGGGAGCGCGCAGGATCCAGGTGTTGGTGCCGTCCAGCGTCATCGGCCCCGGGTTGGGCGCGAGGACCACCGAGGCGGTGCCGGTGACCCGCCGCGGCGCGGCCATCAGCGCGGGTAGCCGTCGTCGCCAGGCAGCAGGAAGACGAGGCGGTCGTCGGGGTCGACGAGCAGCTTCGGCAGCACCGGGCTGATCGGGCGCTCGGCAGCCAGCGCGCTGTCGACCGTGTCGTACGCCGACAGCTCGGTCAGCACCGCTTTCGTCGGCGGCAGCATCGTGAGCTCTTGCGCGAGGGCGTCGCCGGGGCGCAGCCAGACGCGCTGGTCGGCCTCGGTGCCGGCGGCGCGCGTCACCTGCCCCTCCGGCAGACGGGCCAGGAAGAACCTTGTGTCGAACCGCTTGGGCTCGACTTCGGGCGTGATCCAGTGGGCCAGCGGCCGCAGCAGGTCCGACCGCAGCACGAGCCCACGCCGGGCCAGCAGGTCCGAGAGCGAGTGCTCGCGGCCCTCGAGCCCTACCCGCTCGGCCTCCCACTCGTCGGTGCTCACGTCGTCGAGCAGCCCGCCGCCGGACCCGGCGAGGAGCACACCCGACTCCTCGAAGGTCTCGCGGACGGCGGCGCAGACCAGCGACCGGGCCATCGGCTCCGTCGTACCGAAGAAGCCGGCCCACTCCGCCGCCTCGGGGCCCTCCCAGCCGATCGCGGCGGTCGCGTCGGCCGGGTCGACCGACCCGCCCGGGAACACGTGCATGCCGCCGGCGAACGCCATACCGCGGACCCGGCGCAGGAGGTAGACCTGCATCCCCCCGGGCGCGTCCCTGACCAGAGCGACCGTCGCGGCATGGCGTGGCTCGGCGGCGACGAAGGAGGGGTCCTGAGCTGCACGGGCGCGCTCCAGGAACGCCGGGGGGAGCCCGCCATCGCTCAAGAGGCCGCAACCTCGACGATGAGCTCCACCTCGACCGGGGCGTCGAGGGGAAGCGCGGCGACCCCGACTGCCGAGCGGGCGTGGCGGCCCGCGTCGCCGAACACCTCACCGAGCAGCTCGGAGGCCCCGTTGACGACGCCGGGCTGGCCGGTGAACTCGGGGGTCGACGCCACGAAGCCGACGACCTTCACGACCCGCACGACGTTGTCCAGCCCGACCAGGGCGTCGATGGCTGCGAGCGCGTTGAGTGCACACGTGCGCGCGAGGTCCTTGCCCTGCTCGGCGGTGACCTGCGCCCCGACCTTCCCGACCGAGGGAAGCTCGCCGTTGACCATCGGCAGCTGACCCGAGGTGTAGACGAGGCTGCCGGTCTGCGTCGCCGGGATGTAGGCCGCGACAGGCGGCACGACGGAGGGCAGCGTCAGACCGAGCTCGGCCAGCTTCGCCGACGGGGTCATGCTCCGTCCCCTGAGCTCACGCGCTTGAAGTAGGCCACGAGCTGGTCACCGCCGCCGGGACCGGGCACGACCTGCACGAGCTCCCAGCCGTCGCTGCCCCAGCTGTCGAGGATCTGCTTCGTCGCATGGACGAGCAGCGGGACGGTGGCGTACTCCCACTTCTGCATGCGGCCAGCCTAGCCAGGCGGCAGCACGAGGATCAGGCCGACTGCTGCTCGGCTTCCGCCGCGCGCTTGCGCTGCAGCCGTCGGCGTTCGAGCTCGTTCATGCCGCCCCAGATGCCGTGCGGCTCCTGGACGGCGATGGAGTACTCCAGGCACTCGCGCTGCACGGGGCACGCGCGGCACAGCGCACGGGCGACGCCTTCACGCGCGTCCTTCTCCTCCTTGCGCTCGAAGTGCGGAGGCGCGAAGAAGTAGGAGGCGTTGTCTCGACGGCACTGCGCAGAGGCACGCCAGAGGGGTTCAGAGAGCATGATCACCTTCTCCACGAGCGGGGTGTGGCCCGCGTCACAGACAGATGATTCGCGCTCGGCGTGCAGATTCCTGCCGGCTGTTTCAAGTCCGTCTCCCGAACGGCCGTCGCCGTGCGGGGGCGGGCTGGTTCCCGCGGACCTACGCTGGTCAGGTGGCTGACTTCCCCGGTGCGCGACTGCACGTCGTCACCGGCAAGGGCGGCACCGGCAAGACGACCGTGGCCGCGGCTCTCGCGCTCGCGCTGGCCTCCGGCGGCAAGAAGGTCCTGCTCACCGAGGTCGAGGGCCGGCAGGGCATCGCCCAGCTGTTCGACTCCCCCCCGCTGCCCTACGAGGAGCGCAAGGTCGCCGTCGCGCCCGGCGGGGGCGACGTCTACGCACTCGCGATCGACCCCGAGGAAGCGCTCCTCGACTACCTGCACCTGTTCTACCGGTTGTCCCCCAACGGGATCCCGGCCCGGACGCTGCGGCGGATGGGGGCCATCGACTTCGCGACGACGATCGCGCCCGGTCTGCGTGACGTGCTGCTGACCGGAAAGGTCAAGGAGGCCGTCGTACGGCGGGCGAAGGACGGCAGCCCCGCCTACGACGCCGTCGTGCTCGACGGGCCGCCCACCGGTCGCATCACGCGGTTCCTCAACATCTCCCACGAGATGGGCGGCCTGGCGAAGGTCGGCCCGATCAAGAACCAGTCCGACCACGTGATGGCGGTGCTGCGGTCGGAGCAGACCGTCGTGCACCTGGTGACCCTGCTCGAGGAGATGCCGGTGCAGGAGACCCTCGACGGCGTCGCCGAGCTGACCGCGGCGCAGCTCCCGGTCGGCGGCATCATCGTCAACGCCGTACGCGAGCCGCTGCTGCCGCTCCCGGACCTGCTGGCTGCCGAGGAGGGGCGCCTCGACGTCGCCGCACTGGCCGCCGGGCTGAAGGAGGCCGGGCTGGAGGCCGACGACTCGCTGGTGTCCGCACTCGCGACCGAGGCGACCGACCACGCGCATCGTGTCGCTCTCGAGGAGCGCGGTCGAGACAGCCTGGGCGACCTGCACCGGCCGTCCTACGAGCTTCCGCTCCTCACACAGTCGGTCGACCTCGGGAGCCTCTACCGCTTGGCCGAGCTGCTGCACGAGCAGGGCCTCGCATGAGTGCCCTGGACATCGACGCCACGATCGACGGCGCGCGCATCCTCGTCTGCTGCGGGGCAGGTGGCGTCGGGAAGACGACGACGGCAGCCGCGCTGGCGCTGCGCGCCGCCGAGCGCGGTCGGCGGACCGTCGTGCTGACCATCGACCCGGCCCGGCGCCTCGCGCAGTCGATGGGGCTCTCCGAGCTGGACAACATCCCCCGCCGCGTGACCGGGGTCGATGAGTCGGCGGGCGGATCGCTCGACGCGATGATGCTCGACATGAAGCGGACGTTCGACGAGATCGTCCTCACCCACGCCGAGCCGGCAAAGGCCGAGGCGATCCTCGCCAACCCCTTCTACCAAGCCCTGTCGTCGTCCTTCGCCGGGACGCAGGAGTACATGGCCATGGAGAAGCTCGGCCAGCTCCAGGCTTCCGGCGACTACGACCTGGTCGTCGTCGACACCCCGCCGACCCGCTCCGCCCTGGACTTCCTCGATGCACCGCAGCGGCTGACGACCTTCCTCGACGGCCGGATGATCAAGATCCTGATGGCGCCGGCGAAGGCGGGCGGAAAGGCCTACCTGAAGGTCGTGAGCGCAGGGTTCAACGTCTTCACCGGTGTGATCGCGAAGATCATCGGTGCCTCTGTGCTGCAGGACGTCTCGCAGTTCGTCGCCGCGCTCGAGACGATGTTCGGGGGCTTCCGCGAGCGGGCGCAGGCGACCTACGACCTGCTGAAGGCGCCCGGTACGTCGTTCGTCGTCGTGGCGGCGCCGGAGCGCGACGCGCTGCGCGAGGCGGCGTACTTCGTCGAGCGGCTCGCCGACGAGCGGATGCCGCTGGCCGGACTGGTCGTCAACCGCGTGCACCGCTCGGAGGTCACGTCACTGACCGCGGAGCGGTCGGTCGCGGCGGCACAGACGCTCGAGTCGGCGGGGGGGTCGGCCCTCGCGAGTGCGGTGCTGCGGCTGCACGCGGAACGGGTCTGGCTGGCGGTCCGCGAGCAGAGGATGGAAGCGCGTTTCACGTCCGCGCACCCCGGGGTCCCCGTGGTCGAGGTGGCGGCGCAGCCCGGCGACGTGCACGACCTCGACGGTCTGCGCGCCGTGGGTGCCGATCTGGCCGGCGGCTCGGCAGCCGCCAGGTCCGCCTGACTCAGACGGCGGTGGCGGCGTGGGCCGCGCGGGCGGTGTCGAGCAGCACGCGCCAGGAGCTGACGTCCGGGCGGCGGCGCAGCAGGGCCCGGCGCTCGCGCTCGGTCATGCCGCCCCAGACCCCGAACTCCACCCGGTTGTCGAGGGCGTCCGACAGGCACTCCGTACGGACCGGGCAGCCCATGCAGACGGCCTTCGCCCGGTTCTGCGCCGCACCGCTGACGAACAGGTCGTCCGGGTCCGAGGTCTTGCACGAGGACCGGGCGGTCCAGTCCTGGAGGCTGTTGAGACTCGACATGCGCAGTGTCCTCGGGTGACTCGGTGGGCCGCCGGCTGAGGGGGGTGGCGTCCCGACCCGCTCAACGTAGGAAGCGGACGACTCGGACGGCAGACCCCGATCGACCCATTCCCGGGTAGTCCGATCGGGCCATTGGGGCAGAACGGACAATCGCATTGGGCTTCGCGGCCGGCGGCTTCGCCTCCCCACGTAGGCTGTGGGTGTGGCTCGGACCTCGCGTGGCTCGGAGCCGGTCGCCTCCCGGTTGGGCCTCGCGCTGGTCGTCAGCTGCGTCATGGGCCTGCTGCTGGCCGCGCTCGCCTTCCCCGTCGTCGGGGCGGTCGGGCTGACGGCGAAGTCCGGTGCCGACGACTTCCTGGCCCTGCCGGCCAACCTCGAGGCAGGTCCGCCGGCGCAGCGCAGCAAGATCCTGGCCGCCGACGGCTCCCTGCTCGCGACGATGTACCTGCAGAACCGGGTCAGCGTCGCGCTGAACATCGTGCCGCTCGTCACCCGCCAGGCCATCATCGCCATCGAGGACAGCCGCTTCTACGCCCACCACGGGGTCGACTACAAGGGCATCGTGCGCGCGGCGGTGACCAACGCCGGCGCGGGCGGGGTGAAGCAGGGCGCGTCGACGCTGACGCAGCAGTACGTGAAGAACGCCCTCATCGACGCAGCGACCACGAAGGCCGGGCAGCAGGCCGCGAAGGCCGACAGCATCGACCGCAAGCTGCGCGAGGCGCGCTACGCGATCGCGCTGGAGCACAAGCTCAGCAAGGACCAGATCCTCGAGCGCTACCTCAACATCGCCTACTTCGGCCACGGGGTCTACGGCATCGGTACGGCGGCCAACTACTACTTCGCGAAGCCGGTCAACAAGCTCAACCTCGCGCAGTCCGCCTTGCTGGCGGGCATGGTGCAGAACCCCAACAAGTTCGACCCCAGCAGCAAGGAGCCGGCGATCCGCCAGGCGACCAAGGACCGCCGCGACGTCGTACTGCGACGCATGGAGGACCTCGGCTTCATCGGCGACTCGCTGCGCGCGGCAGCCGAAGGACTCGGGATCTTCACCGCGCTCCGGCCGGTCGGGAGCGGGTGCGAGGACGCCGCCGTCTCCGCCCCGTTCTTCTGCGACTACGTGCGCCACGTCCTCGAGGACACCCCCGTCGGCGCTGCCCTCGGTGCCACCAGGAACGAGCGGCAGCGGGCCCTCTTCGGCGGCGGCCTGACGATCCGTACGACGCTCGACCCGAAGGTGCAGCTGGCCGCCCAGACCGCCGTCGACGAGCAGGTGCCGCGCAACGATCACTCCGGCGCGGCCGCCGCCATCAACATGGTCGAACCGGGCACCGGCAACCTGCGCGCGATGGTGCTGAACCGGGCCTACAGCGATGCCAAGGGTGCGGGCAACACGAAGGTCAACCTCGCGACCGGCGGTCAGTTCGGCTACCAGGCCGGGTCGACCTTCAAGGCGTTCGTCATCGCCGAGGCGCTGCGGGAAGGCATCCCGCTGGGCCTCACCCTGAACGCGCCGCAGAAGTACACGTCGAGGGTCTTCAAGGACTACAAGGACGGCCAGGTCGGGCCCTACACGATCCAGAACGCCGGCGACTCCGAGGCGGGAACCTTCAACCTCACGCAGGCAACAGCGCTCTCAGTGAACACGTACTTCCTCCAGCTGGAGGAGCGCACCGGTGTGGAGAAGCCCGCCGCCCTCGCCGAGTCGATGGGCGTGCACGTCGTCAAGGACTTCGTCGCCGACCAGCCGCTCGGACGCGGTGGGTCGTTCGTGCTCGGCAGCTACGGCGTGAGCCCGCTGGACATGGCCGCGGCCTACGCGACGTTCGCCGCGCACGGGCTCTACTGCCCGCCGCGCGTCGTGACCGACATCGTCGGCCCGGATCGCAAGGCCCTCGCCGTGCCGCCGCAGGCCTGCGCGCAGGTGCTCGAGCCCGGCGTCGCCGACACGGTCACCTCCGTGCTGCGCGGCGTCATCGACGGCCCCGAGCCCGCCCGAACCGGCAAGGACGCGTCGATCGGCCGGCCCGCTGCCGGCAAGACCGGCACGGTCAACGAGTCGAGGGCGGCGTGGTTCATCGGCTACACGCCGCAGCTCGCAGCGTCGGTCTGGCTCGGGGTGCCCAACCCGAAGTCGGGCGTGCCCGAGCCGATGAAGGACATCAGCATCAACCACCGCTACTACACGCAGATCTACGGCGGCAGCCTGCCCGCCCCGATCTGGCGGCAGGCGATGGGCAGCGCGCTCGACGGCGTGCCGGTCCAGGACTTCAACGCCGCCGACGCGACGGTGGTGCAAGGCGACCGCGTGCCGGTCCCGGATGTGAGCGGGCAGCCGTACGACGTCGCCAAGCAGACCTTGGCCGACGCGGGCTTCGGCGTCCGCAGCGGCGGATTCGTGTCTGCCGGGCCGACGCCGTTCGGCATCACGCCCTACACCTCGCCGCACGCCGGACGGCTCGTGACTGCGGGAACGACGATCACCGTCTACGTGTCGAACGGGCGGACACCGCCGCCGCCCTCACCGTCACCGGAGCCCTCGTTGTTCGTCCCGCCACCGCAGCAGTCACCGCAACCCCCTCCGCAGCCCTCGCCCCGGCCGAGCAAGCGGCACGGGCACGGCTAGCCGGCGAGTGCGGCTCGCACCGCGGCAGCGACGCGACCACCGTCGGCCCGGCCGGCGACCTTCGGGCCGACGAGCTTCATGACCGACCCCATGGCCTGCGGCCCCGACGCGCCGGCCTCTGCGACCGCTTCCCGCACGATGGCGGCGAGGTCGTCGTCGGACAGCTGCGCGGGCAGGTAGGCGTCCAGCACCTTCTCCTCGGCGAGCTCCCGCTCCGCTCGATCGGGCCGTCCACCGGAGGTGAACGCGTCGGCTGCCTCCCTGCGCTTCTTGGCCTCGCGCGCGATGACCTTCAGCACCTCGTCGTCGGACAGCTGCCGGGCCTGCTTGCCGGCGACCTCCTCGTTGCCGACTGCGGTCAGCACCATCCGCAGCGTCGCCGTCGTCAGCTCATCACGCGCCTTCATCGACGTGGTCAGGTCTCCCTGCAGGCGGTCCTTCAGCTCTCCCATGCCTGCGAACCTACCTAGGCTGGCCCCATGCGCCCCGGTCCTCTCCTGCTGCTCGGAGGCACGGCCGTCGCGATCGGCGCGCTGGCGGAGCCGCACTTCCCGGTCCTGCGGCGCGCGTCGGTCGCCCTGCTACCCGCGGGCAGCGAGCCGGTTCGCATCCTCCACCTGTCGGACCTGCACCTGCTGCCGCGTCACGGCCGGCGGTCCCGTTGGGTGCAGGGACTCGGCCGGCTTCGGCCAGACCTGGTCGTCTGCACGGGCGACCTGTGGTCGTCGGTGCGCGCCATGCCGTTGCTCGGGGCGACGCTCGGTGCCCTCACGGCGGACGGCACGCCAGGGGTCTTCGTCCCTGGCAACAACGACTACTACTCGCCGCTGCCGCCGTCGATCCTCGGCTACTTCACCGGCGGGGCGCCCCGACGCCGCGGCCCTGACCTGCCCTGGGCGCGTGCCGCAACGATGCTCGAGGACCTGGGCTGGATCGACCTGACCCATCGGCGTACGACGCTGTCCCTGCGCGGTCGTCGCGTGACGCTGACCGGTACCGACGACGCGCACCTGCGCCGCGACCGCTACGAGAAGGTGGCCGGCGCAGTTGATGGGCTGGGCATCGGCGTGACGCACACGCCGCAGCGCAGGGTGCTCGACGCGTTTCTCGGCGACGGGCACCGCCTCGTCCTCGCGGGCCACACGCACGGAGGTCAGCTGCGGCTACCCGGCGTCGGCGCACTGGTGACCAACTGCGACCTCGACCGCGCCCGGGCGCGCGGCTTGTCGCCGTACGGGGACGGCTGGTTGCAGGTGAGCGCAGGTCTTGGCACGTCGCCGTACGCCCCCGTCCGGCTCTGCTGCCGGCCGGAGGCGAGCCTGCTGACACTCGCTGCGGTCCGGTAGTCTGCGGTCGCAGCAATCGGGGTGTGGCGCAGCTTGGTAGCGCGCTACGTTCGGGACGTAGAGGCCGCAGGTTCAAATCCTGTCACCCCGACCATCACGGCCACCCGCAGAAGGGCCGCCCACGTCGGGCGGCCCTTCTGCGTAGGACAGCCAGGAGGCACTCATGACCCGCAGCGTCGCGTTGCTCGGCGCGACCGGTTACACCGGTCGCCTGGTTGCTGCGGAGCTGGCGCGTCGCGGCATCGAGCACCGGCTCGGCGGCCGGTCCGCGGAGCGACTGGAGGCGGTTCCGTGCTCCGGCGGCAGGCACGTCGTGGATCTTGCCGACGAGGACTCGCTCGACGAGTTCCTGGCCGGCGCCGAGGTGCTGATCACCTGCGTCGGACCGTTCGCCGAGCACGGCATGCCCGTCGTGGAGGCCGCGGTCCGCACCGGCACGCCCTACGTCGACTCGACCGGCGAGTTCGCGTTCATGTCGGAGGTCTACCGCCGCTTCCGCGACGCAGCGACCCCGCTGGTGCCCGCCTGCGGCTTCGACTACATCCCGGGCGACCTCGCGGCGGCCATCGCCGTCGAGGAGCTCGGTGGCGTCGCGGCGGAGATCGACGTGCTCTACCGGCTGAAGGGCGGCAAGCCGTCCCGCGGTACGGCCCGGAGCGCCGTGGGCGCTCTGAGTGCTGCCTCCCTCACTCCGCGACGCATCGTCGTCGAAGGTCCGGACGGACCGCTGTCGGCCGTGGAGGTGCCATGGGGCGAGCGGGTCACCGTGCCTCTCCACGTGCCGGGCGCGTCGGTGCGCAGCGGCATCGTCGCCCCCGACGCCTTCACCCGCGCGGCTGCCCTGGCCGCTCCACTGGCACAGCTCACGACGCCGCTGACGCGCGCGGCGAGTCCACTCCTGCACCGGCTCGTCGACCGCATGAAGGAGGGCCCCGACCCGCAGGCACGCGGCCAGGCACACGCCCTCGTCGTCGCCGAGGCGCGCAACGGCACCCGCTCGGCCCGGGTCGCGGTGCACTGCCGCGACGCCTACGGCCTGACCGCGCGCATGCTCGTCGAGGCGTCGCAGCGGATCGCCGGAACGGGTGCACAGGCACCGGCAGAAGCCCTGTCCCCCAGGGCCTTTCTCGACGCGGTGTCCGGCGTCGACGACAACGGCGAGCTCCGCTGGGAGATCCTGTGACGGCCGACTGGGAGCTGCGCTTCCGCGCACCCAAGGTGTGGCTGCCCGAGTGGGCCGAGGACGCGCCCGACCGCTGCCTCTACGTCTCCAACCAGACCGGCATCTTCGAGCTGCATGCGTGGGACCGCTCATCGGGAATGCACCGACAGGTGACGTCGCGACCCAACGGGACGACCGACGGCCGGCTCTCCCCGGACGGTCTGCACATCTGGTGGTTCGACGACTCGGACGGTGACGAGTTCGGCGTCTGGCGTCGCCAGCCCTTCGGCGGCGGGCCGGACCAGCAGGCGGCGCAGCACGTCCCCGCGGGCTACTCCGCCGGCCTCGAGATCGGACGCACGCTCTCGGTGATCGGGACGTCGACGGACGACGGGACGACCATCCACGTCGTACGGCCCCAAGGCACGTCCCTTCTCTACGCGAGCAGCCACGACGCCTCCGTCGCCGGACTGTCCCGGGACGAGAGCCTGGTGCTGCTCGAGCACTCCGAGCACGGCGACTCCCGGCATCCCGCGCTTCGCGTGATGCACGTCGACGGCACGGTCATCCGCGATCTGTGGGACGGCGAGGGACGAGGGCTGCACGGCGTCGGCTTCTCACCGGCCGGCGGGGCGGTCGTGCTCGCGATGCACGAGCAGGACGGCCGGCCACTGCCGCTGCTGTGGGATCCCGTGTCCGACCACGTCGACCGGCTCGACGTCGACCTGGCCGGTGACCTCAACGCGGACTGGTACGCCGACGGCAGTGCCCTGCTCGTCGTCGCGGAGTCTCGCGCCCGGTCCACGCTGCACCGAGTTGAGCTCGACGGCACGGTGACGCAGCTCGCCACGCCCGCGGGCTCCGTGACCGACGCGACGGCGCGACCGGGCGGGATCGTGGAGTTCTCCTGGTCCTCTGCCGCCGAGCCGTCCGTGATCCTCGCCGTCGGCGGCCCTGTCGTGCTGCGGGCGCCGGAGCCGGTCGCGCCGTCCTCTGTGCCGGTGACCGACGCGTTCGTCAAGGGCCCCGGTGGCACGATCCACGCGCTGGTGTCGGTGCCGACGGGGGTCGGGCCGTGGCCGACGCTGTTCCATGTTCACGGCGGCCCGCACCACCTGGACGAGGACGCGTTCTACCCGGAGCGGGCTGCCTTCGTCGACCTGGGTTGCGCGGTCGTCGACGTCAACTACCGCGGTTCCACCGGTTACGGGTCCGCCTGGCGCGACGCGATCACCGGTCGGCCCGGGCTCACGGAGCTCGAGGACGTCGAAGCGGTCGTGCGGTGGGCCGTCGACAGCGGCTTGGCCGACCCGGCGCGCTGCGTCATCAACGGCGCCTCGTGGGGCGGCTACCTCGCCCTGCTTGCGGTCGGCACCCAACCGGCCCTCTGGGCGGCCGCTGTGGCCGCCGTCCCGGTCGCCGACTACGTCGCGGCCTTCGAGGACGAGATGGAGCCGCTCAAGGCCTTCGACAGCTCGCTGTTCGGCGGGTCACCGCAGGAGGTGCCGGACGTCTACGAGCGGTGCTCTCCGCTGACCTACGTCGCCGACGTCGTCGCGCCGGTTCTCGTGACCGCCGGGGCCAACGACCCGCGCTGCCCGATCCGGCAGATCGACAACTACCTCGCGGCCGCGGCGGAGCTGGGCAAGGACGTCGAGGTCTACCGCTACGACGCGGGCCACGGCTCGCTGGTCATCGACGAGCGCGTGAAGCAGGCGCGCATCGAGCTGGACTTCGTGGCCCGGCGACTCGGGCTGCCGGGTCCGCGCTAGGCCTGCGGCGCGGCGGGGCTCGCGAGCAGAGCAGGCGACGACGTCACGACGACGGACGGGACGGCGTCGGGACTCGGCGGCGCCGGAGCGGGCGAGGGCGACGGGGACGGCGACGGGGACGGCGAGGGCGAGGGCGACGGCAGCGGCGAGGGCGACGGGGACGGCGAGCTCACCGGGGAGGGGCTCGGCGCGGCCTCCAGCAGGGACGCATCGCCCAGCACGCGCTCGGCGACAGTGCGCAGGTCTTGCGCCTTGATGGTCGTGATGTCGGCGTTCTGGCTCTGCGCAGCCACCTCCTGGAGGAAGTCGGAAACGGCGGTCCGCAGGCCCGCGGCGTCCTTCGCGTTGGCGGCGTCGATGACGACGTTCATCTTCGTCTGCAGCGAAGCGGCGGGCGAGCCCGAGGACGAGCACGAGCTCAGCGCGAGGCACAGGGCGAGACCGATCGCGAGGCGCCTCACTTCGTGCTCACGACCTGCTGCAGCCTCTTCACGTCGCGCTGCAGCTTCGCGGGCAGGTCGGTGTGAACAGCCACCTTGTCCGGCACCGTGCCGCTGCCACCACTCGAGCGGGTGAAGAGCAGACCGGCGACGACGAGCACCCCGACAGCAAGCAGGATGCCGACGGCGACGGCCCAGTTGTTGCGCCGTGGCGCCGCGACGACCGGCGTGACGTCACGGCGCACCGCAGCGGTGACCGGGGCCGAGGGAACCGCCGTCGTGAGCAGCTGGGTGCGGTCGATGACCTGTGTCCGCTCCGCGACCGGCGTCGGGGTGGCGATCGCCGTCGTGGCCTGGCCGCCGGCGGCGATCGCGTGCAGGTCCGTGGCGACCTGCGAGCAGGTCGGCCGGAGTGCAGGGTCACGATCGGTCATCGCCGTCAGGAGGCCGGCCCAGCCGTCAGGCAGGGTGGGCGGGATACGTGGCGGCCGCGACAGCCGGGCGAGCGCCACCTCGACAGCGCTGCCGGGATACTCCCGCTCGCCGGTCAGGCACTCGAGAAGCACCAGGCCGAGGGAGTAGACATCGGCCGCCGTACCGACCGGCTCTGCCGTCACCTGCTCCGGCGAGAGGTACGACGCGGTGCCGACCGTCAGGCCGGTGGCCGTCACCTTGGCGGCGTCGACGAGCCGGGCGATGCCGAAGTCGGTGAGGCGCACCCGACCGTCCTTGCCGAGGAGCACGTTCGCCGGCTTCACGTCGCGGTGGATCAGGGCCTCGCCGTGGACGTAGCCGAGGGCGTCCGCCAAGCGGGCGCCGATCTCGGCGACGTGCGTGGAGGGCATCGGACCGCGCCGGATGGCGTCGGAGAGCGTCTCGCCGTCGACGAGCTCCATGACGACCCAGGGGCGGCCGGTGTCGTCGGTGCCGGCGTCGTAGACCGGCACCAGGCCGGGGTGCGACAGCCGAGCCAGCAGCCGGGCCTCGTCGCCGACGCGGCTCGCGTCCTCACCGCCGGACGACGTGACCAGCTTGAGAGCGACCTGCCGGTCGAGCGCCTCGTCGGTGCAGCACCACACCTCCGCGGACCCCCCGCGGCCGAGCAGCCGCTCCGGCCGGTACCGGCCGCCGATGAGCCCCTCGGGGCGTCCGCCCATGGCGGAGGTGGGCTGGTCCGTCACGTGCGCGCCTGCGCGACCAGCTCCGCGATCTGCACGGCGTTGAGTGCGGCGCCCTTGCGCAGGTTGTCGTTGCTGACGAACAGGACCAGGCCGTGGGGACCATCCTGGCGCAGCCGGCCGACGTAGGTCGGATCCTGGCCGGCGGCCTGCAGCGGCGTCGGCACCTCGCTGAGCTCGACGCCCGGCGCGACAGCGAGCAGCTCGGTCGCCCGTGCGACGGACAGGGGCCGCGCGAACTCGAGGTGGAGGGACAGGGAGTGACCGGTGAAGACCGGCACGCGCACGCAGGTGCCCGACACGCGCAGGTCGGGGATCTCGAGGATCTTTCGGCTCTCGTTGCGGAGCTTGTGCTCCTCATCGGTCTCGAAGCCGCCGTCGTCGACGATGGTCCCGGCCATCGGCAGGACGTTGAACGCGATCGGACGCACGTAGGTCTCCGGCGTCGGGAAGTCGACCGCCGCGCCGTCGTGGACGAGGTCGGTGGCGCGCCCGACGACCTGGCGGATTTGCTTGTCGAGCTCGTCGACCCCGGCCAGGCCGGACCCTGACACGGCCTGGTAGGTGGAGGCGATCATGCGGGTGAGGCCGGCGTCGTCGTGCAGCGGCTTGAGGACCGGCATGGCGGCCATGGTGGTGCAGTTGGGGTTGGCGACGATGCCCTTGCGAGCGTCACGCAGGGCCCCCGGGTTGACCTCGCTGACGACCAGCGGGACGTCCGGGTCCATCCGCCACGCCGACGAGTTGTCGATGACGAGGGCGCCCGCGACGGCGTAGCGGGGCGCCTGGTCGCGCGATGCGGCGGCACCGGCGGAGAACAGGGCGATGTCGAGGCCGGACACGTCGGCGGAGGCGGCGTCCTCGACCACGATCTCACCACCGCGCCACGGCAAGGTGCTGCCCGCAGACCGGGCCGACGCGAACAAGCGCAGCGATGCGAGCGGGAAGTCGCGCTCGTCGAGCAACCGGCGCATGACGGCACCCACCTGGCCGGTGGCCCCGACCACGCCGACGTGCATGCCGCTCATATCGCCCAGTCTACGACCGAGCGTCAGGCGAGCAGGTCCTCCTCGCTGCCGCTGCGCCACTCCAGCAGCAGCAGCGAGGCGTCGTCGGACAGCTGGTCCTGCTGGTGATCCAGGAGCTCGCGCACGACGCGCCGGATGGTCTCGGGAGCCGACAGCCCGCCGGCGAGATGCCGGATGACGAGGTCGGCGAGCCGTTCGACGCCGAAGAAGTCGCCGCTCGGCGAGCGCGCCTCCACGACCCCGTCGGTGAAGAGCAGGACCCGGTCGCCGGGCTCGAGCTGCTCGTGCCCGATGGTGGCCTGGTCGCTGTCGCCGAGCAGGTAGCCGAGCCCCAGCGGCGGGCGAGGCTCGATGTACAGCGACTTGATCAGCTTGCCCGCCCGCAGCAGTAGGGGCTCGGGATGTCCTGCGTTGGCCCACTGGAGCAGCCCGGTGTCCGTGTCGAGCTCCAGCAGCACCGCCGTGCTGAACACCTCGCCGGCGAGCCCTTCGTACAGGGTCTCGTCGATGGACTGCATCGTCTCGGTGAGCGTGCGCTCGCATCGCCGGGCGTTGCGGTAGGCCGCGACGGTGAGCACGGCGCACTGCGCGCTCTGCAGGCCATGGCCCATGCCGTCGAACATCGCCACGCGGGTCCGACCGGCATCCACGGCGTAGTCGATCGTGTCGCCGGCGACGTAGTAGCAGGGCTCCAACGCGGCCGCCACCGTCACCGGTTGGCTGGCGAAGGTGAGGGGCGGGAGCAGCAGGAACTGCATCTCCGCGGCCAGCCCCATCTCGGCGCGGCGGCGAAGGCGCACCAGCGTGTCGCCGTACGGCGCCTTCGACGCGATCAGCGAAGCGGCGCGCGCCGCGAGCCGGCCGTACAGCGCGGCGAGCCGGCCCTCGTCGGCGTCGAGGTCGGTGTCGTCGTCGAGCACGAGGCCGAGAACACCGAGCCGGTCGGTGCCGAGCAGGAGCGGCAGCCAGACCCGGGTCCCCTCCGCGCCGGCGTCCTGGCTGTGCAGCTCAAAGCCCTGGAAGGCGCGGCCGGCCAGTGTCGCGTCGACCGAGAGCTCGCTGAGCTGGTTGTCTGCTCCAGGGCCGCCGCGGGGGACGAAGGGCACCAGGACGCGTTGCTGCATGTCGGCGAGATAGGCGACAGCCCCTCGTGCACCCATGCCTCGGGCGCACTTGTCGATCAGCCCGGCCAGCTCGTAGGGGGCCGCGAGCACGGCATCGTCCGCGAGGGTCTGCAGCGCGTGCTCCGGCGCGGTCTGCCACCACGCGGGCGCTCCGGCGGCGGTTGGCATGGGCCGACCGTACGCGACGGCCGGAGGCGTCCGCGGTGGTTGCTAGTTGCCCGGGTTCTCGATGCGAGCGGCGAACCGGTCGGCCCTCGCCGCGGCAGTCAGGCGCACGACGTAGAAGCCGCTGTTCCCGTCGGAGTACCAGATGTCGTGCGTCGCCTCGTCGTAGGCCGGCGCCGACATCGCGAACGCACCGACCTGGTTGGGGTTGGTGCCCTTCCCGGCGAGCAGGGGCTTGTTGAAGTAGGCGACTTCGACGGGCTTCGACGGGCTCGAGATGTTGAAGACCCGCAGGCCCGACATGATGAAGCTGCAGGCAACGATGGTCGGGTCGACCCGGCTCGGGAGCGAGCAGTAGTGGCCCTGGTAGCCCTGGAACAGCTGGTCGTTGCCGGGGTCTGCTTCCAGGTCCGGTCCCTGCATCGACGCCGAGTTGACCGCGAGGCGCAGGTTGGACACGACGAAGGGCTTCTTCTCGTTCGCGATGTCGATGATGCGGGCCGCACCGATGTTGGCCGCGGAGCCGAACTCATCGGTCTCGAGGAGGTACGCGTGTCCGTGCTGTGTGTACGGCGTCGCGTTCTGCGGAGTGCCGACCTCGGGCCAGGTCAGGTGAGCGACCTGCGGGACGACCGGGTTCGAGACGCGCTTCTGGACCTGCGAGACGTCGAGGATCGTCAGGCCCTTGGTGCCTGATCCGTCGTCCGCCATGTAGAGCCGGTTGCCGTCGTCGCTGATCGAGACGCCGTGGGGCGAGTAGTCGCGCGACAGCCACAGCAGGCTGGGGACCATCGGGTTGGTCAGATCGACGGCCGCCAGCGTCTTGCCGCCGAGCGAGGCGACGTAGAACGTGAGTCCGTCCGGGGAGAAGCCGCTCTCGTGGCCGAGGACGCCGAGCGGGGTGGAGGACTGCAGAGCGGGGTGGCGGCAGTCGGCCGTGACGTCGAAGACGTCCACGAACCCGGGCGAGGACGTCGGGTTGCCCATGTCCGCGACGAGCAGACCGCGCTTGGTGTTGAGGCGCACCGACTCGTGCGGCGACTGGAACGCCGGGGTGCGCAGCGTGTCGGTGTGGACCGGGTGCGCGGGGTCGGTCATGTCCATCACGTAGGTGCCGGTCGTCTCCGCGCCCTGATCCGCGACGAACGCGGGGAACAGGAGCGAGGAGTCGTAGAACGCGCACTCGTGGCCGGCCTTGTCGACGTAGCGCTCCACGCGGTAGCCGCCGGTGGCTCCGAAGTGGCTGATCATCCGGGCGTTGCAGGTGTAGCCGAGGTTGACCCGACCGGTCGCCACGTCGGACTTCGGGGCCCGCCCCTGGACCTTCTCCGGCAGCGAGCCCTTGTCGCAGGCGATGCCCGGGGTCGGCGCCGGGGGCTTCGGCGCTGTGGCGCCGCTGGCCGTTCCGGCGACAGCGACGGCAGACACGGCGATGACGGTGGCGGCGGCGAGGCGACAGCGAGCTGAGATGCGCATGGTCAGGGCTTCGCCGCGGCGCCACGAAGTCCTGCCGACACGACGCCTACCGCACGTTCGGGGTCCCACCCGTCACAGTGGCGACATGACGCAGACCACGCCGCAGCAGCAGCACCCCGTCGTCGTCGCCCACCGCGAGAGCCGCGCTGCCGACGTCCAGCTCCGCGTCGCCGACGCCATCACGTCGTTCGCGGGCTCGATGAAGTTCGTCTACGTCCACATCGTCGTGTTCGTGGTCTGGATGCTCTTCGTCGAGAAGAACCCCTGGCCGACGCTCACGCTCACCGTCTCGTTGGAGGCGATCTTCCTGTCGACCTTCGTGATGATCGGGCAGAACCGCGCGGCGTCGTTCCAGCAGGCGAAGGCCGACCATGACTTCCAGGAGCAGGAGCTCGAGCTGAAGACCAACACCCAGCTCACCCGCGAGATCCACGGGCTGACCCAGGAGCTGCACCGACGCCTGGTGACCGACGGGAGCTAGCGGCCGGTCCCGGCGTAGACCGTCGCCTCGGTGTCGGTCCCCAGCTCGAAGGCCTCGTGGATCGCGCGTACGGCGGCGGGCACGGTCGTGTCGCGGCAGACGACGGAGATCCGGATCTCGGAGGTGCTGATCGCCTCGGCGTTGATGCCGGCCTTGGCGAGGGCCTCGAAGAACGTCGCCGTGACACCAGGGTGCGACTTCATGCCTGCGCCGACGAGTGACACCTTTCCGATGTGCTCGTCGGACAGCAGCTGCTCGAAGCCCACGGCCGCCTGCAGCTTCGACAGCGACGCCATCGCGGTGGCGAGGTCGCTCTTGGGCAGCGTGAAGGAGATGTCGGTCCGGTCGGTCGCGCCGGAGACGTTCTGCACGATCATGTCGATGTTGACCTCGGCATCGGCGACGGCACGGAAGATGGCCGCGGCCTCACCGGGCTTGTCCGGCACACCGACGACGGTCACCCGCGCCTCACTGAGGTCGTGAGCGACCCCGCTGATGATGGCTTGCTCCACGGGGACGTCTCCTGTGATCAGGGTGCCTGGGTTGGTCGAGAACGACGAGCGAACGACGAGGGGCACGTGGTAGCGGCGGGCGTACTCGACGCACCGGAGGTGCAGGATCTTCGCGCCGGAAGCGGCGAGCTCGAGCATCTCCTCGTAGGAAACTGTCTTCTGGTGCCGCGCGTTGGGGACGATGCGGGGGTCTGCGGAGTACACGCCGTCGACGTCGCTGTAGATCTCGCAGACCTCCGCACCAAGCGCGGCCGCCAGCGCGACGGCGGTGGTGTCGGAGCCGCCGCGCCCGAGTGTCGTGATGTCCTTGGTGTCCTGGCTGACTCCCTGGAACCCGGCGACGATCGCGATGTGGCCCTTGGCGATCGCCTCGGTGATGCGGCCCGGCGTGACGTCGATGATGCGTGCCCGGCCGTGCGACGAGTCGGTGATGACACCGGCCTGCGAGCCGGTGAAGGAGCGGGCCGAGAGCCCGAGCGACTGGATCGCCATGGCCAGCAGTGCCATCGAGATCCGCTCGCCGGCGGTGAGAAGCATGTCGAGCTCGCGGCCCGGCGGCAGCGGCGACACCTGCTGGGCGAGGTCGAGCAGGTTGTCCGTGGTGTCGCCCATCGCCGAGACGACGACGCAGACGTCGTGCCCGTCCTTCTTCGTCGCGACGATGCGCTCGGCGACCCGCTTGATGCGCTCGGCGTCCGACACCGAGGAGCCGCCGTACTTCTGCACGACGAGTCCCATGCCCCCAAGACTACCGACAACGCTCTACCGTGCGGCCATGACGAGCACCGGTGCGGGCGTGGTCGCGCAGGGCGTACGACGGCGGTTCGGCGACGTGGAGGCGGTGCGCGGCATCGACCTGACGGCGGCGCCGGGTGAGGTCACCGCGCTGGTCGGGCCCAACGGCGCCGGCAAGACGACCCTGCTGCTCGTCCTCGCAACCCTGCTCGTCCCGGACGCCGGTGAGGTGCGCGTCGCCGGCTTCGACCCGGTCCGCGAGCCCGACGCCGTGCGCGCCCGGATGGGCTGGTCGCCCGACGTCTTCGGGCTCTACGACAACCTGACCGCACGGGAGTACCTGCAGTTCTTCGCCGACGCCTACCGGCTTGGACCGGCCCGGGCGAAGGCGCGCGCGCAGGAGCTGCTCGATCTCGCGCGGCTCGCGGAGTTCGCCGACCGGCCCGTGCACGTCCTGTCGCGCGGGCAGAAGCAGCGGCTCGGCCTGACCCGCGCGCTCGTGCACGAGCCCGAGGTGCTGCTCCTCGACGAACCGGCCTCGGGCCTCGACCCACGCAGCCGGGTGGAGCTGCGCGACCTGCTGCGCGCGCTCGCTGCCGCCGGGACGGCGGTCATCGTCTCCAGCCACCTCCTCGGTGACCTCGAGGAGCTCGCCGACCGCGTCGTGTTCGTGGACCGCGGTGCCACCGTCGGGGAGCACCGCCTGGACCAGCTGCCCGAGGCCACCGTCGCCCGGCCATGGCGGCTTCGCGCACTCGACACGGACGCGCTCGTCGCGGCACTGACCCGCAACGGCTACGACCACGACGTGCCCGGCCCGGCGGGGGTCGATGTGCGGATCACGGGCGACGAGGCCGCCGCGGATCTGCTCGCCGGGCTCGTACGCGACGGCATCCGGGTCGTGTCGTGCCAGCCGCTCGGCGGCGCCCTCGAGGCCGCCTACCTCGAGCTCACCCAGTGAGCCCGCACGGCATCGCGACTGTCGCGCAGCAGGAGTTCCGGCTGCGCATCCGCGCCGGCCGCTGGCGCGTGCTGCTCTCGATCTGGTTCGCCGTCCTGGTCCTGTTCACTTGCCTGCTGCGCGCTGCGCTCGGGGGCTTCAGCAACGAGGACGTCGCCGACAAGGGCATCGTCATCTACGGCGGCCTGATGCTGTTCGTCCTCGGACTCGCCTTGCTCGTGGTCCCGGCTCTTGCCGCGCAGTCCGTCAACGGCGATCGCGAGCGCGGGACTCTGGCGACGCTGCAGGTCACGCGCTTGTCGGCGGCCGACATCTGCCTCGGCAAGTTCGCTGCGGCCTGGGGAACGGCACTGGTCTTCCTCTTCGTCACCCTCCCGCTGGTCGTCTACGCGATCGCGCAGAAGGGCGTGCCCGTCGGGCGCGTCGCCGTCGTCACCGTCGTGCTGGCCCTCCTGCTCGGGACGGTCTGCGCGATCTCTCTCGCGCTGTCCGCACTGCTGTCCCGTACGACGACGTCCGGCGTACTGGCCTACCTCGCCGTGTTCGCCCTCACGGTCGGGACTCTCATCGCCTTCGGTCTCACCACCGCGATCACGACCGAGCCCTACACCAGCAGCTACCAGAACCCGTGTCCGTCGGCCAGCCAGCTCCCGCAGGACCTTCCGCAGGCCCAACGTGACCAGATCCTGGCGGGCTGCGGTCAGACCCAGACCTTCCAGGAGACGCGGTCGCGGACGGATCGCACCTGGTGGCTGCTGGCCCCGAACCCGTTCGTGATCCTCGCCGATGCGGCCCCACAGCTCCCACCGCTGACGGCAGCCCAGAAGCGCCAGCGGCAAGCCGACGAGCAGCGCGGCGTCTTCCGGCAGGACGCCCGCGACATCGACCCGCTCGGTGGACTGGGCCGAGCCGTGCGCGGGCTGCGCGAGCCTCCTACGGCGATCGGACGCAGCACCGTCGGCTACAGCCAGGTGGGTCCGGTCAGCGGCGGCTACAGCAGCCAGCTGAGCATCGCGCTCGACCCGCCGAAGCGACGACGGCCGGTATGGCCGTACGGGCTCGCCTTCGACGTGGCGGTGGCTGCCGGTGCGCTCTGGGTCACGACCCGGCGGCTGGCCACCCCGAGCCGCAACCTGCCGAAGGGCCAACGCGTCGCGTGAGCGTCAGCTGCGCAGAAAGCTGTTCTTGCTCAGGAACGCCAGGTAGGTCGCCACGATGTCGGGCCGGACCCGCAGGTCGCTGTGGTAGGCGTCGCCGTACATCAGGTTCGTGGCGCCGGCCAGGCGAGGGCTCAACCGGTCGTCGTAGGTCGGCCCCTGGACGAAGAACGGGTCGAGGTCATCGGTGCCGTTGAAGATGGCCATCCACCTGGTCGGTCCCGGTGACTCACCCGCGGCGTTGAGGCGGTTGAGCCAGGGCGTGCCCGGCGCCACCTCGTCGCAGCCGTAGAGCGTCGCCTCCATGCCACGGCACAGGGACGTCCCGTGGTTGCCGCCGGCGATCGACACCACCGCCGAGGTACGCCGGTAGAGCTCGGGATGATCGAAGAGCATCTTCCGGATGACGGTCACGCCGAGCGAGTGCCCGACGTACTGCACGTGCGAAGCGCCGGTGTACGCGAAGACGGCCTTCGTGAAGGCGTAGAGGTCGGGGACGTTGACGGCGTTGGCGGCGTACTGACCGCCCTCGGCGGCGTACGGCGCGACGTCCGAGCGGGACATGTAGTCGCGAGCCCGCTGGCTGGGCGGGCACGGGCAGACCACCGGCGCGCCATCGACCTGTCCGCCGAGACCGTTGTAGGAGACAGCCCACAGCTCCTGGTCGCTGTAGCCGGCTGCCCTGAACGCGTCGGCGACACCGAACCAGTCGACGGCGTCACTGTGGTTGCCGTGGACGAAGATGACCGGGTCGTGGTGCAGCGGAGCGCCTTTGCGGATCCCGCCCCAGCCGCCGAGCACCATGCCCCACTCGCAGTCCAGCGGTGCCCGGAAGTCCTTCGCGAACAGCACCGGCGCCGGCGGCGGTGGGGTCGTGCTGTGCCCGTTCTGGGGACCGCGAGCCGCGAGCGGGGCGCACGACGCCGGTGCGGACGCCAGGACACCCTGAGCCGTGGCCGTGCTCGCAGCGAGAAGCACGAAGGTGACTGCCAGGCGTAGCCGCATGCCCCGGGGGTTTCGGCACAGCCGTCGGCATTCCTGCCCGGCCCTCTCGGCTCAGCCGTAGGCCCCACCCGGGAGGTAGGGGGTCAGCGGGCCGAGAGCGCTGCGCCGGCAGGACGACGGGCCCGACAGCAGCGACAGCCTCGCGGCGAGTGCCACGTCGATGGCCCACTGCTGATCCGCTGTCAACCAGTCGATCGTGATGTCCGGCTTGTCGGCGCGGGCCAGCGCCTCCCACAGGAGCCGCTGCGCGAGGGCCGGTGACGTGGCCCCGAGCGAGCCGACCGTACCGGCGCGCAGGACGAGGAAGCCGCGGTCCGCGCCGTCCGATGCGGTGACGAGCTGCTGCCCGGTCGCGCGCATGGCGTCGAGATCAGGTCCATACGGCGCGCCCCGAAGTGCGGTGACGACGTCCTCCACGAGCTCCGCATCCTGAGACCAGTCGCCGTCACGTACGGCGAGCCCGGCGGGGAGCAGCGAACGGTCCAGGGGTCCGACGGCGGTGTATCCGGGATGCGGCGCAAAGCCGGCGACCGCGTAGCGGCGCAGCGCCTTCGGGTCGGTGGTCGCGAGGATCCAGGCTGCGCCCGCTCCCTCCGACGTCCGCAGCGCCGCTTCGAGCAGGGACTTGCCGACGCCACGCGACTGCAGTGCGGTGTCCACCGCGAGCAGCGACAGGAACCACATCGGGCCGCGGCGCAGCGACAGCGCAAGCCCGACGACCTGCTCCCCGTCGACCGCGACCCACGCGCCGTCCGGGTCTGTCTCGCGCAGATGGGCGATGCGCAGCCGCGCCTGCGCGGTCCGCTCTTCGGACCGGTCCGGCCAGCGGGGCGCCCCCGGCTGGTAGACCGCGACAGCCTCACGCAGCGACGCGAACGCCATCGCATCCGCCGCTTCGACGTCGTCGGCCCGGAGCGGCCGGAGCTCGGTCACTCCCCGAGGTCGAGGGCGGGCTCGGGCAACGCGTCCAGTCGTGCATGCGCGACGACCGACTGCAGCGCGCGCAAGGCGGCACCGGCGTGCGTGCCCCAGTGGTTGAGGTAGGTGAACTGCCACCACCACAACGACTCCTCGACCCGGCCGGCGTCGAAGTGCCGCAGGCCGTGGACGAGGTCTCCCGCGATCTCGGTGAGGTCGTCGGACAGGAAGTACGGCACGAGCTCGTTGTCGCCGTACGGGTCGAAGACCTCGGTGTACTCGTCGATCGGCTCGAGCTCCTCCGCGAGCCGGACGCGCAGGGCGTCGACATCGGGGACCGACTGCACCACCGGCTCGACGTTGGACTCCAGGATGACGTCCGTGAGGGCGCCGAGCTGCGCTCCCGCGACGCAGATGCGCGCGACGTCCAGCAGCAGCAGCGAGATGGAGGCGTCGCCCGCCTCACCCGCAGCAACCGCTTCGAGCGTCTCGAGGAAGGACCGGACGTCGAGCGCCACGTCCTGTGCCAGCTGAGCGTCAGACATCGACCTGTCTCCTGCCCTCGAACGCACGGCCGAGTGTCACCTCGTCGGCGTACTCCAGGTCGCCCCCCACGGGCAGCCCGCTTGCCAGCCGCGTCACGCGCAGCCCCATCGGCTTGACCAGGCGGGCGAGGTAGGTCGCCGTCGCCTCCCCCTCGAGGTTGGGGTCGGTGGCGAGGATCAGCTCGGTCACCGATCCGTCCTGCAGTCGCACCATCAGCTCGCGCACCCGAAGGTCGTCCGGACCGACGCCCTCGATCGGTGAGATGGCACCGCCCAGCACGTGGTAGCGACCACGGAACTCGCGCGTCTTCTCGATCGCGACGACATCCTTGGGCTCCTCGACGACGCAGATCACCGTGAGGTCGCGTCGCGGGTCACGGCAGACGCGGCACTCGTCCTGCTCGCTGACGTTGCAGCAGATCCGGCAGAACCGCACCTTCTCCTTCACCTCGGTCAGGGCGGACACCAGCCGGCGCACGTCGACCGGGTCGGCAGCGAGCAGGTGGAAGGCGATCCGCTGAGCGCTCTTCGGACCCACGCCGGGCAATCGGCCGAGCTCGTCGATCAGGTCCTGTACGGCGCCTTCATACATCTACATGCCGGGCAGGCCGAGGCCGCCCATCCCTGCGGTCAAGGGCCCCATCTTCTCGTCGGCGAGCGCGGCGGCGGCGCGGTTGGCGTCGCGGATGGCGGCGACGACGAGGTCCTCCAGGCTCTCGACGTCGTCCGGGTCGACGGCCTTGGGGTCGATCTTGACGCTCAGCACCTCACCCGCCCCCGTGACCGTCGCGGTGACGAGGCCACCACCCGCCGTACCGCTCACCTCGGTGGCTGCGAGCTCCTGCTGGGCCGAGAGCATCTGCTGCTGCATCTTCTGGGCCTGCTTCATCAGCTGCTGCATGTTCGGCTGCGCCGGCATCGTGTCTCCCTGGTGGCCCGTCTGGGGTCGGGACCGAGCCTAGGGCCAACGGTTGTCCACAGTCGCAGGCCAGGCCGCCGCCTGGTCCGGGTTTCGCTGTCACCCTCACCGCATGTCCCGGTACGGCGACCCCGATGACCTCGACCGGCTCGGGGCGCAGCTGTCCGCGGCCGCAGCGGAGACGCGCGACCGTGCCCGGGTCGTGCGCGGGTCGTCGACCTGGCTGCGGTGGCGTGGTCCGGCCGCCGACGCCTTCCACGCCTCCGTCTCTGGCGAGGCCGGCATCCTCGACCGGGCGGCCGGGGAGCTCGACGACGCAGCCGCCGCGATGCGCGGGCACGCCGACGCTGTCCGCGCGGAGATCGCGCGTCTCCTCGCGGTGGAGCGGGCGGCCAAGCGCCTCGTGGTGTCCGCCGTGTCGGCGCTGGAGGGCGTGCTCCCGTGACGGCGCTGCTGGCCCGGCGGCTCGCGCTGCAGCCCGGCGAGACAGCGTCCTTGTGTGCGCGGCTCGGCCTGCGGCTGCCACCCGGCATCGACCGCGCGCCGCGACCGATCAGCACCGCGGGCGTGCTGATGGACGGTGTGGTCCCGCCGGCCCTGGCTGCCGGACTCGCGGTGACCTGTGCCCCGAGGGTCGGGGTCCACGTGTCGACGCTGGGCGGTGTGGCGGCTGCTTTCGGGATCCGTGGCGAGCTGGGCGCATCGGTGATGAGGGTCGGCGAAGACGGGCGCGAGGTGTCCGCGTGGTCGCCGCTGCGCCTCGGCGAGGAGCTGGCCCGCTGCGTGCCGCCGCTCGGCACGGGCCGGGCTGCGGAGCTCCACCTGCCGCTGGCCGACGTCGCGCGGTCACCGGGGCTCGTCGACGCCGTGCTGGGCACGCTGCGCGCGACGGTGGTTGCGCCGCCGCACGTGATGGGTCACGTGGTGTGGCTGGCGACCGCGTCGGGCTGGCTGTCGCTGGAGCCGGCGGAGGTCCGCGACGGGGTGCGCTGGGCCGTCGTCCGGCCGGTCGCTCCGGCCGACCTCGGCGCCTGCGTGGCCCCGTTCGTCGGGGCGGCGCTGTCGTGACCAGCACGATCGACGTCAGCGGCGGCGCCGGCGGGCTCGATGTCGAGTACGACGACCTGGCAGCCGCTGCCCACGTGCTGGAGCTCGCGGCGCTCGACGTCGCCGACACCGCACTCAACGCCCGACGCATCCTGGCTGATACCGGGTTGCTGGCGAGCGCGGTCCTCGATCCGGGTGGGTTCGCGCGGGTCGAGGCAGCCGTCCTGGCAGCCGTCCTGGGTCCGCACGGACTGCTCCTGACGGCCGGCCGGTTGGAGGGCCGAAGCCTGTCGCTGCATGCCGCGGTGCTCCGCTACGCCGCCGCCGACCGCCTGGACGCGCGCCTCGACGACCTCCGCCACTGGGCCGAGAGCACCGCCCTGGTCCTGTCGCTTCCGATGCTTCCCTTCCTCGCCGTCTCACCGGCCGGCATCGCCACCGCCGGCTGGGTGAGGGGCGGACATCTCGACGGCTTCCTGTCCGCACACCCGGGGGTCGCCGAGGAGGCGTCCGGTGCAGCGCCGTCCCTCCTGGCCGGCATCCTCGACCTCAGCCTCGGCCCGGCCGGGCTCATCGCCGCCCTGGTCGCGCCGGGTCACCTCGCGTCACCCGGGTCCTCGCTCGAGCACGCCGCCGGGCTGGTCGCCATGCTCTATCCGGCCGGATCTGCAACGGTCGCCGGTCGCGGCACCGACACGTCCGCGCCGCCGGCGCCTCGCAACGTCGGTGACCTGATCACCGCGCTCGGTCACCGCGACGACCTGTCCCAAGGGCAGGGCCAGGGCGAGATCGACATCCGCAGGCTGAGCCGCGTCGGCGCCGACGGCGCGACGACGACGTCCTGGATCGTCGACCTTCCAGGCACCAAGGACTGGCAGGTCGACCCGCGCCGGCGTGACCACCTCAACGATCTGGCGACCAACCTGACGACGATGGCCGGAGACCACAGCGCCCGGGTCGATGGGCTCACCCGCGCCCTCGAGCTCGCCGGGGTCGGTCGCGATGAGCCGGTCATGCTCGTGGGCCACAGCCAGGGTGGGTTGGTCGCGATGCGCGCCGCGGAGCAGTACGCCCAGGACGGCAGGTTCACGGTGACGCACGTCGTCACGGCGGGCTCACCGATCGCGCGCATGCCCGTCCCCGCGTCGGTCTCCGTGCTGGCCCTGGAGAACCGCTACGACGTCGTGCCGCAGCTCGATGGCGAGACATCGCCCCCCGACGCCAACCGCGTCACCGTCGTGTTCGAGTCCCAGAGCTGCGACGTCGGGCTCAACCACGCGATCTCGACGACCTACCTCGGCGGCGCTGCGGCCGTCGACCGGGATCTGACGAATCCGTCACTGGCCGCGTGGCGCGCGAGCGCCGGTGCCTTCCTGTCACCTGCCGGTCAGCCGGTGACAGTCGACACGACGGTCTGGGACATCCGCAACGGCGGTTGAGTCGGGGCTACTCGCCGACGGTTCCGACGACCTTGCCACCGAGCTCGCTCTCGATGAGACGCAAGGCGGCGTCCTCCCCGTTCAGGACACGGTCCGGCGCAGGCGGTGCGTCCGGGTCTTCCGCAACAGCCTCGTCGCCCGGAGCGAAGCCCTCGTGCGCCGTGGGCGGTGGACCGGCCGCCTGCGACGTCGGCGTGCTCGGCGGCGGCGCGGCCGCTCCTGCCACCACGCAGTCGACGTCGAGGTCCGCCCCGATCGCCTCGGCCAGCGCCTCGCGGAGCACCTCGATGTTGACGCTGTCCTTGAACTGCTTGGCCAGGGTGGGAGTCGTGAAGCCCATGGTGAGCAGGCGACCGCGCACGTGCAGCACCTGCGCGTCGAGCAGACGTGCGTGGGTCGTGCGCTTGCGCGTCTTCACCGCATCGAGCACCGCGTCCCAGGACCGGCGCAGCGCCGCCGCGTCCAATCCAGCCGTCGGCGCGTCCTCCGGTGCAGCCGCAGCGGTGGCGATCGCGGATGCGTCCGTCGGTGCGGTCTCCGGTGCAGCGGCGTCGTCCCCGCCCAGCGGCGCCGTGCTCGGCCACGTCACCGGAGCCGGCGGCGACTGCGGCTGCGGCTTCGACTGCGACTGCGGCTTCGACTGCGACTCCGACGGCGGTTGCGGGTCGGTGCGTCCGTCGACGGGTGCACCGCTGCCGCGTGGGGCCTCTGACGCGACGGAAGGGGGGTGCGCTGCCGGCACCGCTCCCGAGCTCGGGGTCGCGATGTCGAGGCGGCGCTCCAGCCGCTCGATGCGCGTGAGCACCGAGCCGGCGTCGTGCGCAGCAGCTGGGAGGAGCACGCGGGCGCACACGAGCTCGAGCAGCAGGCGCGGCGCCGTCGTACCGCGCATCTCGGTCAGGCCCTCGTGGAACAGGTCGGCCGCACGCGAGAGGCCGGCGGTGCCGAGCATCGTGGCCTGCCGGCCCATCCGCTCGAGCTGGTCGGCGGGGCAGTCGAGCAGTCCCTTGTCGCCGGCGTCGGGCACGGCGTCCAGAACGACGAGGTCGCGTAGCCGCTCCAAGACGTCCTGCGCGAAGCGCCGTGGGTCGTGACCGCGCTCCATCACCAGGTCGACGGCCCCGAAGACCGCAGCGCTGTCACGGGCAGCGAACGCGTCGACCACGTCGTCGAGCAGGGTGTCAGGAGTGACACCGAGCAGACCGGCCGCTGCCTCCCGCGTCACGCCGTCGGCCCCGGCCGATGCCAGCACCTGGTCGAGGATCGACAGGCCGTCACGGGCAGAGCCGGCGGCCGCGCGCACGACGAGTGGCAGCACCGTCCTGTCGACGGCGATGCCCTCCTTGTCGACGACGTCCTGCAGCAGCTCGGTCAGCTCCCGGCGGGGCATCAGCCGGAAGGGGTCGTGGTGCGTCCGCGAGCGGATCGTCGCGAGCACCTTCTCGGGCTCCGTCGTCGCGAACACGAACCGCAGGAACTCCGGTGGCTCCTCGACCAGTTTCAACAGGGCGTTGAAGCCCTCCCGGGAGACCATGTGGGCCTCGTCGATGATGTAGACCTTGAAGCGGCTCGCGACCGGCGAGTAGAAGGCGCGGTCCCTCAGGTCGCGGGCGTCGTCGACACCGCCGTGCGAAGCCGCGTCGATCTCGACGACGTCGAGGCTGCCCGGGCCGTTGGGCGCGAGCGCGACGCACGAGTCGCAGACGCCGCAGGGGTCGGGCGTCGGGCCCTTCTCGCAGTTCAGGCTGCGCGCGAGGATGCGCGCGCTGGAGGTCTTGCCGCAGCCACGCGGCCCGCTGAACAGGTAAGCGTGGTGGATGCGGCCGTTGCGCAGTGCCTGCTGCAGGGGGCCGGTGACGTGCTCCTGGCCCTTGAGCTCCGCGAACGTCCCGGGCCGGTACTTGCGATACAGCGCCAGGCTCACGTGCGGTCCTCCTGCGGAAGTAAGGACCCCTCGCACACCCGCCCAGAGCCCGCCTGCCCTTGCTGCCTTCCGGCCCTGGGGGAGTTCAGCGAGATGGGCGCCGCACGAGGGGTCTGACGTCACTCTAGACGTACGGCGGGCACCGGCGGTCGACGCTTTCCACCGCGTACGGCGCGGCTAGGATCAACCGCGTCCGCCCCCCTGGGGGGACCCAGGAGGATTCGCCTAGTTGGCCTATGGCGCACGCTTGGAAAGCGTGTTGGGGGCAACCCCTCGCGAGTTCGAATCTCGCATCCTCCGCCGGAACGACGACGGGCCCTCGCCGAATCGGCGAGGGCCCGTCGTGCAGAGCGGGTGGTGCTAGGCGGCGAGAGCCACCTTCCGGCGAGCGGCCACGACGAGGCCGGTGCCGATGAGGAGCATCAGCGCAGCGCCCTCGGCGAGCAGGCCGGCGTTGCTGCCGGTGAAGGGCAGCGCCGTCGGCCGGGCCGACACGACGGCCGGCGTGGGCGTGCCGCCCTGCACGGCCTGCGGCGTGGTGCCCTGACCGATGACGGTCGGGACGGGTGCGGACACCGGCGGGGTCTGCGCGCCGTTGCCGGTGCCCCCCTCGATCGGGCAGCCCGGACGAGCCGTGCCGGGCACGATGGGTCCGACCATCGCACCGTTGGGGCACACCAGCGGCGGCGTGCAGCTGGTCGCCCCAGGTGCCATCTGCGTTCCCTCAGGGCAGACGACCGGCGGGGTGCAGACGCCGTTGACCATCGTCGAACCGGACGGGCACACGACCGGCGGGGTGCAGACGCCGTTGACCATCGTCGAACCGGCCGGGCACACGACCGGCGGGGTGCAGACGCCGTTGACCATCGTCGAACCGGCCGGGCAGACAACCGGCGGGGTGCAGTCTGCGATGTTCCCTGAGGCCGGCATCGCCGAGCCGTTCGGGCACTTCGGGGCTGCCGGCACGCTGCAGCCGTTGTGGAACGCGGCCTGGTTGGCAGCCGTCCAGTTCAGGCCGGGGAAGTGCTTCGTCACGCCGTGGTCGTTGTAGTCGAACGGCGGGATGATGTCGTCACCGTGCTTGGCGTGGCCGTGCACGACGCCGTTCTTGTTCGGCGTGATGACGACGAAGGGGTTGCTCGCGGAGCCGGTCGCGTGGCAGATGGTGACCTTGTCGTTCTTGTTGCCGTGGTCACCACCCCCGCAGTCGCCGCTGGCCGGCATCGGGCTGCCGTTCGGGCAGGCCTTGTCGGTGTCGCAGTGGTGGTTGGCCGCCGTCGGGACACAGCCCGGCGGAGGCGTGTCGGTGTCGCAGTGGTGGTTGGCCGCCGTCGGGACACAGCTCGGCGGAGGCGGTGTCGTCCCGCCGGTGGTGCAGCCGGTGTGGGCCGGGTTGCCCTTTCCGATGCCGTTGTTGCCATCGCACTCGTAGCCGTTGTTGTGGTCCGAGCCGCCGGGCGCCTGACCCTTCGGGTTCTTGTTGTCGGCCTTGCCCACACAGCCGGCGCATGGCTTGCCGCCCGCGTTGCCACCGCCGTTGCCGTTCATCGACGGCGACCCGTCGCGGGTCGAGCGGTAGGGGTTGGAGGCCGACGTGTCGTTGGCGCCGGTGTTGTTGCTGTCCGCGTTCGAGTAGGGCTGCGGCTGGTTGTAGCTGCCGCTCGTGGAGGCGTTGCCCTGGCTGTGGTCGCTGTTGCCGGGCGTGCTGTCCGCGGAGCTGCTGGCGCTGCTCGTGCTCGAGTCGGTGCTCGCGGTGGTGGCGCTGCTGCTGCCCGGGTCGGCCTTCTTCTGCTGGCCGGGCGCGGAGGACGCGCCGTGATCCGAGGCGGCCTTGTCGTTAGTGGCGAAAGCCGTGCCACCGAAGATGCCGCTCATGGGAAGGGCGAGGCAGAGGGCCGCGAGCGTCGTGACGACGGGCGCGCGGCGGGCCTTGCCGGTGATGCCTGAAGTGCTGGTGGTGGTGCGCACGCGGGGACTCCCGTCCGAGGTAGAGGGCATCGGAAGATGTCCAGCTACCGGACGAGCCGGTCTCGCCACTAGCTCCCCGCGCGGTCTTGGCGACCGTCTTCCTCCGTGCGCCAGGTTCGGCGTCGGTGAGGACCGTGCGGATCACAGCCTCTGCATCCGGTGACTGGACGCCCGAAGGACGCCCTGCTCACTGGGGCAGGTCGGTCTCGCCACTAGCTCCCCGAACGGTCTAGGCGACCGAGTCTCTCCGTGCTCACGTCCCCGAAGGGGGCGAACCGGTGTGGACCATCCGGATCAACGCTTCCTTGCTCAACGACGGGCGTATACCCGCAGTTGCCGCTTCATCACGTGGGGTGAGTCAAAAAGATTCACCTTCTGCGCTGCAGCAGACACACAGAGTAACTACAGAGTGGCCCGGAAGTAGTGGGCCGAATGGCGTAACTTGCTGCCGCAAAAGGCGACATCCGGGCAAAAACTCCCCACCCGGGGCAGGCGGGGCACGCGGCCCGGACCCGGGCGCACATCACGCGCTGTAGTGGAACGGGTTCGCGCGTGACCCGCCTGGACAGCCGGGGCATGCCGACGGCCCCCAGCTCGCAGCGGGGGGCCGTCGGTGCAGTTCCCTGGATCAGGCGTGCTCGCGCCGGCGCGCCGCACCGGTGAGGATCACGCCACTGCCGAGCAGGACGAGCGAGATGCCGAGCGGGATGGACGGGTCCGCGCCGGTGAACGGCAGGGCGGACGGCTGCGCAGCCCGCGCCGTCGCCGCGCGGACCGTGACGACCGGACCCGAGGCCGGCGCTCCCGCGGTACCCCCGATGACCGGCCGCGTCACGGGGTGCGTGACCGGCCGCGTGACGGGGCGCACGACCGGGCGCACGACCGGGTGCACGACCGGGTGCACGACCGGGTGCACGACCGGCGGCGTGATGCTGCCCCCACCACTCGTGCCCCCGCCGATGCTCGTGCCGGTCGTGCTGGTCCCGCCGGTGCTGCCACCGCTGTGGCCGCCGCCCGTGGTGCCCGTCGTGCCACCGGTCGTGCTGTTACCACCGGTGCTGCTGCCGTGGTGGTCGTCGTCGCCCGTGGTGCCGGTCGCGCCGCCACCGGTGCTACCGCCGTGGTGGTCGTCGCCGCCCGTGCTGCTGCCCTCGTGGTCGCCGCCACCAGTGCTGCCGCCCTTGCTGTCGCCACCACCGGTGCTGCCCTCGTGGTCGCCGCCACCGGTGCTGCCCTCGTGGTCGCCGCCACCGGTGCTGCCGCCCTTGCTGTCGCCACCACCCTTGTTGCCCTCGTGGTCGCCGCCACCGGTGCTGCCGCCCTTGCTGTCGCCTCCACCCTTGCTGCCCTCGTGGTCGCCGCCACCGGTGCTGCCGCCCTTGCTGTCGCCACCACCCTTGCTGCCCTCGTGGTCGCCGCCCTTGCTGTCGCCACCACCCTTGCTGCCCTGGCTGCTACCCCCGTCGGAGGAGGTGCAGGCCCAGGCGGTGCCGCTGAGCGCGAGCGTCAAAGGAAGGCTGAGCAGCACCGCCGCGAGCGTCGCAGCGACCGGCGCGCGGCGGGTAGAGCTGGACGTGCACGTCGTGTCGTTGGTGCGCATGCGGGGACTCCCGTCCAAGTAGAGGGCGTCCACGACGCACCGCCACCGAACGAGCCGGTCTCGCCACTGGCTCCCCGCGCGGTCTGGCGACCGTGTTCCTCCGTGCGCCCGGGGGCGTCGGTGAGGACCACGCGGATCAAGGCCTCTGCGTCCGATGAGCGGGGCGTCCGAGGACGTCCTGTTCACTGGGCAGGTCGGTCTCGCCACTAGCTCCCCGGGCGGCCTAGGCGACCGTGTCTCTCCGTGCGACGCCTGCGCGTCGTCGGTGTGGACCGTCCGGATCAGTGCTTCCTTCTGTCGGCGGGCGAGTGCCCGCCGATCACCGTCGTCGCCCCGGCCAGCCCCGAAGAGTCACCCTGAGCGACGTCGATCGACACAGAGAGTAACCAACAGGGGGCCCGAAAGTAGTGGGCCGAATGGCGTAATTCTTGGGAGGTCTGCGCGGCGGGCCGCGTGGCATGCTCGGTGCCGCCGACGGAGGAGTGCGCATGCCGGGCCCGAGCCCATCCGGTGGGCTGACGCTCGACCTGGTGCAGCGGGCGACCAACACCGCCGCCGCCCGTGCCCTCGCTGCCGTGGCGATCGACGGGACCGGCTGGACGCTGTCCGGCGTTCGTCGTCTCGGGGTCCGGCTGGAGCCGCCGGTCGCCTACTGGGCGTCGTACCGCGTTCGGATCGAACGGCCGGCCCGCGGGACCACGGAGACGCGGAGCCTCACCCTGGTCGCGCGCGCGTGCTTCCAGACGACGGACTGGCAGGGCTACCGGACGTGGCTGTCGGAGCTGTACGACGACGCACCCTGCCGGCCGCTGGACGGACTCGGCTACCCGGTACTCGTTGATGCCTCCCAGCACGCCTGGTGGTTCTACCCCGTCGACCCGCACCTGCCGACCCTGGCGACAGCGACGGACCCGCCTGCCGTCCGCCGCCTGCTCGCGCCGCGCTACTCGCCGAAGACGCCGCCGGCCCGGATCCACGTCGAGCTGGTCCGGTACCTGCCGGAGATCAGCGCGGCCGTGCGCTACCGGGTCGTCGACAAGCCCGGAGCTGCGGAGCGGGTCGTCTACGGGAAGGTCTACCGCGGCGACCGCGGCCGCGACCTGCACGAGACCATGCAGGCCCTGTGGACGCTGAGCCAGCACTCGGACGGGCTGCTCTCCGTCGTCGAGCCGCTGGCGTACGACGGCGAGCTGGCGCTGCACCTGGAGCAGGCGGCACCCGGCCTGCCGTTGAGCAGCGACCGGACCGACCCGCGGTTCCACGCCGGCGCCGTCGCGGCGGCGGAGGCGCTCGCGACGATGCACGGCAGCGGCCTCGGGTCGCACAGCGAGCTGAGCCTCGCACCGGAGATCGCCCGCCTCGATGACGTCGCGCACGCGATGTCCCTCGTGCACCCCGACGGCGGGCGGCTCCTGCGTGACCTGCTCGCCAAGCTCCGGTCCCGGCTCCCGAAGGCGGCCGCCGAGGAGGAGGTGCTCACGCACGGAGACCTGAAGTACGACCAGTTCCTCGAGGATAACGGTCGTTTCACGCTCGTGGACTTCGAGGACGTCGGGCGATCCGAGACGAGCTGGGATCTCGGCAAGTGGTGCGCGCATGCCGTGCCGTCGATGCCGGAGACCTGGGAGGAGAGCGACGCCGCAGAGCAGGCGCGCCGAGCGTTCCTGCAGCGCTACCTGGCCCTGCGACCCGACGCGACGGTCCACCGCTTCCCGATCTACGAGGCGGTGCACCTCGCCAACCGGGCCATGGTCCTCATGTGGGGCCAGAGCGAAGGATGGGAGGGGGCGGCGGACAGCCTGCTGACCCTCGCCATGGAGCGTCTGCAGACGACCGCGCCCTGACAGCACGAGAGGGGCCCGCGCCGGTTGGCGCGGGCCCCTCTCGTCTGCTGCGTTGCTACGCGGTCGTGCGCGGGCGCCCGATGCGGCGCACGGCAGCTCCCAGCGCGATCAGGATGCCGCCGAGGGCGATCTCCTCCGGCAGCTCGCCGCCACCCGTGAACGGGAGCGCTGCCGGACGGGCCGCCGGGGCAACCGCCGTGCCGCCGAGCGGTACGGACGCCGTGCCGGCCGTGGCCGGTGCCGCCGCGCCGCCGGTGGTCGAGCCGACCGTCGCCGTACCCGCCGTCGTGCCGGTCGTCGTCGTACCCGGCGCAGTGACCGGCGCGGTGACCGGGGTCGTGCCGGAGCCCGATGCGGTGCCGGTCGTCGTGCCCGTGCCCGTCGTCGTGCCCGTGCCCGTCGTGGTACCCGTGCCCGTCGTCGTACCGGGAACAGTCGTCGTACCGGGAACAGCCGCACTGCCGGCACTCGGCACCGTGTTGCCCGCGCTACCGGCGCTCGGCACCGTGTTGCCCGCGGAACCGGCACTCGGCACCGTGTTGCCCGCGCTACCGGCACTCGGCACCGTGTTGCCCGCGCTACCCGCACTCGTTGAGGTACCGGTCGTGCCGTTCGCGCTACCGCCGCTGGCCTTGCCACCGGTGCCCTTGCCCGACGTGCCGGCAGCACCCGACGCCGCACCGGCAGAACCGGCACCCGTCGTCGTCCCGGTCGTCGTGCCGTTCGCGCTACCGCCGCTGGCCTTGCCACCGGTGCCCTTGCCCGACGTGCCGGCAGCACCCGACGCCGCACCGGCGCTGGCCGACCCACTCACGTCCTTGCTGTCGTCCTGCTTGCCGGCGTCGCCGGCCTTGCCCTCGCTGTCATGGCTGTCGTCGAGCTTCTTCGGCCCGTACGGCACCGGCGTCGGCAGGCAGGCGTCACTGTTGTGGGCAGGGCGCCGACTCGGCTTGCGCTGGGTGTCGCCGCTCGATGCGGACTGGGTCGTCGTGGTGTGGCTGTCCGAGGTGGCCGCCTGCTCGGACGAACCCGATGTCGGCTTGGCCGAGGACTTCGCGCTCTCACCCTTGGCCGAGCTCTTCGCGCTCTCACCCTTGGTCGAGGACTTCGCGCTCTCACCCTTGGCCGAGGACTTCGCGCTCTCTCCCTTGGCCGAGGACTTCGCGCTCTCTCCCTTGGCCGAGGACTTCGCGCTCTCACCCTTGGTCGAGCTCTTCGCGCTGTCACCCTTGGTCGAGGACTTCGCGTGGTCGGACGACGCAGAGTCGGCCTTCGTCTGCGTGGTGCCCTTCGACGTCTCGCTCGGGCAGGAGCACGAACCCGCGCCCCCCGAGGAGTCGCGGCTCTGTGCGTCACGGCTGCCACGGTCGCGGCTCTGTGCGTCGCCGCTGCCACCGTCGCGGCTCTGTGCGTCACGGTGCTCGCCGGCTGACGTGCTGTCGCCCCGGTCCCCACCGTCATCGGCGAACGCCGGTGTGGCCCGGACGCCCCCGACCATCCACGCCGTCACGAACGCGACGAGGGCGACGGCCAGGCGGGTCCCGGTGGACCGTCGCACAGCGCCTTCGGCGGGCTCGCCGAGGACGCCCAGCTCAGGGCTCAAAGAGGTCATTGTCGTTACTCCAGTGCGGTGGTCTGGTCACAGAGCGCGACCGGTTCGGGCGCCGTATACCCACTGGGGAGAAAGAGAACACTGTCGGCGAAGCGAACTTGATAGGCCATTCGGGTGAAAGACGCAAAGTCGGGCGCCCGACGCGGCCTATCTGCCGATTGCGCCCTGCCCCGGCACGGGAGAGCTGTGGCGGTGGCGGTGGGATTTGAACCCACGGACGGCTTGCACCGTCACACGCTTTCGAGGCGTGCTCCTTCGGCCGCTCGGACACGCCACCGCCGACGAGTCTAGCGAAGCGGATCAGCCGACCGTGTCCCGCCCGAAGAAGGCGAGCAGGCGATCGGAGCACTCCGACGCGAGCACGCCCCCGAGCACCTCGGGGCGGTGGTTGAGGCGCCGATCGCGTACGACGTCCCACATCGATCCGGCTGCGCCGGCCTTCGGGTCGGCGGCGCCGTAGACGATGCGGTCGACCCGGGCGAGCACGGCGGCACCGGCGCACATCGTGCAGGGCTCCAGGGTCACGATGAGCGTGCAGCTGTTGAGCCGCCAGCTGCCGAGCGTCGCGCCGGCGGCCCGCAGCGCGAGCACCTCGGCGTGGGCGGTGGGGTCGTTCGCGGCCTCGCGCCGGTTGCAGCCGAATCCGAGCACCGACCCGTCGGGGCCGGCCACGACGGCACCGACCGGGATGTCGCCATGGCTCGCCGCGAGCTCAGCCTGCTCGAGGGCGACGAGCATCAGGGCGTCGTACGACGTCACGCCTCGCGGAGCTCCTCGAGCACGTCCGCGCAGCCGGCCCGCTCGCAGACCGTCGTGAGGACATCTGCCGGCAGCAGCCCCTCCTCCGCGCAGAGGTCGACGAGCTGGCTTCCCGGGGTCCCGAGGTCGGCGAGCAGCTCGGCGTCGCCGACGGGTTCGGCGACCGGCCGGGTGCCTTCGTCCTCGTCGTCGTCCTCCTCCTCGTCATCCTCCGGGTCGGCCTCCTCCCAGAGCATGGCGGCGACGTCGCTGCCCTGGACGGCCCTGCGGTCGGACAGGAAGACGCGCGGCTCCCCGAGCCCCCCGGTGCCGCCGTCGACACGGACGATCGCGACGTACTCGTCGTCCTCCTCCAGCATCAGCAGCGCAGGTCCGGGGCCGTCGCCGGTGAGGTCACGCATCAGGTCTGTCAGTGCCTCGATGTCCTCGATCTCGTCGAGGTCCACCTCGACACCGGACCAGCTCTCTCCGGTGCGGGCGAGCGCGGCGGCGAAGTAGGACACGAGGTGGGCTCCGGTGGCTGGGGGCGGGGCTGGGCGTGCTGTCAATCCACGAGGGCGTCGACTACCCGCTCGTAGGCATCCGCGAACCCGAGTCGGCGGGCCAAGGCCGAGAGCATCTCGTCGGCATACGCGTCGACATCGGACAGGATGGCACCGAGCTCCATCTCATCGAGGCCCAAATCCTCAAATACCCCGAGATCCCCGACCGGCCAGACGTCTTCGAGGTCGTCCTCGCCAGGCACGTCCAGGCCGAGCGCCTCGAGGACCTGCGCGGCCAGGTCCCACGCGACCGCAGCCGTGACGTCCGAGAGCAGCAGCCGCACCCGACCCATCTGGACCCGTACGACGACGAAGAACTCGTCGGCGACGTCGACGAGCGCGAACGAGCCGTTCTCGCCCGGCTGCTGGCGGACGGCGGCGACCAGCCCGTCGAGGTCCTCGGTCAGCACCTCGGGCAGCACGCCGACCTGCCAGCTGCCCTCCTCGCGGAACACGACGACGGCGTACGCCTCGGTGTCCGTCATACGCACCCCCTCGTCGTACCGCGATCGTGCGCCGGACTCTTGCAGACAGCGCTCGCAGAGGGAAGCGGCGGGACCGGTTCGCGAGGACGGCCACCGGGTAGCGAACAGGTAATCCAAGACCCCGATACGCACCGCGGAGGAATCCCCCATGCAGAACCGGAACACGCTCGCCCACTTCTTGCACGACGCCGGGCTCGCCGCCTGGTTCGGCGGTTCCCTGATGGGGGCGATCGGCGTCAACGGCGCCGCAGCCGACGTCGACGACCCGCGGCAGCGGGCCCGCGTCGCCAACGCCGGCTGGGGACGGTGGACACCGATCAACCTCGTCGCCATCGGCGCCCACCTCGTCGGCGGCGCCCAGCTGCTCAAGGCCAACAAGGGACGGGTCGCGGCGCAGAAGGGCGTCCTCGCCAACACCAACGTCAAGCTCGCTCTGACCGCCGGCGCGCTCGGCGCGACCGCCTACAGCCGTCTGCTCGGGCAGAAGGTGATGAACGCCGGCGACGTGCCCGTCGCGGGCGGTACGGCCTCGCTGCCGTCGACCCCGCCGGAGGTCGCGAAGGCGCAGAAGCAGCTCAAGGCACTGCAGTGGGCGATCCCCGGCCTGACCGGGGCGGTGCTCGCCTCCTCGTCGCTGCACGAGGAGCAGCAGCGTCCGAGCGAGGTCCTCAGGGGCACGCTCAAGGCGGTTCCGGGCCGGGCCGCAGCTCTCGGCGCTACCGCCGCGACCGTCGTCGGCGGGGCCGCCACCGGGGCGTTCGACAAGGTCAGCGACAGGGTCAAGGACGCCGTCTAGCCCTACCGGCTCGTCCGGGACGCCCCGCCCACCGCCTCGGTGAGCGGGGCGTTCTGCTGTCCTCAGCCGTCGTGGGGGGCTGTCGGGTCGCGGACCCTGGGGTCGGGGCCGGGGGCGGGCGATGTCGGGGCGCCGGTCTTGCCGAAGAACGACTGCGCCGCGCCGACCCCTGCAACCACCCCGGACGCGGCCGCGACCTGCACCAGCTGCAGGCCGGGCGTGATGTCACCGGCCGCGTAGACGCCTGGCACGTCGGTCTCGCCCTGCCGATCGACCACGACGTAGCCGTCGTCGTCCAGTGCGCAACCGAGCGCGGTCGCCAGCGCCACCTGCGGCTCGTGGGCGAGGGAGAAGAACACCAGCGAGGCGGGCAGGCGGCGGCCGTCGGCCAGCAGCACAGCCTCGAGCGCACCGCGGGACCCGACGAACTCCACGGCTCCCTGCTCGACCAGCTCGATCCCGTTGTCGCCGAGGGTGGTCCTGCACGCCTCGTCACCGGCGAAGCGGTGCCCGTCGGTCACGACAGTCACCGATCGGGCCCAGTTCAGCAGCGTCGACGCGAAGCCGACGAGGTGCGCGTCCCACCCGATGGCGACGACGTCGCGCTCTCGGGCTTCGTAGCCGTCGCAGGCCGGGCAGTGGAAGACGGAGGCGCCGTAGTGGTCGTCGAAGCCGCGTACGGCGGGAAAGGCATCGCGTACGCCGGTGGCCAGCACGACGCGGTGCGCCACCAGGTCGCCGTCGGCGAGGGATACGGCGAACAGCCCGTCGCTGCGCACCGAGATGCCGGCCACCGACGACGTACGGACCGAGGCGGTCGGGTAGGCGAGGAGCTCCTCGCGGCCCCGCTCCAGCAGCTCGACCGGGGTCTGCGGGTCACGGCCGAGGTAGCCGTGCGAGTGCTCGACGGCCGCGGAGCGGTACTGCTGCGAGTCGACGACCACGACCGAGCGGCGGTAGCGGCCCAGCCACAGCGCGGCTGCCAGCCCGGCCGGCCCGCCACCGACGACGACGGCGTCGACCTCGGTCCCGTCGGCCGCGAGGACATCGGTCACGCGGTGGTCAGCAGACCGCGCGCACGGACCGTCTCGAGCGACAGCGTGCGGTAGCCCACGTCCTCGAACAGCACGACGATCCGGTCCCCCTCATACCTCATGACCACGCCCTCACCCCACGAAGCGTGCGCAACCCTCGACTGCAAGGCGTAGGGCGACAGCGCGGCGTCGGGTTGCTGCGAGGCGCTGCCAGCCTCGCAGGTGTCGCAGTTGCCGCACTCCTCGCCGTACGCCTCACCGAAGTAGGCGAGGAGGTACTGCCGCCGACAGCCTGTCGTCTCGGCGTAGCCGCGCATCATCTCGATCCGGGACCGCTCGACGCGGCGCTGCGACTCCGCCACTGCCATCGCCAGCTCCGCGGCCTGCATCGGGTCGGGCCCCGCGAGGGCTTCCACCGCGCCCGACGGTCCGACCAGCAGCGCGCCTGCTTGTTCGAGCAGGTTGACCAACCCGGCCAGTCGCGACGCGGTCACCTCCATCTCGGCCGCGAGGTCCGACGCCGCGACCGGCCCGGTTGCGTGACCGACGAGCGTTGCGAGCTTCTGCAGCAACCGGGTGTCGGGCAGCCCGGAGGCGAAGAACTTGCGCAGGCCGAGGTCCTCCTCACGGTAGAAGAGCACCGCCTGCGCAGGACCAGCGTCGCGTCCCGCACGGCCGATCTCCTGGTAGTAGCTGTCGATGGAGTCGGCGACCTCGGCATGGAGCACGAACCGGACGTCGGCCTTGTCGATCCCCATCCCGAAGGCCGTCGTCGCGACGACCACGTCGACTGCACCGCCGAGAAACCGGTCGTGGACCGCGGAGCGGTCCGCGGCGCGCATGCCGGCGTGATAGGCCGCCGCCGTCATCCCGAAGTCGGCGAGGCTCCGCGCGTAGGTCTCGGCCGACTTGCGGGTCGCTGTGTAGACGATGCCGGGCTTGGCCTCCCCCATCGCGCGCAGGATGACGGCCTCGCGCTTCTGCTCCTCGTCACGGAACGCCTCGACGGTGAGCCGAAGGTTGGGTCGGTCGAAGCCGTGCACCACCTGCACCGGGTCGCGGAGCCGGAGCCGGGCCGCGATCTCGTCGCGCACCGGCGGGGACGCCGTCGCGGTGAGCGCGAGCACGCGCGGTGACCCGAGCCGCTCGATCGCCGCGCCGAGGCGCAGGTAGTCGGGACGGAAGTCGTGGCCCCAGGTCGAGATGCAGTGCGCCTCGTCGACGACGAACAGCGACGGCTTGGCTGCCGCGATCGCGTCGAGCACGTCGGGCCGGCCGAGCTGCTCCGGCGCCAGGAAGAAGAACTCCACGCTGCCGGCGGCCAGGGCCGCGAACGCCTCGCTCCGCGCCCGCTCGGACAGCGTGCTGTTGGCGTGGACCGCCTCCCCGGCACCGAGCCGCTCGGTGAGCCCGGCCACCTGGTCGCGCTGCAGCGCGATCAGCGGGCTCACCACGACTGTCGGACCATCCAGCAGCAGTGCAGGCACCTGGTAGACCGCGCTCTTGCCGGAGCCCGTCGGCATGACGACGACCGTGTCGTGGCCGGCCATCACGGCCTCCATGGCCTCCAGCTGTCCCGGTCGCAGCTCGTCCCAGCCGAAAGCGGACTTCGCCGTACGACGAAGCTCGGCGCTCAGTGTGGACAGAGCCCTCTCCCAGGGTCGACGAGGCGTGCCGGCGGCCTACCCGCTGCGGCGGGGTTCAGCCTCGCGTCGTGCGGGCGTGCAGCAGCGCCCGGGACCGGGCGAGTGCGTTGGCCCTGGGATGCAGCCGTGCGCGGAGCTCCGCTGCCTGCCGCAGCGTGTCGAGGAGCTCCTGACGACGACGCCGTCGCTCCTGCGCCGCACGCGTGGGGGACATGGTCTGCACGAGGGGTCGATACCCCGGCGCGCCCTTGTTCACCTGACCGCGAGGTGAGGGAGGCCTCACTCACGCCCCGTGCGACTGCCGCGGCAGGGCTGTCACGTTCTCCGGCAGGCCCCACGAGAGCAGCTCGGCGCGCAGCTGCTCGATGTCCTCGAGAACGGCCGCCCGTCGCTGCTCGAGCAGGTAGAGGTCCGCCAGGCTCGCGTCGAGGCGAGCCAACCCGGTCCTGGCGATCTCGGCGGCGGCCGACGCCGCCCGGCCGGTCGGCGGCTGGTGGCTCCCGTCCTGCAGCTGCCCGCGGAGAGCGGTGAGCTGGTCCAGCAGCTCGGCGTTCCGCTCGGCCGCCCGCGCGAGCGCTGCGACCGCATCGTCACGCTCCTGGGCGAGGTCCTCGAACACGGCCAGGTCGTAGGCGTCCTCGGCGGCTTCCACCGCAGCGTCGTGCGCCAGCCGCGGCAGGCCGAGGCCGTGCCGCCCGGCGACGGACAGCAGCGCGGTGACGGCAGCGAGACCGGCCGACGCGACCAGCCCAGCGCGCACCCCGGCCAGCTCGACCGACCAGCCGGCCAGGGCCGAGCCACCGGCGATGCCGACGAAGTTGGCGGTGCTGGCCCAGGTGAAGGCCTCCGTGCGGCTGCGCTCCGGTGCGACCTCGGACATCACGGCGAGCTGTACGGCGATGGCCGGGGCGATCGCGACACCGGACACGAGGAGGAGGGCGGCCATGGTCCAGGTGCCGGTCGCGAGCAACGGCAGCAGCGCGCCCACGGCGACCGCCAGGAGGAGACCGACGAGCTGCCAGGGCAGGGGCGTCGCCCATCGGCGCGCGCCGTACCACCAGCCACCGGCCAGGCTCCCGCCGAACCACAGCGCGAGCAGGGTCCCCGTCGACGCCGCCCCGCCGTGCCCGGTCGCGAAGCCGGCGATGGCGACCTCGAAGGCGGCCAGACCGGCGGTGGAGAACGCGATGATCGCGAGCAGCCAGCGGACGCCCCGTTCCTCCAGCGGACCCCGCCATCGGCGGGTCTGCCACGCCCCGCGGACCGCGTCGCGGGAGGCGGGTGCCAGGGCGAACAGGAGCGCTCCGGCGCCGGTCAGGACCGCACTGACCAGCACCGCGGCACCCGGCGACACGACCGCGGTGAGCCCACCGACGAGCAAGGGGCCGCCCAGCTCGCAGATCTCGACGACGACCGCCTCGAGACCGAAAGCGGTCTCGCGCTGCTCCGCGTCCCGCAGCAGACTGGGCCAGAGCGCTCGCATGCACGCCGAGATCGGCGGCAGCGACGCGCCGGCCAGGGCGGCCGCAGCCAGCACCACCGGGGCGCCGGCCGACTGCGAGGCGGCGACGAGCACCCCGATGAGCGCGAGCGGGTGCACGATGCTGGTGGCCACGAGGACACCCGTCTGCCCGCGCATGTCGACCAGCCGGCCGAGCACCGGCGACGAGACGGCGACGGCCAGGGCGAAGGCGGCGCTGACGCCGCCGGCGGTCACGAACGAGCCACTCGTGTGGCGGATGAACAGCAGCAGGGCCAGCAGGTTCATGCTCGACGGCAGCCGGCCGACCAGGTACGGCACCACGGTGCGCGCGACACCGGGGGACGACAGCACCCGGCCATACCGCGCCTGCACCCGCCGCCCCTCCCGCTCGTCCGACAGGGATATGTCGGCATGACGTGCCTGGAGGTGTAGCCGTGAGTTCCGGTCCCCCTTTCGGGGGGTGCGTGCGGCGCGGACGAGGGAGGAACAGGCTCGCGGCGGCTCAAGACCTGGGCGTATCGGACGACATACCTAGCGCGGGACCTGTCCCGCGTGGTTGCCGGGTGCGCCCGGCCGGGACCCCGGGGCAACCCGCCGATCCGACAGGAGCACTCGTGCAGCTCGCGGCTCGACTGCGGCCGTCGCGGCTGAACACCTACGTGTTCGCCGTGATCGCCGCCGGCGCTGCCGTGGTCGCCGACGTGCTGGTGCAGCACCTGCCCGCACGGGTCGAGGTCCCGAGCCTGACGGTGCTGGTTCTCGCGGCCCTGCTGGTGGTCGGCGAGTCCCAGCCCATCGTGATCTCCCGCGGTGAGGACGACCTCGACGAGGTCACCATCGCCAGCACCTTCATCCTCGCCCTGGCCATCCTCGGCCCGGTCTGGGTCCTGCTCGCCGCGCAGGTCGCCGCCGTCAGCCTCGACGACATCCGACGTCGCAAGAACCTCCAGAGGCTCCTGTTCAACAACGCCCAGCTGGTCCTGTCCGGCGCGGTGACGCGGATGGTGTTCTGCCTGCTGACCCACCGGACGTTCGCCTCCGACGCGACGCCGCTGCAGGTGCACGACGTCGTCCCCGCGCTCGCCGCGGGCGCGGTGTTCTTCATCGTCAACAACGGCCTGACCGGCATCGTCGTCGCGCTGGCACTGAACAAGCCCGTGCTGCCCCACCTGCGCGACGACGTGCGCTTCCAGCTCTCGACCTCGGGCGTCCTGCTCGCCTTCGCCCCGGTCGTCGTGGTCGCGACCGGCTTCTCCCTGCTGCTGCTTCCCCTCATGCTGCTGCCGATCGCCGCCGTCCACCGCAGCGCGAAGCTCGCTGCCGAGCGCGAGCGCCAAGCCCTGCACGACGGACTGACGGGGCTTCCCAACCGGCTCTACCTCAGCGACCGCACCGGGCGCGCGCTCGAGGCGGCGGAGCGCAGCGCCGTCGGCACCGCGGTGCTGCTGATCGACCTGGACCACTTCAAGGAGATCAACGACACCCTCGGCCACTACGTCGGCGACCAGCTGCTCCGGCAGGTGGGCGCGCGGCTCCGGACCGCCATGCGGGAAGGCGACACGGTCGCCCGGCTGGGTGGCGACGAGTTCGCCGTACTGGCCTGTGATCTCGACGGGCGGGCCGCTGCGGAGCTCGTCGCCCAGCGACTCGTCGCCGCCCTCATGCAGCCGTTCAGCATCGACGGAGTGCGGCTGGACGTGCAGGCCAGTGTGGGCATCGCGCTCGCCCCGGAGCACGGCTCGGACGTCACGACGCTGATGCAGCGCGCCGATGTGGCGCTCTACGCCGCGAAGGAGCACCGCGGCACCTACGCGTTCTACCTGCCCGAGCGCGACCTTCACAGCGTCGAGAAGCTCGCCCTGCTCGGCGAGCTCCGCGAGGGGGTCAGCGACGGGCAGCTGCGGGTCTACTACCAGCCCAAGTGCGACGCCGCGACAGGTGACCTCGTCGGTCTGGAGGCCCTGGTCCGCTGGCAGCACCCGGCGCGCGGCCTCGTCTACCCGGACGACTTCATCCCCATCGCGGAGAACACCGGCCTGATCGGCGCGCTGACGCTCGAGGTGCTCGACCAGTCACTGTGCTTCGCACGCAGGCTGCGGGACGCCGGAACGCCGCTCGGCGTCGCGGTCAACATCTCCGTGCGCTGCCTGACAGATCTGGAGCTGCCGCGGCAGGTCGCCGGGCTCCTCGGGCGATGGGGCGTGCCGCCCGAGTCACTGACGCTCGAGGTGACCGAGACGACGATCATGGTCGATCCCACGCGCACGATGACCGTGCTGGGCCTGCTGCGCGACCTCGGAGTCTCGCTGTCGATCGACGACTTCGGGACCGGCTACTCCTCGCTCTCCTACCTCAAGCGCCTCGAGGCCAACGAGCTCAAGATCGACAAGTCCTTCGTGTTCACGATGACGACGAACTCCAACGACGCGGTGATCGTGCGCTCGACGATCGAGCTCGGCCACAACCTCGGGCTGCGCCTGGTGGCGGAGGGCGTGGAGGACGCCGAGACCTGGAACATGCTCAGGGCCCTGGGCTGCGACGTGATCCAGGGCTACCACCTCTCGCGACCGCTGCCGGCGGATGAGGTGGAGTCGTGGCTCGAGGAGTACCGCCGGCCGCTCGCCGCGGTCACGCCCTTGCAGCGCCAGGCCTGAGTCGTACTGTCGTCGGCATGACCGAGCTCGACGTCCGCCAGGGCACCTCCGAAGCGCTCGACACCGAGCTCGAGGAGGACACCGACGACAACCGCATGTCGCACTACGTGCGGCGCGAGGACATCCTGCGCAGCGCCGTCGACGGCGTACCGGCCACCGCGCTCTGCGGAAAGAAGTGGTTCCCGGGCCGGGACCCCGACAAGTACCCCGTGTGCCCGCAGTGCAAGGAGCTCATGGACATGCTGCACGCGATGGACGGCTAGAGCTCCACCCCGACGAGCACCGGCTCCGGGACGAGCACGACACCGAACGCGTCGCGCACCCCGTCCCGCACCGCGCGCGCCACTCTGAGCAGATCGGCGGTGCGCGCGCCCCCGCGGTTGACGAGGGCGAGCGTGTGCTTCGACGAGATGCCGACCGGGCCGTCGAAGTGCCCCTTCGCGAACCCGGCCTGCTCGATCAGCCAGGCTGCGGGCACCTTCACCCGGCCGTTCGACTCGGGATACGTCGGCGGCTGCGCACCGCGGGCCCTGAGCGCAGCGAGCTCGGCCGGGTCGAGCAGCGGGTTCATGAAGAACGACCCCGCGCTGCGCGTGTCGGGATCGGCGGGGTCGAGCACCATCCCCTTGCCCCGCCGCAGTGCCAGTACGGCCTCGCGCACCTCGGTCAGCGGGGCGGTCGCTCCGACGTCCACACCCAGCGCGCGCGCGAGCTCGGGATAGCGGATCGCCCGCGACACGGCGCTGTCAGTCAGCCGGTAGGTCACCTCGAGGACGACCCAGCGCGGCGCCTCCGCCTTGAACCTGCTCCAGCGGTAGCTGAAGCCGCAGTCCCTGAGAGTGCGCACCTCGTCCGCGTCGCGGTCGTACGCACGCACCGACATGACCGTCTGGGAGACGTCCTGCCCGTAGGCGCCGACGTTCTGCAACGGCGTCGCCCCCACGAGGCCAGGGATTCCGGCGAGGCACTCGACTCCGGCCAGCTGCTGCTCGACGCACATCGTCACGAGCGCATCCCAGCTCTCGCCGGCCGCGACCTGCAGAAGCACGTCGTCGCCGTCACGCGTCGCCGTCCGGCCCAGCGATGCGATCCGCACGACGGTGCCGGAGAACCCGTCGTCGGCGACCACGAGGTTGCTGCCACCGCCCAGCACGAGCACGGGGCCCTCGGCCTCGCGCAGTGCGGTGACGACCTCGCCTTCGTCGTACACCGTCTTCATGGTCGCGGCCGGACCACCGAGCTCGAGCGTCGTGCAGGACGACAGCGGCACGTTCTCGCGCAGGTCCATCAGACCGGCTCCGCCACGGCGATCCGCACGGTACGGCGGCGCTGCGCGAGCAGGTCCGCGGTGAACAGGAACAGCGCGGCCCACACCATGCAGAAGCCGAGCAGCCGCGCGAGGCCGAGGGCCTCGTGGAAGAACAGAACTCCGAGAAGGAACTGCATGGTCGGCGCGAGGTACTGCAGGATCCCCAGCGTCGTCAGCGGGACGCGCGACGCGGCCGCGCCGAAGAACAGCAGCGGGATCGCGGTGATGAGGCCGGTGACGGCGAGCAGCGTCGCGTGCCCGGCGCCGTGCGAGGCCAGTGTCGCTCCGCCGGTGACCTGCAGGCCGACGAGGTAGAGGATCCCCAGCGGGGCGAGAACAGCCGTCTCCACCGTCAGCCCTTCGAGCGCTCCGACGACTGCGGTCTTCTTGAGCAGCCCGTAGGTCCCGAAGCTGAAGGCCAGGGTCAACGCGATCCACGGCGGGCGGCCGTTCTCGATCGAGAGGAAGAGCACGGCGATGCCCGCCACCCCGAGTGCGGCGTACTGCGGCGGACGCAGCCGCTCACGCAGCACGACGACGCCGAGCATCACCGTCACGAGCGGGTTGATGAAGTAGCCCAGCGAGGTCTCCACGACCCGGTCGCTCGTGACGCCGTAGATGTAGACGCCCCAGTTGACGGCAAGCACGGTGGCCGCGCCCGTGAGCCTGACGAGCTTGTCGCGGTCGGCGAAGATCGCGCGGACGCCCGCCCACCTGCGCGTGACCTGCACGAGCACCGCGACGACGACGAGCGACCACACCACGCGATGCGCGAGGACCTCGACCGCCCCCGCCGGCTTGAGCAGCGGGAAGTACAGCGGGAAGACCCCCCAGAGCAGGTACGCCGTCGCGCCGTAGACGGCACCGCGCCGGGTCTCACTCACCCGGCCACGCTAGTCGTCGGGCGCTCAGATCGCCCGGCGACGGAGGCCGAGCGCGACGAGCACGCCGGCCAGTGCGAGCAGAGGCAGTGCGGCCGGCAGTCCCGTGGCCGCGAGCCGGCTCGGTCCGGGTGCCGCCGGTGGAGCGGCCTGCGGTGCAGGCCGCGCGACCGGCTTGGTCGCGACCCGCGGCGGCGTCGTCACGGTCGGCGCGAACGCACTCAGGCCGCCGACCTGGCGCGCGTAGCCCACACCGGTCTTGCCGCCGCCGTCGATGCGGTTGTTGTCGCTCCACACGACGGCCGGCATGCCGTCGGGGCCGACGTCGACCTTGAAGAAGTCGAGCAGCGACCGATCGCTGCTCGACCCGGGCAGGACACCGCAGAACGTGCCGAGCGTGCAGATCGGTCCGTGGTGGACGGAGTGGTCACTGGCGATGCCGTAGACGACCTGCGGCGTGCCCTTGTCGAGGCCGCGCACCTGGGCGACCGGCACGACCCAGTCGATGCCGTCGGCGTCCTTGTTCGGGGCGTCCGTGTGATACCAGCTGACGACGGCGACGCCCGGTCCACCGCCGGCGACCCAGCCGAACAGGTCCTGGCCGACGGGGCGTCCCGTCAGAGCGTTGTCGACGGCGTACGGCGCCGTCCAGGTCTCACCGTGGTCGCGCGACTGCTGCAGCCAGACGTGCATCGGCTCGCCCTTGTGCGCGTAGCCGGAGTAGACGGCGTAGACGTTGCCGGCGCTGTCGGCGGCGTTGGACATCCAGAAGTTGCCGTAGTTGGCGTCGTCGGCGCCGGCGTTGACGGTGACGTCATGCCAGGTCGCGCCCTTGTCCTTGCTGATGCTGATCTGGATCGAGCTGATGGGCGGTGAGCCGTAGGTGGTGTCGGTCGTCGTGAGCCGCGTCGTGCCGTAGGTGATGTAGACGTAGCCCTTGCCGTCGACGGTGACGTTGCCGATCGACGTGCCGTTGTGCGCGCTCTGAGCCACGGTTGTCGGCTGCGAGTAGATGACCTGCTGCGTCCCGAACGTCTGGCCGCGGTCGTGGCTGACCGACACGAGCATCGTCCCCGTCGCGATCTCGTGGTAAGTCATGTAGACGTCCTCGCCGTGCGGCCCGTCGACCGCTAGCCACTCGCGGTCACTGGTGCCGTTGACGAACACCTGGTGCGGGAACGTCTTGCCGCCGTCCGTCGACCGGAAGATCGTGATGCCGTCGACGTTGAGATCGCTCGCGAACACCGTCCCGTCCTTCGCGACGACGACGTCCGAGTCGCCCCCGGTGAGCGCGGCCTGCGTCGCGTTGGTCTTCGCGGTGGGCAGCTTGGTCCACGTCGCGCCCTTGTCGGTGCTCTTGGCAAGCACCGCGCCGCCGTCGCCTGGCGTCGTCGCGTAGACGGTGCCGTCCGGCGCGATGTCCAGGCCGGGCTCGCCGTAGCTCGACGCGTAGGCGTAGGTGTTGGGGCCGAACCGGAGCCCTGGATGCGCGGGCGCCGCACCGGCGGCGGGGATCGCCATCATCGCGAGGGCTGCGGCAGCGCCGACTGCGGCGAGGACGAGTGGGCGACGGGACCGTGAGTGCATGCCTTACACGTTCGACACGTGCGGCCCGCTCCCTGCTCGTTGCTCAACCGAGCAGCGTGCGGAGCTCCTCACACAGGTCGGTCGCGGCCGCCGCGGAGGCTGGCGACCAGGTGCCCATCCCGAAGAAGCCGTGGATCAGGCCGTCGTAGCGGCGCAGCACCACCTTCACGCCGGCAGACTCGAGGGCCTTCGCGTAGGCCTCCCCCTCGTCGCGCAGCGGGTCGTACTCACCGGTGCCGACCACAGCGGGCGGCAGCCCCGTGAGGTCGGGTGCGAGCAGCACCGAGGCGCGCGGGTCGGAGCTGTCGGCCTCGCCCTGCAGGTAATGGCTGCGGAACCAGCGCATGTCCTCCGCGGTGAGGAACAGCCCTTCGCCGTTCTCGATCCGCGAGGGGTGCAACGCGTCGTCCTCGCGGAAGTCGACACCCGGGTAGAGCAGCAGCTGTGCGGCGAGGCGTGGACCGCCCTCGCGCGTCGTCGTCAGTGCGACCGCGGCGGCGAGGTTGCCGCCGGCGCTGTCCCCGGAGACGGCGATCCGGTCGGCGTCGCCACCGAGCTCGGAGATGTGCTCCGCAGCCCAGCGGGTCGCCGCCAGGCAGTCCTCGAAACCGGCCGGGAAGGGGTGCTCCGGCGCCAGCCGGTAGTCGACGCTGACGACGACGGCCTCCACGTCGCGGCAGATCAGCCGCGCGTGGTCATCCTGCGTGTCGAGGTCGCCGATGACGAAGCCGCCGCCGTGGAAGTACAGGACCGTCGGGACCGGCCCGTCCGTGTCGGGCCGGTACGTGCGGATGCGGAGCTCACCAGCGGGACCCGCGATCGTGGCGCCGTCGACGGAGCGGACCTGCGCCAGGGTGGCGGGGTCGCGCAGGCCGACCGTCATGGTCCTGAAGCCCTCGCGCGCCTGCTCCGGCGTGCCGTCGACCATGGACATCGGCGTACCGCTGCTGGCGAGCATCTCGAGGACGGCGGCGACGGGCGGGTCGAGCGGCATGGGACCTCCGGGGACGGGGCGGGTCCGGCCATTGTGCGCTCCGGGCAGCGCCTGTGGACAACGCAGGTCATGTCCACAGATTCCTGGAACCCTGCCGCCTGTGAGTCACATCGAGGCAGACCCCGGGGCTCTGGCAGCGACGGCCCGGGCACTGGACGACGCCACGGCGGTCGCCCGCGAGGTGCATCGCGGCAGCCGGTCTCTGTCCGACGCGGCCGAGGCCGGCGGCTCTGCCCGGCTCGCGGCCGCGCTGAGCGACTTCCGGCACACCTGGTCCTACGGCCTCGGTCTCGTCGTCGACGACGCGAGCACACTCGCCCGGATGCTGGGCCAGGCCGCCGCGGCGTACGAGGGCACCGACCGCGCCATCGGACAGGCCTGCCGGCCATGAGCGGGCTCTCCGCGACCGCCTCCGCGGCGTCTCTCGTACCCGGCGACCCGGCGCAGGTCGAGTGGCTGGCCCGTGAGTACGCGCGGTACGCCGGGGGTGCGTGCGACGCCGTGCGCGCCCTGCGTCGCATCGACACCGGCGCGTGGGTGGGCCCGGCGGGCGACGCCTTTCGGAAGGCGATCGGCCAGGTCCCCGACAAGCTCGAGCGCGGGCAGTCCGCCTTCGCGCGGGCCGCGAGGTGCCTGAGCGACTACGCCCGGGTGCTGCGCGACGCCCAGGCGGACGCAGCGGCGGCTGCCCTGCGCTACGCAGACGCCGAGCAGGCGACCGCGCGCTGGCACGCGCAAGCGGCGCAGACCCGGTCCCTGCACGACCCGGGCGCCGACGAACGGGGTGCGGCCGAGCAGCTGCTGCGCGGAGCCCGGGAGCGCGTCGATGCCGCCGCCCGGCGGGCAGCTTCCGTGCTGGACGACGCCCGGCACGGCGCGCCGCACGAGCCGGGCCTGCTCAGCAAGGCGGTCCATGCCGTCGGCTCGTTCCTCGCCGGCGCGGGAGAAGCGACGTGGGGGCTCGCCGAGCTCTCCTTCAGGCTCTCGCCGACCTACGCGCTCATCGACCCCGAGGGCTTCGTCGACAACGCCGAGAACCTCGGCAAGGGCGTCGTGTACGGCGTCGAGCACCCGAAGGAGCTCGGCAAGGCCGTTCTCGACTGGGACACCTGGGCGCACGACCCGGCGCGCGCGCTCGGGCACCTCGTCCCCGACCTGCTCCTCGCTGTGGCCACGGCGGGCGCCGGCGAAGCGGGCGTGGCAGCGGGCCGGGCGGCCCACGGCGCGGAGGTCGCCGAAGAGCTCGCGACGCGTGGCGTGCGCGCTGCCGCCATGGCCGCCGATCTGTGTGAGGAGGAGGCAGCGCTGCTCGAGTCCCGGTTCGCCAGTCCCGCGGAAGAGGTGCTGGAGTTCCAGGGCAAGCGTCCTTACAGCGGCGTGGACCGCTGGCGCGACAGGATCCTGCGGCCGGGCGAGACGTTCAGCGTGGGCGCGCCGGGTGAAGGGCGGTTCGCCGCGACGCCCGAGGCCGTCGAGGAGGTCGGGACCGATGCCCGGCGCTACAACGAGGGGCTGCAGGTCGCGTCGCGCAAGGACCCGGTCGACGGCGTCGCGCGCTACCGCAGCCACCTCAACACCTACGAGGTGAAGAAGCCGCTGCCGGTCGGTGAGTCCATCGCGGGGGCCAACGTGAAGTTCGGCGCCGGTGGGCTCCCGCAGTACTTCCTGCCCGACCTCATCGACTCGCTCATCGCCGAGGGCTTCATCGGCGAGCCGACGGTCGTGGAGATGACCAACCTCGACGCCCTGATCGGGCCGAAGGGGCTCTCGACGCTGCACCTGGTGCCGGCCGCGCGAGGAGCGACGGTCGGGGGCGCGACACTGGCGGGGTCCGTCATGACCCGACAGGAGGGATGCGGATGACCGAGCGAAGGCGCATCGAAGCCGACCCGGCGGACCCGCACCGGCCCTACACGCACCTCATCCCGCTCGTGCAGGCCCTCGTCGACCACGGCAACCCCATCGCGCACCCGGGTCCGAAGGGCGAGCTCTTCGCACCGAGTCAAGGCGGCTGGGTGGCCTACCTGTCCAAGCGGATCGACTGGCGCTGGGTGCAGGAGACCTTCGAGCTGCCCGACCTGCTGCGCTACGACCGTGGCGATGACGAGATCTTCGACCACAAGAACTGGATCAGCATCGTCGGCTCGCAGAAGTGACCTGCCTCACCTGCGAGCAGGAGATGCGGCAACAACCGCGAAACACGTGCGCATGCGCACTCCTCGACTTGCCCTTCTCGGTGGTGCCGCCGCCGTCGTCGCCGGCCTGATGGCCGTCCCGGCGACCGCTTCGGCGGCTCCGGCCGTCACCAACGCCTGCATCACGTCGGTCCCGGACAAGGACTCCACGACGCCACAGCAGATCTGCTACACGCTGTTCCAGCCGGTCGGAGCCGACGCCAGGCACCCCGTGCCCATGGTCTTCCACAGCCACGGCTGGGGCGGCTCGCGAACGACGACGGCGTCGTCGTTCGACAAGTTCCTCAAGGCCGGTTACGGCGTGCTGTCGTTCGACCAGCGCGGCTTCGGCGAGGACAAGGGCAAGGCCCGCATCGAGAACATCGACTACGAGGGCAAGGACGTCGAGGCGCTCGTCGCCGTCGTGAGCAAGCTGCCCTGGGTGCTGCAGGACGCCAAGGGCGACCCGCGGCTCGGCGCGATCGGCGGCTCGTACGGCGGCGGCTACCAGTTCGTCGGTGCCTTCCGCGAGCTGATGGACAACAAGAAGCCGGTCTTCGACGCGCTCGCGCCCGAGATCACCTGGTGGGACCTGAAGGGCAGCCTCGCGCCCTCCGAGGTCGTGCGCAACGAGTGGGTGTCACTGCTGACCGCCGCAGGTGCGCAGGCGCTGCCGAACGAGGCTCTCGAGGGGACCGCGTTCGGTGCGGCGACCGGTGTGTGGCCCAAGGGCCAGGCCCCCGGCGTACCGGACCTCGACGCGTTCTTCCTCAAGAACGGCCCGGCATGGAACGTCTCGCAGGGTCGCGTCCTCGACATCCCGATGCTGTTCGGCCAGGGCATCACCGACACCCTCTTCCCGCTCCACCAGGGCCTGCAGAACTTCGCGAAGGCGATCACGCCGTCGGCCCGGGCGAAGAGCATCTTCGTCGGCTACAACGGCGGCCACGTCCTGCCCAACGCGTTCCCGCAGGCAGTCGCGCCGAGCGACGACCCCTGCAGCAAGCAGCTCGCCGGCGGCTCGTTCGAGGACCTCACCATCAAGTTCTTCGACCATGCGCTGAAGGGCAAGACCAACGGGCTGAAGGGCTACGGGCAGTACCACCTCGCCACCGCCAACAGCACCTGCACGACCGTCGACTCGGTGACCGCCAACAAGGCCTTCCCCGTCGGCACCGTCGCCACGACGCAGCTCGCCAGCCCGCCGCTCGCGTTCGAGGCAGCGAAGGGCCCGATCCGCATCGCGGGCACGCCGTACCTCGAGGGCGACATGTACGCCGCGGGCGTCAACAACCGGGCGTTCTACGCACTCGGGGTCGGCACCTCACCGGCCGACGCGAAGGTCGTGCAGGGCAACGTCCTGCCGATCAACGAGCTGCTTCCGGTCGCCGGCGGGAAGCGCAGCATCGAGCTGCCCTCGGTCGCGATCGACGTGCCTGCCGGTCAGTCGCTGTTCGTGATGGCCATGGCCACCAACGACATGTTCGTCGGCTTCGGCAACCGGACCCCCGGCGCCGTCGTCCTGCAGAACGCCGTCGTACGGCTCCCCGTCGTCGGGAAGTAGCTACCGCGAGGTCAGCTCCGCCGTCGGCAGTGCGGTGACGACTGCCGTCGGCACGAGCAGGCGCGGCTTGCCCGTGTAGCCGTACGCCGCGACCATGCGGCTGTCCCAGAGGCGACGGAACTTGCCGCCGGACACGACGCCGACCAGGTGCGAGGGCGTCTGCACGAGCACGCCGTCACGCAGGGGCAAGGTCGTGGGCGGCAGGCCGCTGTCGCGGCGGTAGGCACCGGCGTCGACGGTCGGGTCAGGGGTCGGGACGTCGGCCGGGACCACCGCGACGTCCTCCGTCGTCCACCCTCGGCTCGCGAGCGAGGCTGCATCGACGGTGAGCAGGTTGCCGTCCACGTCGACGTAGTGCACGTCGGCGGTGCCCTCGGTCCGCACGAGCGCGCCCGGGTAGAGCGGGCTCGTCGGAACGGTCTCCGACACGGGCAGCGCAGCGAGATCCACGTCGCTCGCGGGCCACACCCGCGGTGCGGGGTGGCCGAGCGCGGTGAGCTGCTCGTCGGTCACGGCCACGCGCTGTCCGGCGGTGACGAGCCAGAGCCCGCCGGCGGCGTCGCGGGCGATCGTGCCGTCGCGAAGGACGGCCGGCGGCCCGGTCTGGAAGCTGAGCGACTCGCCGGTCGTCATGGCGACGGCGGACGCCTCGACCAGTCCGTTGGCCGCGAGCACGGTCGGGGAGATCGCGCGCTTCGTCGTGCCGTCGAGCAAGAAGAGCGTGCCGTTGGGGTGCCGGACCAGGGTGCCGTCCGGGTGCGGACCGCTCGGGCTCGGCGCGGCGATGTGGCGGGCGTGCTGCAGGGAGGGAAAGGCGTTGTAGACGACGCCGCCCCACCCGTCGCCCTTGCGCAGCTCGAAGTGCAGGTGCGGGCCGGTGCTCTCGGCGTCGCCGGAGTCGCCGCGCCAGGCGACGAGCTGCCCGGCGAGGACACGGGCGCCGGGAGCGATGCCGGCCGGGAAGGACCACGCGGCGGTCCCCTTGCCGTCGTCGGTGCCCGGGGTGTCGTTGTTGACGTGGATGTAGATCGCGCTCCAGCCGGCGGCGGGCCCGCGGTCGGCGCTGATCACCAGGTAGTTGCCGCCACCCGGCGACGACTCGCGCTTGACCGAGGTGACCACCCCGTCGAAGGCCGCCACCAGCGGCGTCATCTTCGGCCCCATGAGGTCCTGCCCCATGTGGTGGCGGGCGCAGCCCGACCGGCAGGCCAGGAACGTGTCGGTGTACGACGCCGGCCCGGCGACCGGGAACAGCATCGGTACGACGACCTTGGCCGTCGTCTCGTACTGCGCACCGCTGCTGTCCGTGGCGATGACAGCGAGCGCGGGGGTGGTCAGACCGGCCGCCAGGAGGAGGGCGGCGGCGAGGGCGAGGCGGGGGCGCATCAAGGATTCCAGGTGGCGTCGACGTCTGTGTTGTCCGGTTCTTCGACCTCGACCGGGTGTGCCGAGTCACCCGATCGGGTGACACAGGAAGATGGATGGCATGACTGATGCCCGCCTGCCCACCCGACGGCTCGGCCTGGACGGCCCCGATGTCGGGGCGGTCGGCCTCGGCTGCATGGGGATGTCGTGGGCGTACGGCGCCGCCGAGCGCGACGACGCGCAGTCGGTCCAGGTCATCCGCCGAGCTCTCGACCTGGGCGTCACGCTCATCGACACCTCGGATGTCTACGGTCCGTTCACCAACGAGGAGCTGGTGGGCCGGGCGCTCGAAGGCCGACGTGACGAGGCCTTCCTCGCGACCAAGGTCGGTCTCGTCGCTGGACCGGACGGCATCACCCGGGACGGCCGGCCCGAGCACATCCGCGCCGGCATCGATGCGTCGCTGCACCGGCTCCGCACCGACCGCATCGACCTGTACCAGCTCCACCGCGTCGACGAGGCGGTGCCGGTGGAGGAGAGCTGGGGGGTCCTGGCGGAGCTCGTGACCGAGGGCAAGGTCCGCTACCTCGGCCTGTCCGAGGTCGGTGTCGCCGAGCTCGAGCGGGCACACGCGATCCACCCGGTCACCACGGTTCAGTCGGAGCTGTCGCTGTGGACGCGCGACGTCCTGGCCGCGGTGCTGCCCTGGTGCACGTCGCACGGCGTGGGCTTCCTGCCCTTCTCACCGCTGGGCCGCGGCTTCCTGACCGGTGCGGTCACGTCTGCCGACTTCGACAGCACCGACTTCCGGGCCCGCAACCCGCGCTTCACCGCCGAGGCGATGGCGGCCAACAGCGCCATCGTGTCGCGCGTGCAGGCCGTCGCTGACCGGCTCGACGCGACTCCGGCACAGGTCGCGCTGGCGTGGGTGCTGGCACAGGGCGACTCCGTCGTACCGATCCCTGGCACGAAGAAGCTTCCCTACCTCGAGCAGAACGCCGCCGCGGCCTTCGTGACGCTGAGCGCCGACGACCTCGCCGAGCTCGACGCCCTCCCCGCCGCCGTCGGCCCCCGCTACTAGCCGACCCTCTCGCCGCTGCCCACGACGACTGCCGGTGGGTGTGCGCGGCGCACGCTCACGTCGCACGCGTCGGACGCGCACACCTCAGCCGACTGCCGGTGGGTGTGCGCGGCGCACGCTCACGTCGCACGCGTGCGACGCGCACACGTCAGCCGTCGTATGAGACGTGGGCTCAGCGGCCGGGGGGCGAGTCCGTCGGGCGGCGCTGGAGGACGTAGGACTCGGGGTCGAAGCGGCGCGTCGACCTCTTGAACCGGAACGTGTACGTCGGCCACAGCGAGGAGTTGCGGCCGGCCGCATCCAGGTACCAGCTCTTGCAGCCGCCGGCGTTCCAGACGGTGCCCTGCAGCTTGCCCTGGAGATCGGCGTTGAAGGCCTCGACAACGCGAGCCCGCACGTCGACCGAGCTCACGCCCCGGGCATCCATCGTGCGCAGTGCGTCCATCACGTAGGCGAGCTGCGCCTCGATCATGTAGACCACCGACGTGTGCCCGAGCACGGTGTTGGGCCCCAGCAGCAGGAACAGGTTGGGGAAGCCGGGCACCGTCGTACCGAGGTAGGCCTCCGGGCTGGGACCCCACACCTCGGACAGCAGGCGGCCGTCGGTGCCGCGGAGCCGATCCGCGATCGGCTGGTCCGTCACGTGGAAGCCGGTGCCGAAGACGAGGGTGTCGACCTCGTGCTCGCGACCGTCCCCGTCGATGACCGAGTGCGGACGCACCTCGACGACAGGCGCGGTGACGACCTCGACGTCCGACCGGATGAGTGCCGGGTAGTAGTCGTCACTGAGCAGGATGCGCTTGCACCCGATGCGGTACGACGGCGTGAGCTTGTCCCGCAGCACCGGATCCGGCACCTGCTTGGCGAGGTGCCGCCGGGCCATCTTCTCGGCGAGCCGGGACATCCGGCCACCGCCCGTGAAGGCCAGCAGGTTGAGCTCGCGGAACCAGTAGATGGCGGCCCGGACGCGGCGCTGCCGGCGCGGGTCGGCGCGGTACTTCGCCCGAGCCGACGCCTTGATCGCGCGGTCGTAGCGCGGCAGCACCCAGGGCGGTGTGCGCTGGAAGACGACCAGGCTGCCGGCCTGCTGCGCGATCACCGGCACGAACTGGATGGCAGAGGCGCCGGTGCCGACGACGGCCACCTTGCGACCGGTCAGGTCGTGGCCGTGGTCCCAGCGAGCCGAGTGGAAGGCTCGTCCGGTGAAGCTCGCCAGCCCCGGCAGCTCGGGCACCAGCGGATCGCTCAGCGGCCCGGTCCCGGAGATGAGCACGTCGGCGGTGAGGTCACCGCGCGACGTCGTGAGCCGCCACAGCTGGGCCGCGCCGTCCCATGCCGCCGCGAGGAGCTCGGCGCCGTAGCGCAGGTGGGGTCGCACACCGTGGTCGGTGGCCACCCGCTGCAGGTAGGCGTGGATCTCGCTCGCGCCGGAGAACGCCCGCGACCAGTCCGGGTTGGGGGCGAAGGAGAACGAGTAGAGGTGCGACTGCACGTCGCAGGCGCAACCGGGGTAGGTGTTGTCGCGCCAGGTGCCGCCGAGGTCCTCGGCCCGCTCGAGGACGACGAAGTCCTCGCGCCCCTCCTGCAGCAGCCGGACCGCCGCCCCGAGGCCGGCGAAGCCGCTCCCCACGATCGCCACCCGCACGTGCTCCGGCAGCGGCAGCTCGCGACTCACCTGGCCCCCTTGTCCGTTGCGGGAAGACAGCCGTAACCACCCGGCTGGTTATGGACGGCATCCTCCACCGCTGCCTACCCTGGCGGCAGGGTCCTTCGAGGACCCGGGCAGGGGGAGCACCGTGAGTACGGGTCGCGCGCGTCCCGCGCCGGCACTCCGCCCCGCCCTGAGCCTTTCCGAGGCTGCACTGCTCGAGGCGCTGGCCGCCCTGGCAGGGGCAGGCTCCTGCCTCGACGTCTGTGAAGCCCTCTGCGGCGTGCTGCTCGACCTCGACGGCGTGCGGGCGGCGGCCGTCCTCCAGCGACGTCACGGCGACGCGGTCGTCGTGGGCTCAGCCGGCTACGGCTGCGACACCATGGGCGCCGGTTCGCGCCTTCCGCTCGACAGCGGGCTGCCTGCGGCCGAGGCCATCCGGACCGGCCTGCTCGTGCAGCAGGGTGACGGACCGGCCTGGTGCGCGCTGCCCTTCGGCCGCCGTACGGCGGCACCCGGGGCCTTGCTGCTGAGCCTCACCACCGGTCCGGCCACCGACCCCAGCGACCTGGTCAGGCTCCAGCGGCTGGCCACCGCGCTCGGCGCGGCGCTTGCCCGCGCGGCGCGCTCGGATCGGACGGCGGAAGACCTGTCGACCGTGATCGCCGGCCTGACCCCGCAACCCGCTGCCGACGAGGCCCACTCCGCCGTACGACAGATCTCGCAGAGCGGTCCGCTCGGCGGCGATGTCGCGCTGGCGCTGCCCGACGGGCACGGCGGCCGGTGGCTCGTGGCGGCCGATGTCTCCGGCTCCGGGCTGGCGGCCGCGGGCCGGGCCGCCGCCGTACGGGTCGCCGTGGGTGCCCTCGCGCCCTCCGCGGACGGCCCCGCGCAGCTGCTCGAGCTGCTCGACCGCACGCTGCGCCCGCAGACACCGGACGGAGGCTTCGTCACGGCCGTGGTCGTGCACGCCAGGGACGGACTGCTGCGCGCCGCGAGCGCCGGGCATCCCGCGCCGTTCCTGCTGGTGGCCGGGGTCGCCGCCCCGCTCGAGCTCGAGCCGGGCCAGCCGCTCGCCCTCGAGACGACCGAGCTGCTGCCCGCGCCGGTCGAGGTCGCCGCCCACGTGCCGGCGGGCGCCATGGTCGTCCTGTACAGCGACGGCCTGATCGACCGCCGCGGTCCGGACCGGGCCGAGCTCGACATCCAGGTGCTGGTGAACGCCACCGCAGGCCTCACCACGCCGGCCGCGGTCGCCGCGGCACTGATCGACGCGGCGGATGCGGCGGGCCCTGCCGATGACGACACGTCAGTGCTCGCCAGCCTGTTCTAGACCGCTCAGCTGCCGGTCTCCCGCTCGGCGGTGACAGCGCCCGCGGCGAGCAGGTCGACGCACCGCGCGCACAGGTGCACGTCGCGACGCACGAAGAAGTCGGACTCGCCCTGGCACAGCGCGCAGTCGGGTCGCACGCGCATCGGGGCGGGCGTCACCACCCGGGGCCGCCCCTTCAAGCCGGTGCGGATCACGGCGATCCACCGGTCGCGGTGCTCGGGGTCGGCGGGCACCGGCGCATCCCGCTCGGCGTCGGCCCGCTCACGCCGGCGCCGCACCTTCTCCTCGTCGTAGCGCGCCTGCGGCGAGGGCTCCTCGAGCAGCTGGCGCAGGAGCGCGGTGATCACCTCGGCGTCCTGCAGACTGCTGGCCTGCGTCGGCAGGATGCCCACCCGGTGCCGGAGCTGCCACGGCCGCCAGCCGCGGCCGATCAGGTCGTCGAGCAGGGCGGAGACCTCCGCGGTGTCGAGCTCCCGCGAGACGGCGAGGCGCAGCTGGCCGAACACCTCGGCGGCATGCGGCGACGTCGGGGTCATGATCACAGCGTTCCATCGGAGGCGGACAGAATCGGGGAGTGACACCCGGCTGTGAATGTTGAGATCTCAACGAATCGGCGTAGGATGGCGGCATGACGCGATGGCTCGACCCCGAGGAGCAGCAGACCTGGCGCGCCTTCCTCGGCGCCACCCAGCTGGTCTTCGAGCAGCTCGACCGTGAGCTGCAGCGGGACAGCTCGATCCCGCACGGCTACTACGAGATCCTCGTCCGCCTGTCCGAGGCGCCGGAGCGGTCGCTGCGGATGAGCGCCCTGGCCGACCGCTCCCAGAGCTCTCGCAGCCGGTTGTCCCATGCGGTCGCGCGACTCGAGGACAAGGGCTGGGTACGCCGGGAGACCTGCGCGTCCGACAAGCGCGGTCAGATCGCCCGGCTGACCGACCAGGGCTTCGCCGCCCTCGCCGCCGCCGCACCCGGCCACGTCGCGGGTGTGCGCCGCCACGTCTTCGACCCGCTCACGCCCGACCAGGTGCGGCAGCTGCGCGAGATCAGCACGAGGCTCGTCGAGGCCCTTCAGCCCGAGCCCGAGTGCCTCGCCACCGTCGTCGGTCAGGCGCCGACGGCGTCCCCCGTGCCGTCGTAGCTGCTCGGACTTGCCGGCGTCCCGCTCGGAGCCGGGTCGGCCGCGCCCGGCCCGCGCCGCGGCGCGAGCATCTTGCGCTCAGCCTGGATCTTCGTCAGGTCACGGACGTCGTCGGCCGTCGCCGTGTCGCCGCTGACCGTCGCCATGACGGCGACCGTCTCCCCCTCGGTGACCGTGGCGATCCCGTCGCGGCCGGCGTCGACCAGTGTGGCCGTTGTCAGGACGTAGTCCTTCGTGTAGCCGTCCTCGCTCTTGACGGTCAGGGCGGTGCTGCTCACCGCGGTCACCACGCCGCGCTGGGTCCGCACGGAGCGGAAGCCGCCCTTGCCGTCCGGCACCACGAACTCGCCGTGCAGGGCTCCCTGCGGGCCGCCGATCCCTCGATCGCCGCGATGGCCGCCACCGGGACCGCGCCGAGGACCCCCCGGCCCGGGAGCTCCCGGGGGCGGGGCCTGCGGGGCTGTCTGCGCCGTCGTACCGCCGGACGGCGTCGGGGACGGATCCGCGGCCGCAGCAGCGATGCCGGCTGCGCCGAGGGTGATCCCGAGGCCGGCAGCCGCCGCGATGCCCACCCGGCGGGTGAGACGGCGCCCGTGCTGCTGCGGGCCGTTGGTGATCTCGTCCATGCGCGCACTCCTCGTTGAGTAGGCCGTACGTCCACTGTGCGCCGCGGTGCTTGTGCCAACCATGGGAGGCACCTGGCAGGTTGCTGTGAGTTCAGGTGGCGTACGACGGCGCCAGCGGCAGCAGCACGCGGAACGTCGATCCGTGTCCCGGCTCGCTCTCGACCTCGACGCGGCCGCCGTGCGCAGCGACGAGTGCGGCGACGATGGACAGCCCGAGGCCCGCGCCGCCGTGCGCGCGGCTGCGGGACGCGTCCGCCCGGTAGAAGCGCTCGAAGATCCGGGCTGACTGCTCCGGCGACAGCCCGGCGCCGTCATCGCTGACCTCGACCGCGGCCAGCCCGCTGGCGTTGTCCGCGCCGACGCTCAGCCGGATGGCCGTGCCGGGTGGCGTGTGGGTGAGCGCGTTGGTCAGCAGGTTGCCGAACACCTGGCGCAGCCGCGCGTCGTCGCCGAGCACGACGGGCGCTCCATCGCCCGTGACCTCGACGGACACGTCGCGCTCCGGGTCGACGGCGGCGGCGTCGTGGGCCGCATCGCCGGCGAGCTGGAGGAGGTCCACCGGTTCGCGCTGCAACGGGCGCTGCTGGTCGAGACGCGCGAGGAGCAGCAGGTCGTCGACGAGCAGTCCCATGCGCGCGGCCTCGTCCTCGACGCGCTTCATCACGCGGTCCAGCTCACCGGCCGCGGACACCGCTCCCTGCCGGTACAGCTCGGCGAAGCCCCGGATCGACGTCAATGGCGTGCGCAGCTCGTGGCTCGCGTCGGCCACGAACCGGCGCATCCGCTCCTCGGACTGGCGGGCCCCGAGCTCGGAGGCCTGCTGCGCCAGGAACGAGGTCTCGATCTGACCGAGCATGCCGTTGAGGGCCCGTGAGAGCCGGCCGACCTCGGTGCGCGGGTCGCTCTCGGGCACCCGGCGCGCGAGGTCACCGCCGGCGATGGCCTCCGCGGTCTCCTCCACCTCGACCAGCGGGCGCAGGCTGGTCCGGACGGCGCCGTAGCCGAGCCCGGCGAAGAGCAGCAGCACCACTGCGCCGATGGCGAGCTCCAGCAGCTCGAGGTGCTGCACCGTGCTGTCGACATCGCTGAGCGGCGTCGCGACCGCGACGATCGCGTCGGCTCCCTGCAACGTGGCCGGCAGCAGCAGGACCCGCCACTGCCTGTCGCCGCTCTTGGACGAGACGGTGTACGGCCGTTCGCGGTGCTGGCTCACCAGCGCAGCGGTCAACGTGGGCAGCGCCGGCGGAGACGTCCCGGCGCTGTCGAAGACAAACGGCCGGACGACGACCCCCGCGGTCGACGAGATCTGCAACGCGTAGTCGTCCGGGCGATGCGGTCCCCGGCGGGTGCCGTCCGGCGGCGGCTCGAGGCCACCGCGGCCCTGCACCGACGCAGCGAGGTTGGCATCGACCCGGCTGACGAGGTAGCCGCGCAGTGCCGTCGCCGCCGCAAGGCCGGTCACCACGAGCGCGAGTGCGACGAGGGCCGTCAAGGCAGCGACGAGCTTGACCCGCAAGGGAGTGCGGGCCGACAGGCTCTGCAGCCGGTTGGTCACTGCGGCGCGCGCCGCAGGACGTAGCCGACCCCGCGCAGCGTGTGCAGCAGCCGCGGCTCGGTGGTGTCGATCTTGCGCCGCAGGTAGGAGACGTAGGACTCCACGACGTTGGCGTCGCCACCGAAGTCGTAGTTCCAGACGTGGTCGAGGATCTGCGCCTTCGACAGCACCCGGCCCGCGTTCTGCAGGAAGTACCTCAGCAGCTTGAACTCCGTCGGCGAGAGCGAGACGGCGACGCCGCCCTTCCAGACCTCGTGCGTCTCGTCGTCGAGCTCGATGTCGGCGAACGAGACGCGGGCGGCCTGCGGCGAGGACGGGCCTTCGGCGGTACGACGGAGGACCGCGCGGATCCGCGCGACCACCTCCTCCAGGCTGAAGGGCTTGGTGACGTAGTCGTCGCCGCCGAGGGTCAGCCCGGTGACCTTGTCCTCGGTCGCGTCGCGGGCGGTGAGGAAGACGACCGGCGTGCGGCTGCCCTCGCTGCGGAGCCGGCGGACGAGGTCGAAGCCGTCCATCTCCGGCATCATCACGTCGAGCACGAGCAGGTCGGGCCGGAAGGTCCTGGCGAGCTGCAGCGCGTCGGCGCCGTTGGAGGCGCTCGCCACGTCGAACCCGGCGAAGCGCAGGCTCGCCGAGAGCAGCTCGACGATGTTGGGCTCGTCGTCGACGACGAGCAGCTTGGCCTCGGACTCGGATGTGATCACCGGGTCAGTCTGACGGCCGAGCCTGTGAGCAGGCTGTGAGCCGCCTGTGGAGTCCCCGGGCAGGGAAAGCGGCCCGGATCGCGAAGAGAACGGGCATGAACCGTCGTACCCGTCGCCTCTCGCTGGCCGTTGCGGCCCTGTCCGCCCTTGCGATCGGCTCCGCCATCGCCGGGCCGCCGATCCCGGGGGCCCCGGCCACGCCGAAGGCCTACCCGTCGACGTCCCACGCCGCGGCCTACCGCACGTTCGACGCCAAGGGTCACGTGACCAAGACCGCGTGGCACTGGACGGCGACCGGCGGCAACTGCTGCGAGACCTACGTGTCGACGCTGGGCAACCGGCTGCTGGAGTACGGCGGCAGCTACCCCTACTACAGCGACGACCACGGCAAGACGTGGACGCAGGTCGACTTCCTCACCCCGCTCTACAACGGCGAGGGCGCCCTCGTCGGCGGCCCCGGCGGCGACATCTTCGGCATCGGCTGGGACCCCTACACGGGCGACCACCTGCAGGGCGTGAGGTACACCGCTGCGAGCAAGAAGTGGGAGGTCGCCGAGGCGCCGATCAAGACGCCGTTCTTCGACCGCGAGTGGATCACCTACGCCAAGGGGCCGTGGACCGTCGACGGCGCAACGGCGCCGTACATCACCCTCGTCCGTGGCGGCACGGCCACCAAGCAGGTAGAGCTCATCAGCAGCGACGGCATGTCCTACACGACCGTCACCGTCCCGCACGACGACATCACCGGCGACCCGGTCCGCATGTCGATCCCGGTGGTCAAGAACCCAGCGGCGGACGACTGGCAGCCCAACCCCGGCACCTTCACGGTGCCGCTCAACGCCGGCGGCCTGCTGCTGCTCAACAACAGCGAGGACGCCCTCGGCTGCCCCGCGGCCCGGCTCAACGCCTCGACGCTGAAGTGGCAGTGCGTGACCCTGCCGTGGACACCCAAGGGCGTTGTCCGGCAGGACTCGCGCGGCTGGCTGACGCAGGTCGTCCGCGCGTCCAACGACGAGATCGACCTGCAGACCTCGCCTGACGGCGGCAGGTCGTGGAAGTCGATCGTCCTCACCGCACCGATGGGCGGGAAGTTCGAGGGCGGGGCAGACTTCTTCGACGTCAAGGTCAACGGCAAGCTCGGCCAGGCCGTGATCGCGACCCGCACCGACGACAAGAAGAGCCAGGGTCAGGACGTCGTCTGGCGGGTCGACGTGTCCAAGGCCCAGCCGAAGCTGCTCGCGACCTACGCGGTCGGCAAGGGCGACATCTCGACGATCATCGGCGTGGCCGGTGCGACCGCCGACCGCTTCGACTTCCCGAGCGTCGCACTGTTCCCCGACGGCCGGATCGCGGTGTCCTTCGACGACAGCACCACGCCGAAGTCGAAGGTGCGCGACACCGTGCCGGCGACCAACCCGACCGGGCACAGCCCCGCCGTCGCGATCCTGGACGCCTGGCGCCCGTAGCCGTCAGGGCTCGGCAACGGCCACCGCTCGCGACCTGCGCGTCGCGAGCACGCAGCCGCTGAGGATCAAGGGGAAGCCCAGCACGGTGCCCAGCGTGAGCGACTCACCGAGCAGGACCACGCCGAGCGCGACGGCGACGGCCGGGTTGACGAACGTGATGACCAGGGCGCGGTTGGGGCCGACCTCGGCGATGAGTGCGAAGAACACGAGGAACGCCACCGCCGTACAGGCCAGCGCCAGCACCACCACCGCCGCGATGACCTTCGCCGAGGGCAGGTGCGCCGGCAGGTTCGCGGCGGCGAACGGCAGGTAGAGCAGCCCGGTCACGGACAGGGCAGCGGCCGTGACGGCAAGACCCGGCACCCCGGCGAGCCAGCGGCTCGCCACGACCGGCGCGCTGCCGTAGCCGACGACGACGACCCCCATCTCGACAGCGGCGAGCGGGTCGCCCCGCAGGTCGAGTCCCAGCAGCACGCCGACACCCACCAGGCCTACGAGCAACCCGAGCATGCGAGTGCGGTCGAGCCGGTCCTCGTCTCCCATCAGGCGGCTGACCACCGCAGCGACGAGAGGCACGGCTGCGACGAGCAAGCCGGTCACGGAGCTCGTCAGGTGCCGCTCGGCGTCGGCGAGCAGCAGCCAGGGACCGGCGAGCTCCAGAGCCGTGAACGCCAGCACCGCCCGCCAGTGGCCGCGCAGCGCGCGCAGGCTGCCGCTGGTCGCGGCGTAGGGAAGCAGCACGAGTGCACCGAGCGCGGTGCGGAGCACGACGAGCGTCGGCGGTGAGAGCTCGCCGACGGCGACCTTGATGAGCAGGTAGGGGATCCCCCAGAGCACGCTCATGGCGGCGAACAGCAGCCAGCCGCGACGGGTCACGACCGGCCCCTTCCATTCTGGACAAAAGCCGCCTGGGGTGGCGTCCTCCGCTCACCTTAGGGAAGGAGACGCATGCGAAACAGCGAATACCTCAGTCCCAGACCGATGCTCCCCCGGAGGTCCCCATGCGCTCGTCCGTCGTACGCCTGCTGCTCGTCGCTCTCGCCGCCGGAGGCGCCGTGAGCGCGCTGCCCGCCTCCGCCGCAGACGGCGGCATGTGCCAGCTGGCCGGCTCGGCGACGTTCACCAAGGGGCCCAACACGACGGACCACCCGTTCACCTACACCTTCACCGGTGACCTCACGGGGTGCCAGTCGAACACCCCGGGCGCCGCACCGTCGGGCAAGATCGCGACCCTCCTCCCGGCCGCCGGCAGCGGCACCTGCGGGAGCAACACCAGCGCGGGAATCGCCCTGGTGACCTGGTCGGACAAGTCGCTGTCGGTCGTGAAGTACACGACGCAGTCCGCCGGCGCCGCTGTTGCTCTGCAGGGGACGGTCATCCCCTCGACGACGGTCGGCAAGAAGACCTACAAGACCAGCAAGTTCGCGGGCTACGGCGCAGCCGGTCCGCTCGCGTTCCAGGCCAACCCGCAGGAGTGCACCGCGGCCGGTGTCACGACCGCCCCGATCTCGGGCGCTGTCGGCCTCGGCAAGCAGTAGCCGCCCTCCAGCCTTCACCTGGTGTTCATCGGCTGCTACCGGGAGCCTCGCAGCCGGCGACGAATCTTGTCAGCATGACTCTCACTCGTCGTCAGCTTCTTGGATCAGCCGCGGGCCTCGGCGCCGCTGCCGCGTTCGGTCCGGGCGCCGTCGCCGCGCTGGCCGGATCGGGTCCCCGCTCCGCGGCGTACGCGCCGTTGCCGGAGCCCGCGAAAAGCGGGCTCGACCACATCGTCGTCGTCTGCATGGAGAACCGCTCCTTCGACCACTACCTCGGCTGGCTGCC
>JAODNA010000077.1 GCA_025465135.1 Frankiales bacterium | reverse complement strand
AGAGACACCGGGTCGCGGCGGCGAGACAGCCGGCGGTGTCGATGCCAACGCGAGCAAGGCGCATCTGTACGACGTCGCGAAGCGGCTCGACATCGAGGGACGGTCGCAGATGAGCAAGCACGAGCTGATCGACGCGATCCAGAAAGCCAACGCCCGCGAGACCCGCAGGGCTTCTCGCTAGTTCCGTAGCGCTGCGGCACAACCACGCTCCGCCGCTGGGCGGCTTCCGCGTGGTCCTGCCTTCGCGCTGGAACGTGGGTTGCGTACTAGTCGCCGATCACCTCGTCCTTGCGCAGTTTCTTGAGCTCTTCTGCTGTGAAGCCCCAGTCCGTGAACGTTGCGTCGGCGTCCCGTCGAGACTCCTGCACCTCGCCTGGTGTCCGCGAGAAGCGGGGGGCGGGCGCGGGCTGCGGCACGCCGTCGACCTCGATCACGGTCCCTCGCGCGGCCAGGTGCGGATGCGCAGCCGCCTCGCCGAGGTGCAGCACCGGGGTCACGCATGCCGGCCGGCCTTCGAACAGGACGGCCCACTCGTCCCGGGTCCGGGTCAGGAACGTCGCGCGCAGCCGGTCCCGCAGCTCCGGCCATCGCGCGATCTCTCCCTGCCCCGGTGCGTGGTCCAGCTTCAGCACGTCGACCAGCTCGGCGAAGAACTGCGGCTCCAGTGCCCCGACGGCGACGTACTCACCATCGGCGCACTCGTAGGTGTCGTAGAACGGCGCGCCGCCGTCGAGCAGGTTGGTCCCGCGCTTCTCGGACCAGCCACCGCCCGCCGCGATCGCGTAGAACATCGCGAGCAGTGACGACGCACCGTCGACCATCGCCGCATCGACGACCTGACCCCGGCCGCTGACCGACCTCTCGACGAGCGCGGCGAGGATCCCGACGACGCAGTACAGAGATCCGCCGCCGAAGTCCGCGACGAGGTTCAGCGGCGGCACCGGCTTGCGACCGGGCTCGCCGACAGCCGCGAGCGCCCCGGTGAGCCCGGCGTAGTTGATGTCGTGACCGACGTACGACGACCAGGGCCCGGTCTGCCCCCACCCGGTCATCCGGGCGTAGACGAGTCGGGGGTTGCGCTCGATGCAGTCGTCGGGACCCACGCCGAGCCGCTCGGCAACGCCCGGCCGATTGCCCTCGACGAGCACGTCGGCAGCGGACGCGAGCCGCAGGACGACCTCGGCCGCACCCGGGTTCTTCAGGTCGACGACGACGGAGCTCCGGCCACGGGCCAGCACGTCCGGCCCGGTCAGCCGGATGACCGGGCCGCCGGGGCGGTCGACCCGGAGCACCTCGGCACCGAGGTCGGCCAGCAGCATGCAGGCGTGCGGTCCGGGCCCGATGCCGGCCAGCTCGATGACGCGCACTCCACTCAGAGGTCCGGGCATGCGGCCGAACCTAGCTGCTGGGCGGTGGCCCTAGGGTCGGCGCATGACCGACCCGCACGTTGACAGCAGCTTCGGCGAGTCCGGGGGGCGGCTGTCCTACGGCAGCTACCTGCGGGTGCCGCAGCTGCTCGACCAGCAGGTCCTCGTGTCGGACCCCGCCGCGCACGACGAGCTGCTCTTCATCACGGTGCATCAGGTCTACGAGCTTTGGTTCAAGCAGATGCTGCACGAGCTGACGGCCGCTCGCGACCAGATGCTCGTCGGCGAGACCTACCTGCCGCGCAAGGCGCTGCAGCGGGTGCACGTCATCGAGCGGGTGCTCATCCAGCAGGTGCAGGTGCTCGAGACCATGACCCCGCAGGACTTCCTCGCGTTCCGTGCGCATCTCGCCCCGGCCAGCGGCTTCCAGTCGGTGCAGTTCCGCGAGCTGGAGTTCCTGTCCGGTGCGCGCGACCGCGCCTACGTCGAACGGATGCGGCAGGCCTCCACCGCCGAGCAGGAGCGGATGTGGCGGAGGCTCGACGAGCCGAGCCTGTGGGACGCGTTCCTCACCCTGCTGCAGCAGCGCGGGTTCGCCGTCGGCGATGAGGAGCAGCGCCGCGACTCACTGCTCTCGATCGCCCGCAACGCGGTCGAGCGCCCCGAGCTGTGGGAGCTGTCCGAGGGCCTGCTCGAGCACGACTCGCTAGCCAGCCAGTGGCGATCGCGGCACGTCGACATGGTCGAGCGCCAGATCGGGACCAAGGCCGGCACCGGCGGGTCGTCCGGCGCGCCCTACCTTCGGACGCGCCTCGCCGTCCGCTACTACCCCGAGCTGTGGGAGCTGCGCAGCTGGCTCTGACGCCGCCACACGACTCCGCCGACCATGCCGGCCGCCGCGAGGAGCAGGAGAACGGCGTACGGCGCCTCCGGCACGTCAGCGGGCGGTCCCGTCGGCGTCGGGTAGGCGAGCGCGTCGCCCGGCTGCACCGTGTCCCCCTGACCGGCCACGCCGTCCTTGCCGTGATAAGCGTGCGAGAAGTACGGCGCGCCCAGGCACGGGTTGGTGACGACGCCGTCGGGCCGCAGGAAGTTGTTCTTCATGACCCGTCCGCACTTCGTGTTGCGGGCGTACTCGTGCGGGTCACCCCCCACCTTCGGTGGCGTGTTGACCGTCGGAGCCGGCGGCGTCCCCTCAGGGTTGCTCGCGGACAGCGCGCCGCTGTCGAAGTAGACGATCGCGCTGCCCTGGTAGGGGTAGCTGTTGATCCTCGGTACACCCCACACCGGTGTGACGTCCGGCGACCGGCCGTCCTCCAGCGGCTGAGCGTCCACTGCCGCGCCGGCGGACCGGGCAGCCGTGTCGGCCGTGACATTGGCGACCTGGTGGTCACCGAACGAGGCCTGGTACATCACCTCGTGCGGCGGCGTGTTCGGCAGCGGGTGGTCCGTCAACGAGTTGACGTAGCCGTTGGGGTCCGAGCGGTCCCAGAGGATCTGGATGATCGACAGCAGCAGCGGCCGCTCGAACTCGCTGGGGTAGGTCGTGTACAGCGGCACGGAGTAGAGCGCGAAGTCCTTGCTGCGTGTGAGCAGGGTCGAGTAGTTGATGCCGGGGACCCCCAGGACACCGCGGTCGATGTCCGGGGAGACCGCGAGCACCACGCCGCCGTAGATGCCGCCCTGGCTGTTGCCGTCGTAGTAGGCACGCGTCGTGTCGATGAACGGCTGCAGGCCCTTGCCGTCGTTCTTGTCGACCTGGAAGGCCGGGTTCGTGACGAGGCCCTGCGGGTGGATCATCAGCCGCGCGAGGTAGAGGAAGTTGAGCTCGCCCTGCTGCACGTGGTCAGTCAGCGCCGGGAACCGGTCCATGTCCGCGTCGGCCTGGGCCGCAGCCGAGATGTCGACGGTCGCCATGCCCTCCCAGTCGGTCGCGCAGTACATGAAGCCGTGCTCCTGCACCATGTCCGAGACCTGGCCCTGACCGACCTCGCTCTGCCCACCGAACAAGCCATGGCCGTACAGAGACGGGCGCACCTTCTCGAGCGTCGCCGAGTCGAAGACGCGGCGCGGCACCTTGCAGGTGAACTTCGCCGTCGACACGTTGCCCGGGATCTGCAGCGGGGTCGTCTGGTCGAGGTCCGTGGGCGCGTAGGCGAACGAGCCGCCCGGCGCGCAGTTCGGCGTGTTGATGTAGCAGGGCACCGTGAAGCTGCCCTGAATCGTGCGACGCACCTCGTCGGCCGGGTTGGTCGAGTCCGTGACGGTGTCGACCGTGAACGTCGGCGCGCGGCCGTCGATCTTGCGGTCGGCGAGGTTGTCATCGCCGAGCTGGTGGAACGCGTCGTCGCGCATGTGGAGCAGCCGACCGGCGATGTTCATCGAGCTCGCCACCGAGAAGTCCCAGGCCTGGTACAGGTCTGCCTTGGCGAAGCCGGCCTCGGTGAGCACCGGGAAGATGTCCTGGTCGAAGTGCGCGCGACGGCTCTCGGGCGCGTCCGGGTTCGGCACGGTTGCCGGCGGGTTCAGGTAGCTCTGGAAGGCAGCGGACGGCGGGATGACATTGCCGTCCTTGTCCTTGAGGAAGCGCATCCCGACGACGTAGCGGTGGCCGTTGGTCAGGTTCTTCGCGGGGTGGATGAGCAGGTTGACGTTCGCGGTGTTCGTCGGGCGCGGGTCGGGCTGCGGGTTGGGCGTGCCCTCCGCGTCGGCAACGGCGAGCGTGTTCGGGAAGGGGCCGATCGGGTTGACGTCGATCTCGGTCCAGATCGGCCAGCGCTTCCCGGTCTGCACGTCGATGAGCACGATCGGGGCGGCCGGGTCGGCGTACCTGCCCATGTCGGTGATGGGCGCCGCGCCGGTCTTCAGGAGGGCCTGTGGGTTGTCGAGCCCCGGCACGTGGGCGACGATCACCGAGCCCGGCGAGAAGCCGTCACTCACGGCGTAGGGCAGTGGGTTGATCGGCTTGCCGGCAGCGTCCTTCGGCATGCCGGCGAGCGGCAGGTTCAGGCGCCGCGCAGCCCCGGTCCCCGTCGTGAACAGGTCGTTGGGGAAGGGCAGCATGCAGGCCGAGCCGTCCGCGCCTGCCGTGCGGTCCTCGACCATCGTCCGGTCGCAGCCCGTCGGGTTCAGCGGATCCGGGAAGGGAGTGGCGAGCGGCGCGTCGTTCGGCCGCGGGTTCGCGTCCCGAGCCGCTCCGGGCATCGCCGCGGCGGCACGCCCGACCGCCGCGGCGGCGCTGCCGCCCGCCCCGAGGCTGGAGAAGGTGGCGACGACCGCGACTGCGGCCACCAGGTTCCTGGGACGTGCGAGCACCGTGCACTCCTGCGGGTCGGTGAGACAGTGCTGAATCGTTCGCCGCAACCGACGCCGTTCCTGTACGCATCGGCAGATCGGCGGGCAAGGTTGTGAGCAGTCACAGCGCGCCGGAACGTCTGTTGGACCTGCTCCCGACGGATCCGGACGCCGGGTCCGAGAGCACATCCGCGGCCTGACCGGCCTTGCGTGATAGACCGGACGTCGTGCGCCGCCGTTCTGCTCCGGTCGTCCTCGCCCTGTCCGCGCTGCTCGCGGCCTGCGGCACCCGGCTGCCCGACGCCGCCTTCGTCGCACAGGGCGACGCCTCGTCGGCGAACCCCTCGGCCGAGTCAGCTCCGGGAGAGGGAACCGCAACGGCGTCGAGCGGGCCGACAGCGTCGGGAGCACCCGCGCCCGCAGCCAGCGGCGTCCTCGCGTCGGTGCCACCCGGCACGGGCGTCGCCGGCCCGGGCGGCGCCCGCAACACCGCCTCCGACGTCGGCGTCACCGCGACGACCATCACCTTGGGCACCATCAGCAGCCGCAGCAACGCCTTCGACCCGAGCGCCTTTGTCGGACCGCAGTACGGCGCGGAGGCGTTTGTCGACGACATCAACCGCCGAGGTGGCATCGCCGGCCGCACGGTGCGTCTCGTCGCATGTGACGACCACGGTGACGGTGGACGCAACCAGGAGTGCGTGCACCAGCTGATCGACCGCACCAAGGTCTTCGCACTCGTCAGCAACGCCGTCTTCAGCTACGCCGGGGCGTCGTACGTCCAAGCTCACGGCGTCCCCGATGTCGGCAGCCAGCCCATCGACACGTCGTACGACCGGTACTCCCACCTGTGGGACATCTACGGGGAGGCCTATCCGCGCAACGGGACCGTCGGCTACAACGGCAAGCTCGAGGGCGGCACCGAGGTCTACCAGTTCTTCAAGGCGCACTTCCCGAAGGTTCCGCGCAAGGCCGGAGTCGTCTACTACAACCAGGCCGACTCCCAGCGCTACGGCGACAACCTCATCCGCGGCCTTCAGGCGGAGGGCTACACCGTGGCCGCCAAGGAGATCAACTTCGCGCTGCCCGACTACGACTCGGCCGTGCTCGACATGAAGGCGCAGGGCGTCGAGTACGTCTACGACGCCCTGGACTCCGGCGGCAACCAGAACCTCTGCGCGTCGATGGACGCCAATGGCCTCTCGGACCAGCTCACCGCGAAGGTGACGACGACGCAGAGCTGGACCGAGTCGGTCCGCACCGACTACGGCGACTCGCCGAAGTGCCGCAACGTCATCTGGGCGACGGGGAACACCCGCAGCTACGAGGACACGCAGAACCCCGGCGTGGCGTCGTTCCGGGCCGCTATGGCTCGTCGCCACACCGACGGGCCGTCACAGCTGTCGGAGTGGGCCCTCGAGGGCTGGGCCGGGGCGCAGTGGCTGGCCGACGCGATGGCGTCATGTGGGGCGCTGCTGACGCGTCACTGCACCGAGGCCTACATGGGCAGGCCGGTCCTGTACGACGGCCACGGGCTGCTGACGCAGCGCAGCTTCCGCAAGTACCCCCACCGCACCCACTACCCGACGTGCATCAACGTGGCGCAGTGGCAGGACACTGCTCAGGGCGGGCAGGGCGGCTGGGTGACGCGGGTGCCGGACATGCAGCGCAACTGCGTCGACGCGCAGGAGATCCTCTACACGCCCTAGCGGGCCAGCGGTAGAGAACCGCCGCGCAGCTCGCCTGGCTCGCCGGCGAAGACGACGGTCCCGCGGTCGAGCACGTAGACGACGTCAGCAAGCCGGAGTGCGTCCTCGATGTACTGCTCGACGAGGAGCACCGTGCAGTCGCGCGCGAGCTCTGCGACGACGTGCAGGAGCAGCGCCGTCACCTGCGGCGCGAGCCCGAACGACACCTCGTCGAGGAGCAGCAGCTGCGGGCGCTGCAGCAGGACCCGTGACATCGCGAGCATCTGCTGCTCGCCGCCGGACAGGCTGCCGGCTCGCTGGTCCAGTCGCGACTCGAGGACCGGAAAAGCAGCGAACACGTCGTTCATGCGGGCGCGCTCCGCGTCGTCCACGGCGAACACCGCGAGGTTGTCGCGCACGGTCAGGTCCGGGAAGACCCCCCGCCGCTCGGGCACGAGCAGCACCCCCTCCTGTGAGCGACGACGGGTCGACCAACCGGTGATGTCTTCTCCGCGCCAGGTCATCGAACCCGCGCGGGCGGGAACGAGCCCGGCGACAGCAGCAAGGGTCGTGCTCTTGCCGGCGCCGTTGCGTCCGAGCAGGGCGGTGACGGCCTTCGCGGGCACCGCGAGGTCGACGCCGTGCAGCACCTCCACGGCGCCGTAGCCGGCCCGCAGCCCGGTCAGCACGAGGTCGGCACTCACGCCGGCTCGCGATCGAGGTAGGCCGAGCGCACGGTGGGGTCGCTCCGCACCTGCTCAGGGGTCCCGTGAGCGAGCATCCGGCCGGCGGCCATGGCGTAGACGACGTCCGCAGCGCCCAGCACCAGGCTGATGTCGTGCTCCACGAGGAGCACGGCCATGCCGTCGGCCGCGAGGCCGCGGAGGACGACCTGCAGGCGATCGGTCTCCTCCGTGTCGAGCCCGCTGGCCGGCTCGTCGAGGAGGAGCACCCGCGGGTCCCGGCACAGCGCCCGGCCCAGCTCCACCATCCGCTGCCCCCCGGTCGAGAGCGTGCCCGCGGACTGGTCCCGAACGCCCTCGAGGTCCAGCAAGGCGATGACCTCCTCGACCCGGTCGCGGTCGTGCCGGGCGGAGGCCGAGGGCAGTCCGAGCAGACCGCGCGCCAGCGACCCCGTGCGGCGGCTCTCCGCTCCGACGAGCAGGTTGTCTGCGACCGTCAAGGTGGCGAAGACCGCGAGCCGCTGGAAGGTGCGGCCGATGCCGCGCTGGGCGCGGGCCTCGGGGGACAGCCGCGTGACGTCGTCGCCGTCGAGCAGCACTCGACCCGCATCGACCGTCTCCGTGCCGGCCAGGCAGGCGAAGAGCGTGCTCTTGCCCGCGCCGTTGGGGCCGATGAGAGCGGTGATCTGTCCCGCTTCGGCGGTGAGGTCGACCTCGTCGACGGCGGTCAGGCCACCGAAGCGCCGGACGACGTCACGGGCCTGCAACGCGGTCATGCGCCGGCCCGCGCGGTGATGCGATTCCTTGCTGCGCGTCCGGTTGCCGAGAGCGCAGGCGGAGCCGCAGACGGCACAGCCGGACGCGGAGGCCGGGCACCGAGTCCACGGACGACGCCGGCCAGCCCGCCCGGCATCCGGCCGAGCAGCAGGGCCAGCACCCCGACGGGCACGAGCGCCGCCTCCGCCGTTCCCGACAGCGCCCCGACCGCTACGACGAGCCCGGCCGCCGCGACCCCGCCGGCGGCGCTGTCGGCGCCGAAGACGACGACGGCGGTGAACCAGAACAGGCTGCTCGCCACCGGGTCGAAGTCGTTGGGGTCGAAAGCGAGTGTCGCCTGAGCGAGCAGGCCACCTCCGAGTCCCGCGAGCGCCGCGCTCACGGTGAAGAGGAAGACCTTCAGCGCGCGCAGGTTGATCCCGACGGCACGTGCGCCGTCCTCGCTGTCGCGCATCGCGACGAGGGCCCGGCCGAGCCGACCGCTGCGCAGGTTGCGCACGACGAGGAGACCGGCGAGCAGGCACACCAGCTCGAACGCGTAGAAGGCCCGGTCACCCGCCAGCGACATGCCAAGGACGGCCGGGCGATGCACCTGCAGCCCGCTGGTGAAGGCGGGCTCCTGGAACACGAAGCGGCTCACGGTCACGCCGACTGCGAACGTCGTCAACGCCAGGAACAACCCGCGCCGGCGGATCGCGGGATAGCCCGTCATCAGGCCGACGAGCCCCGCAGCCACCATCGCGCACAGCAGCGCGGGCACCTCGCTGATGGAGCCGCTGAGGCGCGCGAAGAACAGCGCCCCCAGCCCGGCGTACGCCCCGTGCCCGAGCGACACCTGCCCGCCGTAGCCCGTGAGCACGACGATCGACACGAAGACCAGCGCCAGCGCGGGCACCCGCTGCGCGTCCCGCAGCACCTCTGACGGGTACAGCAGCGGCGAGAGCAGCAGCACAGCCGCCAGTGCGCGCTCGAGCCACCGCCAGGTCGGCGTACGTGCTCGGATGCGCCGGCTCGCGAACGTCGTCGCGGAGCCGGCATCACCACCGAGCTCGTGCAGGCGCGGCAGGACGAGCAGGGCAGCGAGAAGAACGAGGGCCAGCGCGTTGGACTGCACGGACTGCAATGCCGACGCCCAGTCGGTGCTGTGCAGGTGCACCTGCGCGAGCTCGCTCTGACCGATCCCGATGAGCAGCGCGGCACCCACCGCGACGGGCAGGCTCGAGAGCCGCGCGACGACGGGGATCGCGAACGTCTCCAGGACGACGAGCGTCAGGCCGTACGGCGTCAGCGACAGCTGCGGCGCGAGCAGTACGCCGGTCAGGCCGGCGAACCCCGCACCGGCCGCCCAGCCGAGGGCCGCGACCCGGTCGGCGTCGACGCGGCTGAGCTCCGCGAGCCGGCGGTCGGCGACCACGGCGCGCACGCGGATGCCGATCTGCGTGCGGGTCGTCACCCACCACAGGACAGCGAGGGTCACCGCGACGGCGGCGAGGTCGACGACGGCGTCGGACCGCACGCCCGCACCGGCGATGACGAGACGACGGGTGGGTAGCAGCGACGGGGCCCGACGCCCCTGCAGCCCCCAGAGCACGGCAGCGACACCGACCAGGAGGACGAAGACGCCAAGGGTCGCGACCAGGGACTCCGCCGGTGCTGCAGCGCGGCGCTGCAGCGGCCGGAAGACGGCGACGTAGGCAGCCACACCGAGCAGTGGACCGGCGATAGCGAGGCAGAGCGGAGCCGCGACCCAGACCGGCCAGTGCCAGACCCCGGCCGTCTGCCAGTAGAGGTAGGCGACGAGCATCGCGAAGCCGCCGTGGGCCAGGTTGAAGACGCCGGTGGCCCGGTAGGTGATGAGCAGCCCGATGCCGGACAGCGCGGCGATGCTGCCGAACGCGAGCCCGGCGGCCGCGAGCTGCAGGGCGAGCACTGCTCAGGCCACCCGAAGGCCGGGCGGTTCGCACAGGGCGCACGGTGTGAGGCCGCGCTCGGCGGCCGCCGGTGGCTGCAGGGTGCGCGCGGCCGCCTTGCCCTGCACGAGCCGGCAGCTGCGTCGGTGGTAGGACCTGCCGCCGTCGAGCGCGACGAGCTCCTCCTCGGCCGAAGCCGGCACGTCCTCCTCCGTGAGCAGCCGGTAGAGCAGGTCCACCTTGCGCTCGACCTCGTCGAGCCGGTCCAGGCGGCGCCGTATGTCGTCGGTCGCGAAGCAGGCCGCGGCGAGGACGAGCAGGCACACCCCGGAGAGCCCGCCGGAGACGAGGTAGGGAACCTGCTTCGCGGTCAGGGCCGCGCCGGAGACACCCCACCAGCCGAGGAACAGCGCGGCGACTCCCAGCAGGGCGAAGGCGCCACCCAGGACCTGGCGGAGCGGCGGTCGGGTCACGCGCGCCGCCGGTTGACGGCGACACCCAGACGCCAGGCAGCCAGCAGTCCCGTGGGCACCAGGGCGAGGGCGAGCGCGAGGACGGCGAGGTCGGGCTGCGGCAGAGCTGCGTGGCGCCGCGCAGCCGCCGGTGCGGTCGCCACCGACGGGTCGCCGACGCCCGTGACCAGGACAGCCGACGGCTGGCCGGCGGGCAGGCTGCGAGCCGGCAGCAGCCGGGCTACCAGGGACGTCGGGGCTGCGGGCGGAAGGACCGAGAGCAGCGCTCCGCCCGGACTGCCGACTGCCACCGCCGCACCCACGCCGCCGACGAGCACGGAGCCGAGGTAGCTGCGGTTGGCCCCTGGAGCTCCCGGGACGACGGCCGGGACCCCGCGGACCGGCGCGGTGAAGCTGACGCGTAGACCTCCGGCCGTGCTGCGCGCCGCGCCCGTCGCATCGGACCTCGTGCCACCGAGAAGCCGCACGTCGATGCCCTGCTGCGACAGCGCCGGAGCCGACGCGCTCTGGTGGACACCGAGGACGTGGACGCCGTCCTGGTCGATCGCGGCGGCCTGACCCGCCACCGTGACACCGGTCAGCTGCACGCGCGGCCGGTCGGTGACCTGACCCGACCGGGCGACGTCGACATCGTCGCCCGCCTCGAGCGCGGCGATCCGCAGCGGACCGATGACGATCTCGTGCAAGGTGCTCCGCGAGCGGACATGCGCACCGGCCGCGTCGACCCAGGCACGGCTCGAGGTCGCCTGCAGGCCGACCGTCACCGGCGCACCGGGCACGGCGCCCGACGACACCTCTGCGACGCCGTCGGTCGACTGCTCCCGGGCCGCGGCGCGTGCGGTGCCGACAGGAGCCGGGGAGTCGGCCGCGCTCGCCGGCCGCTCCGGGTAGGACGCCTGGGCCAGCAGGGGATACGCCGGCGGCGTGATCGGGCAGGGCAGGAACTCGCTGCACAGCAGCGCCGGACCGGTCGCGACGAGGTCGCCCGGGTAGAACGCGGCAGCGGAGCTCTCGGAGGCACCGGCCGACGAGACGGCACTCGTGGCGTAGCCGAAGGTCGTGTCGACCAGTCCGCCGGTGACCACCGAGGCTGCGGGTCGCTGGGTGCTGTTCGCCGCTACCCCGACCGCCGTCGTCAGCACCTCGAACACCGTGGGAGGACTCGACTCCGCCGCCGCCGGGACGACCGGACCCAGGGCGAGCAGGAGCGGCAGCAGGCAAGCCACTCGGCGTACCGATCCGCTCACGCGCACCCCCGGACGAACGTACGTTCCGGACATTCTCCCACCTCAGGACCGCGGCGCGTGGATGCCCTCGGTCATGGGGCGCGACCTGTACCGTCGGCTCGTGGAAAGCCTGCTCGCCCGAAGCCGCCGCTGATGGAACGGCGGATCTTCGGGCTGGAGAACGAGTACGGCGTCACGTGCACCTTCCGCGGGCAGCGCCGGCTCTCACCCGACGAGGTCGCGCGCTACCTGTTCCGCCGCGTCGTCAGCTGGGGCCGGAGCAGCAACGTCTTCCTGAAGAACGGCGCGCGCCTCTACCTCGATGTCGGCAGCCACCCGGAGTACGCCACCCCGGAGTGCGACAACGTCATCGACCTCGTCACTCACGACAAGGCGGGGGAGCGGACCCTCGAAGGCCTGCTCATGGACGCCGAGCGACGCCTTCGCGAGGAAGGCATCGCCGGCGACATCTACCTGTTCAAGAACAACACCGACTCCGCCGGCAACTCCTACGGCTGCCACGAGAACTACCTCGTCGGGCGGCACGGCGAGTTCTCCCGCCTCGCCGACGTGCTCATCCCGTTCCTCGTGACGCGGCAGATGATCTGCGGCGCCGGCAAGGTCCTGCAGACCCCCCGGGGCGCCGTCTACTGCGTGAGCCAGCGGGCCGAGCACATCTGGGAGGGCGTCTCGTCCGCGACGACGCGCAGCCGGCCGATCATCAACACCCGCGACGAGCCGCACGCCGATGCCGAGCGGTTCCGCCGCCTCCACGTCATCGTCGGCGACAGCAACATGAACGAGGTCACGACCCTGCTCAAGGTCGGTACGACGGATCTCGTGCTCCGCATGATCGAGGCCGGCGTCATCATGCGCGACCTCACCCTCGAGAACCCGATCCGCGCGATCCGTGAGGTCAGCCACGATCTCACCGGCCGCCGCAAGATCAAGCTCGCCAACGGCCGCGAGGCCAGTGCCCTCGAGATCCAGCGGGAGTACCTCGACAAGGCCAGCGACTTCATCGAGCGGCGCGGCGGCGACACGACGGTCAAGCGCGTGCTGGACCTGTGGGACCGCACGCTGACGGCGATCGACACCGGCGACCTGTCCATGGTCGACCGCGAGATCGACTGGGTCACGAAGTACCAGCTGATCGAGCGCTACCGCGCCCGCGACGACCTTCCGCTGTCCTCACCGCGGGTCGCCCAGCTCGACCTCGCCTACCACGACGTCAACCGCAACCGCGG
>JAODNA010000076.1 GCA_025465135.1 Frankiales bacterium | reverse complement strand
GGCACGTCGGCGGCCCTGAAGCAAGGTGTCTGCGTGACGGCGCGCGGCGCGCAGGACAGCTCGGGCACCGTTACCGCGACGAGCATCGCGGTGCGACCCGCTGTGAACGGCAGCTGCACGAACGGCTTCGGTGGCCGCAATGGCTAGCCGGCGGCTCGTGCGCAGATCGACTGTCCTTCCGGTCGTCCTCCTGCTTCTCGCCGGAGGAGGCGGGCTCGCCTGGGCCACCGGTGGTGCAGCAGCGCCTGGCTACCGCACCGCGCTCGTCGCCACTGGCGACGTGTCGGAGCTGCTCACCGTCACGGGGACTGTGCAGGACGTCGACCAGACCAAGGTCTCGTTCCCCGTCACCGGCACCCTCGCGACGGCGCCGGTCCAGGTGGGCGCCACCGTGACCAAGGGACAGATCCTGGCCACCCTCGATCCGGCACCGTTGAAGAACGCCGTCATCGCGGCAACGGCCGCGCTGGCAAAGGCGAAAGCGACGCTGGAGACGGACAGCACCGCCACCACGTCCCCGAGCGCCACCGCATCCGCCGCGACAGTGCGGACTGCCGCGTCCACTTCGACGCCGTCCACGGCACGGACGGCCAGCGGCGGTGCACGGACTGCACCCTCGACGGGCACGACCACCGCGTTGGCCGACAGCGCGGCACAGCTGGTCGTCGCCCAGAAGGCGCTGAGCGCAGCCGCCGCCGCGTGCGCACCTACGGCAGACCCGCTCCGCGGGACCAGCCCGCCGGCGCCGAGCCTGACGGCGCCCCCGAGTGTCAACGCGACGGCGACCCCGATGGCCGCGACGTCAGCGGCTGTCAGCCCGACGGCGACGCCGACCAGCACGAGCGACTGTGCAGCGATGCTGAGGACGGCACTGGACGCGCAGCAACAGCTGGCCCGCTCGCAGTCCGCGGCCGACCGGGCGCTGCAGTCGGCAGGGTCCACATCCAGCGGCACGGTGGCCGCGACGCCCGCCGCCTCCCCCGCGGCTGCTAGCGGCTCTGCCGGAAGCGGCACCGGAGTCAGCGCGAGCCAAGGCGGGTCGTCGGGCCAGGGCGGAGCGTCCGGGCAGTCGCAGGCTGCCCGGATCACCATCGACCAGGCAGCCGTTGCTGCCGCGGACGTGGCGTTGCAGGTCGCGACCAAGAACGTCACCGGCGCCACCCTCACCAGTCCGATCACGGGGAGGGTGGCCAGCCAGCCGTTCGTCGTCGGAGCGACCTCCGGCACCTCGTCGATCGTGATCGTGGCGCCCGGAGCCGTGCAGGTCACGGTCACCGTCCCTGCCGCCTCACTGACCCTCCTGCGCGTGGGACAGCCGGCAGCCGTCACGCCGGACGGGTCCACGACTGCGCTCCCGGGTACGGTCGCCGCCATCGGACTGCTGCCGACGTCCTCGACCAGCGGCAGCACCACGACCTACCCGGTGCGCGTCCTGGTCGCCAGGCCTGGCTCCGCGTTCATCGACGGCGCAGCCGCGTCGGTGGCCATCACCGTGAAGACGGTGCACGGCGTACTCACCGTCCCCAACTCCGCCCTCAGCGACGGCACTGTGACGGTGCTGTCGCAAGGGAAGCCGCAGCGGACCCGCGTGCAGACCGGGGCCGTCGGAGCGCTGACCACAGAAGTGACTTCGGGGCTGCAGGCGGGCCAGCAGGTCGTGCTTGCAGACCTGAGTGCAACGCTCCCCGCCAACTCCACCGCAACACCTCGTGGACTCGGGGGAACCGGTGGGGCTCCCGGCGGCTTCAACGGCGGGGCGGGGGGCGGACAGGGCGCACGCCCCGGTGGGTGAGACGAGCCGCAGTCGGGACCGGGTCAGCGCCAGCTGGTGTTCAGGCACCCGTCGAACTCGGCGAGCTGGTTGACCGAGGTCTGCCCGCTGACGGGGTCGGCCAGCACGGCCGGCTGCGACGCCGCGGCACCGTCCGCCCGCCAGCAGCCATCCGGCTTGACCTGCATGTCGAACGACTGCGTGACCGTGCTGTCGGCGTCGACGTACTGGACGGCGCACACCCAGTCCTCTCCGGGGCCCTGCGACGCCGGTCCGGTTCGCCGGCAGAGGCTGCGCGGGTGCAGCGTCCCGGCCGTGACGTCGGTCCGCCCGAGGTGGGCCTGCTGAGCGACGTACAAACCGGCGAAGACCTCGGCGAACGAGGACGACAGCGCAGCCGGTGTCGCCGGCGTGCTGCACGCGGTCGTCAACAGCCCGAGCACGAGTGCGACGCCGACCCGCTTCACGTGATGTCCCGGTGCAGCAGGACCCAGCGGGCAACTGCCAGGCAGATCGCACCCCAGACGACGCTGACGAGCACGCCCTGCCCCAGCGGGCCGTAGAAGGGGTGCTCGCGCACCAGCCCGTGCCAGGAGCCGAAGGGTGTCGTCAGCAGCACGTTCGCTGCGTCCCCGAGACCGCCGAGCAGGGCGAGCAGCTGCATCACCAGGCCCAGCACAACAGGGCCCGCCACGCCGATCACGCTGCTGCGGCTGACGACGGACAGCAGGCAGGCCAGAGCCGTGAAGCCGAGAAGTGGCGCGAGCGCGGTCGCCCAGCTGGCGGCGACGAGCACTGCGGCGCGGCCCGGCGCCAGCTCTGTGCCTGAGAGGCCGACGAGAGGCGTGCTGCCCGACAGCACGAGACCGGCGAGCAGGCTCGTCATCGCCGTGACCGCGAGCAGCCCGGCCGCAACCAGGGCAGAGGCGAGCACCTTGCCGGTGAACACCTGTGCCCTGGTGCGACTGCGGCTGAGCAGAGCCGGCCACGTGCCGTGCCCGTCCTCGGAGGAGAAGATGTCGCCGGCGACGAGGCTGGTCAGCAGCGGGAAGCCCCAGGTGCCGGCGAAGCCGAGGATCACGAGCGGAAGGGCGTAGCCGGACTCATGCACGTGCCGACCGAACAAGGTGTCCTTGGGCAAGCCTGACTGCCGGTCGAGTACGAACGCCACGAGCAGCGGCCCGAGCAGACAGACGATGACGAGCACGCGGACACGCGACTGTTCGACCAGCTTGAACAGCTCCGCGCGGACGACGCTCATCGGGTCAGCTCCAGGAAGGCATCCTCGAGGGCGAGCGACGCCGGCCGTAGCGAGCGCACCGCGATCTGCTCGCGACCAAGCGCCAGGACGTAGGCGTCGACACCGGCCGTGTCGCCGTGCAGCAGCAGGGCACCGTCTGCCATCTGCACGTCGAGCGCAGAAGGCGCGAGGCGAAACGCACGTGCGTCGTCGCTGGTGCTCATCCGGTGTCGGCCCGGACGCGCGCGCAGGGCGCCGATGCTGCCGGTCCACGCCACTCGCCCCGACACGAGCACCGTGGCGTCCTCGCACAGCGCGTCGACCTCCGCGAGGTCATGGCTGCTGAGGATCACCGTGAGGCCTTCCGTGGCCAGCCCGGCCACGAGCTCGCGCAGAGCCCGGGCAGCAAGCACGTCCAGACCGTTTGCCGGCTCGTCGAGGAGCAGGATGTCGGGCGCCCGCAGCAGCGCCCCTGCGATCGCCAGCCGCTGGCGCATGCCCAGCGACCAGCCCGACACCTTGGTGTCGGCACGCGGAGCGAGATCGACCTGCTCGAGCACGGTCGACACATCGCCCGGCGCATCGTCGAGGCGGGCGAGGAACTCGAGGTTCTGCCGGCCGGTGAGGTACGGGTAGGCACCGGGGACCTCTACAAACCCGGCGACCACCCCGCCGACCTCCAGCGTGCCCTGATCCGGCCGCACCAGCCCCAGCATCATCCGCAGAAGGGTTGACTTGCCGGCGCCATTCGGCCCGAGCAGGCCGTGCACTGTTCCGGGCGGGACGTCGAGGTCGACCTCGTCGAGCGCCTGCACCGCGCCGTACAGCTTGCTCAGACCACGCCCGACGACTCCCGACACGAGGCCGACCCTAGCGAGGGGATAGGTCCGGGCGGTCGTCGGTCAGCGACGACGCCGCGAGTGGCGAAGGCGCGGCTGAGCGCGAGGCAGGTGATGGGGAACACCACCGCGTAGCCGAAGATGCCGAGGCCCCGCCAGGCGAGCACGTTGAAGACCGGGCCGACGAGCCCGAGCAGGCAGAGCGCACCGCTGGCGAAGAGGCCGCGGCGGGCCCACCGGTAGCGCAGGCCGCTGAACACCGGAGCCGCGAACAGCAGTGACAAGCCCAGGAACAGGTCCCACGCGGCGATGTCGGCGGCGTACAGGAGTGACGGCCACTGGAAGTCGAGCAGGCGGTCGAAGCCGGGCACGTCTGCGGGGTTGATCCGCCGTACGAAGGTCAGCTCGACGAAGTGCACCGTCATGGTCACTGCCGCGAGGATCAGCATCCAGCCCAGTGCGGTGAGGCTCAGCGCGCGCAGCCGCGCAGGGGCACAGGCATGCACCGCGACCATCAACGTCACCATGAACGGCGCCATGAGGAGGATCAGGAGCTCGGCCACCGCCAGGTAGGGATCGGGCAGGGGGTCGCGAAGGTTGCCCATCGAGCTGAACCCGAGCACCATCGTGATCGCGTACGGGACGCTGAGCCCTGCGATGACCCGAGCGGACCAGCTGCCGAGCAGGCGATCGACCGTACTGCCGGCAAGAACAAGGGCAGGGTCAGCAGCTCCTCGCGAGGCAGTCATGTCATCGCCGCGATCTGAGCAGCGCCGCGCCCATGCCGGCGAAGGCTGCATCACGGATCGTCGCTGCCGCGAGGCCCGTCGCGGAGGGCAGGGTCTGCGTGACCGCAACGAGGACGACACCGGTCATCAGGGCGACCGCCGTCCAGCCGGGGAGGACCCCTGCGCGCAGGACAGCAACACCGAAACCGACGCCGGCGACCACCATGATGGCCCCGTGCACGAGCATCACGGGGCCGAGCTGCCGAGTCAGGTCGCTGTAGGTGTCGGTGCTGCGAGCCAGCGCGTACACGACCGTGCCCGAGAAGAAGACGAAGCTGTAGGCGTAGGCCCATGCGCTCGTCCAGCCGAGCCTGCCGAAGCGCGGCCGCTGGGCCAAGGCCAAGCCGATGACGAACACGGGAAGCGCGGCCTCGGCGATCAGCGTCAACCACAGCTGACCGGAGGAGAAGCCGCCTTGCACGGCCTCGTAGACGTCGGAGAGCAGGTACAGCGCCGAGAAGACGACCGCCGACAGTCCGACCGCGATGGCGAGCCGCTGCTCCGCACGACGCTCCCGAGGCGCTGAGCCGCGGACGGCCGGCTCGCCCCGCCGGGCACCAGCGACGATCGCCGCGCCGGCTGTCATGGCCTGCTCGCCACCGTCCGCGCCGACGCGAGCGCCTCGGCCCGTGCCTTGATGCCCCAGAGCATCCTGCGCAGCATCGCGAAGTCGCCGAGCTCCATGAGCAGGACGCCGACGAGAGCCGTGACGGGACGGTGCCAGTCGTACGTGGCGTGGATGCGCGTCACCAGTCGGGTGCCACCGGTGGTGGTGGGGGTCAGCTGCCAGGCCCACGTGCTGTCCGGCTTGGTCCACAGCATCCATGAGTCGACCTCGAAGGAGTGCACCTGCAGCGCATTGCGATCCGTGGGCATGGACGGTGACATCGGCACCCACTGCCCGACGGCGAGGTGCTGGAACGCCGGCACGAGCTCGCTCGCGCTGGGACGAGCCAGGTTGTCGAGCAGGTCGTCGCTGTACCAACCAGCCCGTTGACAGCCGACCTGCACCAGCCACGGCCAGACGAGATCGGGTGAGGCCGTGATGTCGATCGCTCTGGTCGACCGGTACTGAGCCCGGGGCAGCAGCTCGTCGCCGGGCATCGGAGCTGCCAGCTCGCTCGCCGTTGCGCCCCAGGTCAGGTGCCGACGGCGGAAGAGCGGAGAGGTCAGGAAGACAGGCAGGTCCGCAAGGACATGACCGAGCTGGGTGCCCAGGTGCCGAGCAGGTCGCCGCGCGTCGCCCCTCATGTGCTGACGATCGCCTTCAGGACGTTCAGCCTCGCGGCCCGGCGGGCCGGTCCGATGGCTGCGACCATCCCCGCAAGGGCGGCCAGCACCACGATCACCCCGAGGCTCGGCACCGGCAACGCGAACGTCGTGATGCCCAAGCTGGAGGATGCCCGCACCAGGGCCCATCCGAAGAAGATCCCGATCACCAACCCGAGGGCAGTGCCCTGCAGCGCGATGATCGCGGACTCCCACCGGAGCGACGCCCGCAGCTGCGCACGCGTCATGCCGACCGCGCGAAGCAGGCCGATCTCGTGCGTCCGCTCGAAGACCGAGAGCGCCAGGGTGTTGGCGATCCCGAGAAGTGCGATCAGGATGGCGAGCCCGAGCAGTGCGTAGACCAGCGTGAGCATCTGGTTGAACGGCTTGGACTGATCGGTCTTGAAGCCAGCCCGGTCCAGGACGTCGACGCCGGGATACGCCGCGGCGGCTTGCTTCACGGCCTGAAGGGCAGCCGCCGCGTCCGCGGTCGCTGCCTTCTTGACGAACACCATCGTGTCGTAGCGGTTCGAGAAGTTCGCGTCGTACGCCGCCATGCTCATGAAGTACGTGCGCGCCGGCTGGATCTCGCCGTAGATCATGGCGATCCGCATCGACTTCGGTCCGGTGTCCTTGAACACGACAGGCAGGACATCGCCGACACGGACGTGCAGCCGGGCGGCGGTGTCCTTGTGGACCGCGATCGCGTCCACTCCGAGCTGGTCAGGGGAACCGGACAGCGGCTTGATGTCCAGGATCTGGAAGGCCTGCTTCGGGTCGGCGGCCGTCACGATGGCGGCGTCGCCGGCGACGAGCGCGAGTGACTGCCGGACGCCGCTGGCGGCCGCGATCTCCGGCAAGGTGGTGAGCCCTCTGGCGAAGGCGGGGTCCACACCTCCCGACATCCCGGCACCCGTGTTGACGACGATGTCTCCCGTGAAAGCGCGGTCGATCGTGTCGTTCAAGGACGCCTTTGCCGAGGCCACGAAGATGGTGATGAAACCGACGAGCGCGACGCCGATCATCAGCGCAGCTGACGTGGCTGCGGTACGACGCGGGTTGCGCATGGCGTTCTCGCGGGCGAGGTCGCCGGTGACTCCGCGAAGCCGCGCCAGAGGTGCGCCGATGATCCTGCTGAGCGGCCGAGCAACCGTGGGGCCGAGCACCGAGACACCGAACAACACCAACAGGGCACCGACACCGACGACCGTCACGGGCTTTCCGACCGAGCTGAACAGCCCGGTCATCAAGGTAGCGACACCCCCCGCGGTAAGAATCGTTCCGACGACGACGCGCCGTCTCGAGCTGCTCACGGCCACACCTGTGTTGCCGGCCTGCATCGCGGCTATCGGAGGAACCCGACCTGCCTTCCGGGCGGGTGAGAGCGCGGCAGCGCAGGTCACTGCAACCCCCACCAGGACCGAAACGAGCACGGTCTTGAGCGTGAACACGACGCCGGATGCCGGGATGTCGAAGCCGATGAGGCCGAGCAGCCCCTTGAGCCCGACGGCAACCCCGAGGCCGACGAAGAGCCCGGCCACGGACGCCAGAACGCCGATGATCAGCGCCTCGAGCAGGACCGCCGCCAGGACCTGTCGCCGCGTGGCTCCGAGGGCGCGCAGCAGGCCGTTCTCTCGGGTGCGCTGCGCGACGGTGATCGAGAACGTGTTGAAGATCATGAACGCGCCGACGAGCAGGGCGATGAGCGCGAAGACGAGCATGAAGGTCGTGAAGAAGGAGAACGCAACCGCCATAGCATCCTGGGTCTCCTTGGTCACCGCGGCACCGGTGACGGCTTCAGCGGTGCTGGGGATCACAGCCCTGACGCGGCTGGCGAGCTGACTGGACGACACGTCGCGGTCGGCGGCGACAGCGATCTGGTCGAAAGTTCCCGGGGCAGCGATCACCCGTTGCGCGACGTCGGAGCGGAACAGCACGACGGTGGCACCACCGGGGCTGTCGGTCGAGCCGAACGTCGCGATGCCCGAGACCCGAACCTTCATGGGCGGTCCCTGGACGAGAACGGTGGTCACGCTTCCGACCTGCAGATCGCCGTCACGCGCGCTCTTGCGGTCGATGACGACGTCGTCAGCCGCAGTCGGCGGGGACCCGGCGGCGAGCGTGTAGGGGTTCAGGCGGGTCGACACGGTCCAGTCGCCGCCGAGCGCCGGGGCACCGTTGGAGGGGTGCCCGAGGGCGTGCCCGTCCTTGGCGATGAGACGGGCGTAGCCGAGGACGTTGCCTTGGGCCTCGCGGACGCCGGGCACGGCCCGTACGGCAGCCAGAGCAGCCGCGTCGACGCGACCGCGCTGGGCACCCATGGCAGTAGGACCGTCGAACGCGGCCTTGGCTCGGACGACGACGTCGGTGTTCTTGTAGACGTCACCGAACAGGTTGTCGAAGGTTCGTCCGACAGTGTCCGTCAAGACGAGGGTGCCGGCCATGAACGCGACGCCGAGCAGTACGGCGGTGGCCACGGCGAGCATCCGGAGCTTGTGGGCCAGCAGAGACGAGAGTGCGGTGGCGAACATGTCCCGTCACTCCCCGAAGCGCTTCATGCGCTCGAGCACGCGAACGGCTGTCGGGTGCTCCATCTCATCGACGATGCGGCCGTCGGCGAGGAAGACGATTCGGTCGGCGTAGCTGGCCGCGTTCGGATCGTGCGTCACCATGACGATGGTCTGCTTCATGTCATCGACAGCACGGCGCATGAAGGCGAGGACCTCGGCCCCTGCCTTGGAGTCCAGGTTCCCGGTCGGCTCGTCGGCGAAGATGATGCGAGGCCGAGTCGCGAGTGCCCGTGCGACCGCTACTCGTTGCTGCTGCCCGCCTGACATCTCAGCCGGGTGATGCGCGGTGCGCTCCGTGAGGCCGAGGGTGTCGATGACCGTACTGATCCAGTCGGTGTCGCCGGTCTCGCCGGCAAGCCGAAGAGGAAGGCGGATGTTCTCCAACGCGGTGAGCGTGGGGATCAGGTTGTAGGACTGGAACACGAAGCCGATCCGCTCGCGACGCAACAGGGTCAGCTCGTTGTCGTTGAGCGCGCTCAGGTCGGCATCACCGATGAAGGCGTGACCTGAGGTGAGGTCGTCCAGCCCGGCCAGGCAGTGCAGCAGCGTCGACTTCCCGCAACCGGACGGTCCCATGATGGCGGTGAACTGGCCTTGCGCGAACTCGATGGTGACGCCATCCAGAGCGCGCACCTCGGTCTGTCCCCTGCCGTACACCTTCGTCGCGTCCACGGTGCGGGCAGCTGCTTGTGTTGCTGTGATCGGGGGGTGAAGAAGAGTCGTCACCACCGCCTCCTTGGTCGGCTCGTGCGGGGCGCCGACCGCTCTGCGATGACCGCGTCAGGCGCTGGCCTCAGCCTCTGCTCAGGCACCTAACGGCGGCAGAGGCGAAAGGCCTTCATGTGGCTCGGTCAGGCAAGAAGCGCTGTGACCTCGCGCACAATCTGCCTGTCTTCGCCGGCTGTGACGACGATGGTTCGCACGGCAGAACCCGGAACGGAGACATCCGAGTCGCTGCTCGTCTCGGCGTTGCGCGCGGCATCGATCGACACCCCCAAATACCGCAGCCGTTCTGCAAGGTCGGCGCGGAGAACGGCCGCGTGCTCGCCGATCCCGCCGGTGAGCGCGAGCAGGTCGAGGCCGGCGCAGCTGGTCGCCATCGCACCGACCTGGCGCGCCAGCCTGTGCACGAAGACGTCATAGGCCAGGACCGCGGCGGGTTCTCCGTGGTCGCGGGCAGCGAGGACGTCTCTGAGGTCGCCGGAGGTCCCCGACAGGCCGGCGAGCCCCGACCGGTGGGCCAGAGCATCGGCGAGCTCATCCAGCGGAACGCGTCCGGTCTGCAGCAGCCAGATCAGGACGCCTGGGTCGACCGATCCGGAACGGGTTGCCATGACGAGACCCGCCAACGGCGTGAAGCCCATGGTCGTATCGACGCTGACGCCGCCGACGACGGCGCACAAGGAGGCGCCCGCGCCGAGGTGGCAGGACACGACCCGCAGGCCGTCCGTCGAGCGTCCGGCGATCTGCGCCGCACGGCCCGCCGCGTAGGCGTGCGACAGGCCGTGGAACCCATACCGGCGCAGGCCCCACCGCTCGTTCCATGCAGCGGGGAGCGCGTAGGTGGCGGCTGCGGATGGCAGCGTGTGGTGGAACGCGGTGTCGAAGCAGGCGACCTGTGGCGTGCTCGGCAGCAGTCCCCTGAGTGCGTCGATCGCGGCCAGCGCCCTTGGCTGGTGCAGAGGCGCCAGCTCTGTCAGCGCGATCAGCTCACCGATGAGCGCCGCGTCGATCCGAGCCGGACCGGCGTGCCGCGGCCCGCCGTGAACGACCCGATGTCCGACAGCGTCGACCGGGCCGACTTCCTCCAGCAGCTCGCCGAGCTCGGTCAGGCTGCCCTGGCCGTCCCAGCGCTCGACGGAGCGTGCGGCCAGGACTTCGTCGTCGGCGAGCACGGACAGCTTGAGGCTGCTGGAGCCGGCGTTGACGACGAGCACCTTCACGTCACGCCTGCTTCGCCCAGTCACCCAAGACCCAGTCACGCACCTCCGGCAGGTCCTCGAGATGCTCCACGACGTACGCCTCGTGCTCCGCGAGCTTCGCCTCGCACCACTTCTTGACGGCGGTTGCGCCACGTGGGACCCGAGCGGCGTTGTTGATGGCGTCGATCACGAGGTGGTAGCGGGAGGCGCGGTTGCGTACGACCATGTCGAACGGCGTTGTCGTCGTGCCCTGCTCGATGAAGCCGCGAACGTGGAACCTGTCAGCTGCCGGCCTGCCGTGCACGAGCTGATGCACTGCGCCAGGGAAGCCGTGGAAGGCGAACACCACGTCGACGCGATCGGTGAACAGCTCGGCGAAGTAGGTCTCGGACATCCCGTGGGGATGGTCGCGCGGCCTGAGCAGGCTCATGAGGTCGACGACGTTCACGACCCGGACTCTCAGGTCGGGGAGCCGCTCGCGCAAGATCCGCGCTGCGGCCACCGTCTCCATGGTGACGACGTCACCCGCGCAAGCAAGCACCACATCTGGTTCCCTGGTGCCGTCATCGTTGCCGGCGCACTCCCAGATGCCAGCTCCCCGCGCGCAGTGCTCCTCCGCCTGGGCCATGGAGAGGAACTGCAGCTGCGGCTGCTTGTCGATGACGATGACGTTGATGTAGGAGCGGGACCGCAGGCAGTGGTCGGCGACGGAGAGCAGGCAGTTGGCATCCGGCGGGAGGTACACCCGGGACACGTCACCACGCTGGGTGATGACGTTCTGGAGCAGGCCGGGACCCTGATGGGAGAAGCCGTTGTGATCGTTGCGCCAGGCGGTGGAGGTCAACAGGATGTTCAAGCTGGGCACCTTCACCCGCCACGGTAGGTGCGCTGCCTCTTCGAGCCACTTGCCGTGTTGCACGGTCTGTGACGCACTCACCATCGCGAACGCCTCATAGGTAGCGAACACGCCATGGCGTCCCGTCAGGGTGTAGCCCTCGAGCCAGCCGTGACAGCTGTGCTCGGAGAGCACCTCCATGACCCTGCCGTCGGGCGACAGGGAGACATCGTCGTCCTCAGTGCGCTCCATGAAGGCGCGGTCGCTGGCCTCGAAGACGGCCCCGAGCCGGTTGCTGTTGGTCTCGTCCGGGCAGAACAGCCGGAAGTTGTGGGGGTTGCGGATGTACACATCGCGGAGCAGCTCACCGAACTGGCGGGTCGACTCCGCGCGGATCTGCCCAGGTCGCGGCACCTCGAGCGCGTAGTCGCGGTGGTTCGGCAGATCGAGATCCAGCGTCAGCAGCCCGCCGTTGGCGTGCGGGGACGCGCTCATGCGCAGCGCCCCGACCGGGTTCGCCGCCCTGACCAGCTCGGCAGGGGCTCCCGCGTCGTCGAAGAGCTCGTCCGGTTGGTAGGAGCGCAGCCAGGCCTCGAGCATCGCGAGGTGGGCCGGGTTGTCCCGGACGTTGGCGAGTGGCACCTGGTGGGACCGGAAGGTCCCTGTCATGCGCACCCCGTCGACCTCGTGAGGCCCGGTCCATCCCTTTGGCGTGCGGAGCACGATCATCGGCCATCTCGGCCGGACCGCGGGGGCTGTTCCGGAGCGGGCCGCGGTCTGGATCTCCCGGATGTCGGTCCAGGCGTCGGCAAGCGCGGTGGCGAACCGCATGTGCATGCCGGGCAGGTCGTCACCCTCGACCTCGAGGACGCGATAGCCGTGACCTTCGAACAGCGACCGGACCTCAGCCGGGTGCTTCCGGCCCAGCACCGTCGGCCCGGAGATCTTCGCGCCGTTCAGGTGGAGCACGGGGAGCACCGCGCCGTCCCGCGCGGCGTTGAGGAAGGAGATGCCCTTCCACGAGCCCTCCAGCGGTCCGGTCTCGGCCTCGCCGTCCCCGACCACGGCCACTGCCAGCAGCTCGGGGTTGTCCATGACGGCACCGAAAGCGTGGACCAGCACGTAGCCGAGCTCGCCGCCCTCATGGATCGATCCAGGAGTCGTGACGGAGACGTGGCTCGGAATGCCCCCGGGCGTGGAGAACTGCCGGAACAGCCGGCCGAGGCCGGCGACGTCCTGCGACACCTGCGGGTAGATCTCGCTGTAGCTGCCTTCGAGCCAGCCGGCCGCGACCAGCGCCGGCCCGCCGTGACCAGGACCGGCGAGGTAGATCGCCTGCTGCCCGGTCGCGCGGATGAGGCGGGACAGGTGGGCGTAGACGAAGGACAGCCCCGGGCTGGTTCCCCAATGGCCGAGCAGCCGCGGCTTGATGTGGTCGGCAGTCAGTGGCTGCCGCAGGAGCGGGTTGTCCTTGAGGTAGATCTGGCCGATGGTGAGGTAGTTGCACGCCCGCCACCAGGCGTCGACCTGCGCCAGGTCGGCGCCCGTGGGCGCTTGCAGAGTCGCCTCGGCGTCCCGCGTGAGCATCAGGTGTTCCTTCTCATGGTGACACCCTCTGCCGGGCCTCACGCGACATGCCAGGGTCCAAGGTCCCGAGCGAGCTTCGCCTCGAGATGACCACGTCTACCGAACCGCTCCGAGTCACAGGAGCAAGCCGCTCCGGGTTGGCGATCGCCGTGTCGTAACGCCCGCGGTAGCGCGACCAGCCACGAGCCGTCTCCGCGAACAGCGCCGTCACGAGCCGACGCGCGAGCGCGCATGTCACGCGCAGGCCGGCAGGCGTCTTCCACTTGAGCTCGTCCTCCCCGACCAGCGTGCCGGTATTGGCTTTCGCCAGCAGATGCTGGAGTCCCCTGAGCGTGTCGGTCCGCGACGGCTCCGGCAGCTCCTTGGCCATGCGCACCTCGGCGAGGAGGGATACGGCCGACTGCAGGTGCGAAGCCACGCTGGCGTGAGTCGGGCCGTCTATCAGGTCGAACTCCCGCTTGAGGTCGTTGAGCGCTGCACCCACCTCGTACGTCGTCGCGACGATCTGCGAACGGCTCATCCAGTCGGTGTGGAAGGAGAGCATGTCCTCCCAGGTCGGGCCGATCAGAGCCGCACGGTGTTCGGCGAGGGTGCTGAATCTCCGATGGAAGCCGAGCTCTTCCGGGTGCTCGTACGCACGGCTGCCGGGATCGAGGAACGGGCCGAGCGGTGCCACGTAGAACTGGAGCCGCGGATCTCGGTCGAAGCGCTCCACCAGCTGTCGGCAGTAAGGGACGGTGCTCATGGCCGAGGCACTGTCCTGGCCGGACAAGCCGACCATGAAGAACAGATCGACCTTGCTGCAGCCTTCCGCCAGCGCGGCCTCGAGCGTCTCCTCCACCGCCTTGTTGGAGACGCCGAACTTCCCGTTGATCTTGCGGATCTCCGGATCCGGCGACTCGATCGTCAGCTGAAGGCTCCACGAGCTGGTGGCACGGCGTACCGCACCGAAGAAGTCTCGGTCTGCAGGAGTGAAGACCTCGATGACGAGCTCGTTGCTGATACCTGCCGCCTCGAACTCGCTGAGAAAGTCGGCAGCGCGCTCGTTCCCACCGACGCGAAGGTCGTGGACGACGAAGATCGGAGCCTTGGAGAACGACGCGATGACCTGAGCGTCGGCGACGAGCTTCGAGGGGGAACGCATGGACGGTCCGGACCTGCCGACCACCTTCGCGTAGGCCGAGCTGGATCCCCCGCAGATCGCGCAGTCCAAGGCGCACCCGCGTGAGTTCAGCAGCATCGTCGAGGGGTAGCGGAGCCACTCGAGATACGGCAGGAAGTCGGAGAGGCTGCCGTACTTGAACACCGCGTGCAGCATGAAGTCGTAGGCAGGGACGTCGATCCAGTCCAGGTCCACGGGCACGAAGGTCAGCGGGTTGACGACCACCGCTCCATCCGGTCGCCGCCACGTCAGGTTCTCCACGGCCTCGAGCGGGCTGCCCTCGCGGAGTGCCTGCAGCAGCTGCCGACACGGCTCCTCCGTGGAGTCTCCTCGCAGCACGAAGTCAACCGCGCTGCTCTCCATCAGCTCCAGGTGGAAGTAGCTGGCGGAGAGGCCCCCGAGCAGCACCTTCGAGTCCGGATGGACGGACTTGACGAGCTCGGCGATGCCCAGAGCGCCGTTGGCATGCGGCAGCCAGTGGAGGTCGATGCCGAACACGACAGGGTGCAGCGATGCGATGCGGGCTGCCACGTCGTAGCCGGGTGTGCGGAGCATGCGGTAGGCGAGATTGACGATGCGGGCGTTGTAGCCGTTCGACTCCAGGTAGGCCGCGATGCTCGTCATGCCGATGGGATACATCTCGAACTGCGTCGTCGAAGGGATGACGTCGGCCAGCGGGCCTTGCAGGATGACCTCTTCGCGGAAGTCCCAGACCGAGGGTGCATGCAGCAGCACGAGATCCAGGCCGAACACGCGGGACAGCCCGCCGCGGGCCCGCCTGGTGCTCACGAGCGATCTGGCTCTGCATCTCGAGCTGGCGATCCCACGACGGCGACCGGGCACTCGCTGACCCGCAGCAGGGCCGAGCTGACCGAGCCGAGGACGTGCCGCAGGAAGACACCGCGGCCGTGGGTACCGACAACGACCAGGCCGGCAGTCGACGACGCCGCCCGGAGCGCCCGAATCGGTGCCTTGTCCGTGACGACGCGGCGGACCACGACCTCCGGGAACTTGTCGCTCCAGCCGGAGAGCGCCTCGCTCAGCTGGCGCTCCGCGTTGGCGCGCCGGTCCGCGAGCAGGCTCGTGTCCAAGCCGGTGAGTCGCGCGTCGAAGTCGAAGGCGAGGACCGCGGTGAGCGGTGAGCCCCGTCGAGACGCCTGGTGAAAGGCGAACGCGAGGGCGTCCTCGGACAGCGCAGAGCAGTCGACTCCGACGGTGACATCGCCGGCGAGATCGACCCCGCTCGGCACCACGACAACCGGGCAGTGCGACTTCGCTGCGAGCCGAAGCGGCACCGGACCGAGCCAGCCCGCCTCGTGCCGTGCTCGGTCACGCCCACCGACGATGACAAGCAGCGCGTTCTCGCTGGCGGCGAGCAGCGCAGCCGGGGCGTGGTCCTCCACGAGGTACTCCTCGTGGAGGAGTGCGGGACCGAACGTGTCGGCGACCTCGGCTGCGGCATCGAGGAGCTGCCGGCCGAACTGAGCCATCTCGATCGGTGCGGGAGTGACCGGTCCAGGGCCCATCATGGCGGCGCTGGCGTAGGCGGGGAACGGCTGCCAGGCATGCACGATGGCGAGCGGCAGCCGCCGTGCGGCAGCCTCGCCGCAGGCGAACTGAAGCGCCGCGTCACTGGGCGCGGAGCCGTCGACACCGACAACGAGCGGCTGCGTGATGTCCGTCATGACTGCACCGCCAGCCGCTCGCCCTCGCGGGGCGGGTGTGGCCGGTGCATCTGCAGCACGATGCAGCCCCGCGGACCGACCTCTGTCGCGGGGTGCGCCACACCCGGGGGCACGTGGGCGTAGGAGCCGGCGGTGAGGCGTCTGCCCGCAAAGGTGATGCTGCCGCTGTGCACCCAGACGTGATGGTGCGCCGCGAGGTGCGGATCACCCGCAGTCGCAGAGCCCGGCGCGTAGCGGATCAGCGCCTGCGTGAAGCCGCCCAGGTTCCAGAGCACCTTCTGCTCCACCCCGGCGCAGCCGACGAGCTCGGTCCACGGCATCGCCTCGATCTGCTCTGCGTCGAGGACCTGGAGATCGTGCAAGGCGTCCGTCGCGGTGACGTTGACAGCGAGGCTCATGGCAACACTTCCCGGTTGGGGCAGGGCGTGCGCCCTGCAGGTTCCACACTCACAGCACGCCGGTGAGCGACGTAGAGGCGAAAGACCCCTAAGCGGCCCGGACATGCGAGATGGCCCGCCAGGTGGCGGGCCATCTCCTTGGAGGCCGTCTGGATCAGACGGACACCGTTTCCCGGGTCGCCGCAGGCGCCGGGAAGAACAGCGTCTCGCGAGTGCTGCGGATCATGAAGACCCCGAGCCCGGCGAGGAGGAGGAACGCAACGCCGGCTCCGATGCCGACCCAGCCGACCATCCACCATGCGAAGCTGCTGAACAGGGTGCCGCGGAGCAGCTGCCCGTCAAGTGCGGTACGGCGCAGACCGGCGAGCTTCGGGTCACCGGCGGGATTGGCGGTGGTTGCGCTGGCCCGCGATGCGGCCGAGACCTGCTCGTACGTCGTGAAGCCGGCCGGCTTCAGCGCGGCCTTGACGTGGCCGTCGATCGCCTGCTGGAAGCGATAGGCGTCGAGGCCGTTCGTGACCTGCTGCCCGGCGTACTGACTGTCGGCGGCGAAGGTGATGCCCTGCGCCTTGAGGTTGCTGTCGACCATCCCGACGGCGACAGATCCGCCGACCAGGCCACCCAATCCGAAGAGGGCGAGCACGGTGATGGCGATGTAGGTGGCGATGCTGCGCTTCATGATGAGCTCCTCTTGTTCCGTCTGCGAGACCTCCGTCGTGCACCGCCAACGCTAGAGAGATCACCGGTTCCCAAGGAGAGCCGAAAGTCCCGGCTGACGGCGGCATTGGTCACCCCGACAACGGCGGCCCGCGTGCTCCCTGATTGGGGACTTTGGTCCCTGTGACCGGTGGATCCGCTCCGAGAGCATGGCGGGGCGCGGCCGGTCCGCGGCTGCGTCGGAGGAGGACGCGCTGATGAGACTTGTGAACGTGCCTCGCATCCTGGTCGCGCAGGCCAGCCGGCATGGCCTGCTGGCACTCGACAACGCCCGGGAGGCGACGCTCGCCGTGGGCCACGCAGTCGCCCAGCGAGCAGAGCTCACCAGGCTGCTGAGACCGGACTCCGACGCCGGCGAGGACGACGAGGCGGACGGGGTCCTGCGGCTCCTCACCGCCGACGAGTGCAAGCGGCTGCTGGCAACTCGCCAGGTCGGACGGCTGGCCTTCATCGCACGCGCCGGCGTGCCGGACATCGTGCCGGTCAACTACGTGCTCGACGGAGACGACGTCTTGATCCGGTCCGGTCCGGGACCGAAGCTGCAGGCCGCGGAGCGACGCGAGCTCGTCGCGTTCGAGGTCGACGGCTTCGATGAGACTGCCCACGCAGGATGGTCGGTCGTCGTCCACGGCAGGGCGGTGCGCGAGTCGCTCGCGCAGGCTCGGAGCGGCCGAGCATCGGCAGAGCCATGGGCGGCCGGGCCGAGGCACTCAGTCATCCGAATCTCACCTGCGCGCCTCACGGGTCGACGGGTCCTCTGACCGGACGACCGCACAGCGCTGCCGGCGGCCCGAGGGGCGCGCCGGCAGCGGTTCTCGATCAGCTTCTGGTCAGTACGACCTTGAGCGCGCTTGTCTCCGCCGCACGGGAGAAGACGTCGTAGGCATCCATGAACTGATCCATCGTGAAGTGGTGCGTGATGAACTTCCCGGCATCGATCGCGTCGCCACGGAGCAGCGACAGCAGGGTCGGAGTGGAGTACGTGTCCACCAGGCCGGTCGTGATGGTGACGTTGCGGATCCACAGCTCCTCGAGGTGCAGAGTCGCCGGCTCTCCGTGCACGCCGATGTTGGCGACATGCCCACCCGGACGGATGAGTGACGTCGCCAGCTCGAACGTCGCGGGGACGCCGACGGCCTCGATCGCGACGTCGGCACCCAAGCCGCCGGTGAGCGCACGGACGACCTCGAGGGCGTCCTCCCGGCCGTTGTTGATCACGATGTCTGCCCCGAACTGCTTCGCAGCTTCCAGGCGTGCGTCGGCCTTGTCGATCGCGATGATGTGGCTCGGCGAGAACAGCTTGGCGCCCATGATCGCGGACAGACCGATGGGGCCGGCGCCGACAACTGCGACGACGTCACCCGGGCGGACCGTGCCGTTGAGCACGCCGACCTCGTAACCCGTGGGCAGGATGTCAGCGAGCATGAGCAGGTTCTCATCGCTCACCCCTGAGGGTGCGAGGTAGGTCGAGGTGTCCGCGAACGGGACGCGAACGAGCTCGGCCTGCGTGCCGTCGATCTTGTGGCCGAGGATCCAGCCACCGCCGCCGAGGCACTGGCCGTAGCTGCCTTCGCGGCAGTAGCGGCAGGCACCGCAGGCGGTGATGCAGGAGACCAGCACCTTGTCGCCCGGCTTGATGTTCTTGACGGCGCTGCCGACCGACTGGACGGTGCCCACGGCCTCGTGGCCGAGGATGCGCCCGTCCGTGACGGCAGGAACGTCGCCCTTCAGGATGTGCAGGTCCGTGCCGCAGATCGTGACGGCATCGACGCGGATGATCGCGTCGGTGTCCGCCTGCAGGGTCGGGTCCGGTACCTCTTCCCAGGCCTTCCGGCCAGGGCCGTGATAGACGAGTGCTCTCATGTCTGACTCCCATCGCGACGTGCTCTCGTAGTTCGATGGGTCCGACGCTAGGAGCGCACCAAGCCCAGCGGCAGGGCCGAAGGTCCTGGCCGGCCGAGGACTTTCCCTCAGGTGTCAGCGGGGGGACGGCGACTCGGACTGCGCGTCTCCGTGGCGAGCACTGCTGCTTGTGTCCGCCGTTGCAGCCCGAGCTTCGAGAGCAGGTTGCTGACGTAGTTCTTCACCGTCTTCTCGGCGAGGAACATCCGCTCGGCGATCTGGCGGTTGGTGAGGCCCTCACCGATGAGCTCCAGGATGCGGCGCTCCTGATCGGTCAAGCCGGACAACGGGTCTGCCGCCTTGGGTGTGCGCATCCGCTCCATGACCGCCGCTGCCGCCCGTGGGTCGAGCAGCGAGCCGCCGGCAGCGACGGTGCGGACGGCGCCGACCAGATCGGTGCCGCGGATCTGCTTGAGCACATAGCCGGCCGCGCCCGCGAGGATCGCGTCGAAGAGCGCCTCGTCGTCGGCGAAGGACGTCAGCATCAAGCACTGAAGCTCGGGCTGGCCGGATCGGAGCTCCCGGCACACGGTGACGCCGTCACCGTCCGGCAGCCGCACGTCCAGCACCGCGACGTCCGGATGGGCCGCTGGAACCCGAGCCAGCGCCTCAGCCGCCGTGGAAGCCTCGCCCACCACGACGATGTCGCTCTCCGCCTCCAGCAGCTCACGGACGCCACGACGGACGATCTCGTGGTCGTCGAGGAGGAAGACGCGGATCGACGACTGGGCCATGTCGCTCAATCTGCCACGGCCAGCAGCACGTCATCGACAACCCGACGCGGTGTGACAGGGCTGCGGTCGGCGAATCCCATGCGCAGCACCAGCTGCGGTGTTCCCAGGATGCCCAGCGCGCCCCTCAGGGCCAGCCGGTAGGCGAGGACGTCCGTGACCTGCCCGAGCGGTTGCGCCTGCACGCCGTGGTCGGCCGCCCGGAGCAGCACCGCCGCGAGCGCCTGGCCTGCTCGCAGCCACGCTCGCGGCTCATCGCCCTCAGTGGTCAGTACGACGACTGCGGGGCGATCCGGATGCGGCGCCGACCCGTCCACTCCCGCGGGATGCGTCAAGGTGAAGTCACGTTGGCGCAGCGACGACCCGGGCACCGACGCGACGGCAGAGGCCGGGATGCCGTCTTCCACCGGGCTGCCGAAGTGGACCCAAGTGGCCAGCTCGGCCCGGTAGCGGCCGTCCTCCTCCTCCATGGCATCGGCGCGCGCGAGCAGGACCTCGAGCTCGATCAGCTCGTCGGCAGCGACGACCTGGTGCAGGTGCGCGCCTTCCGCGGTCGCTGCGTTGCTCAGCATGGTGAGCAGCGCCTCCGGCAGCGGGCGGTCGTCGAACGGACCGCGGTGGGTGTGGCGATGAAGGATCGCTGTCGCAAGGCGGACCTCGTCATCGGTCGCGGGGTCGCCGCGGGTCAGGACGAGATCCGCGAGGTGCGTCGGGGCCGACGGATCCGGCAGCAGCCTGACCTTCACGTTGAGTCCGAGTGCGCGGGCGCCGACGCGGGCGTGGAAGAGCGCGGCTCCGCAGGACAGGTGCAGCTGGCGCCCATCGGGGTCGAGGACCTTGAGCTGCCGGCTCGCGTCGGCGTGCAGTCCGAGGCGACCCGCGCCTGCGACGAAGCGCCAGGGCTGCGTGTTGTGCACGCTCGGTGCGAGTCCTCCCGCTTGCGCGACGTGGCGGAGCTCTTCAGCGGTGGCGTGGGTGCTCATGGCAGGTCCGATCTGAGGTGGCTGGAAACGGCTGCAGTGACCGGCGCGAGGGGCGCCGGCCACTGCAGGTTCGGGAGGATCAGACAGCGGCCGACTCGGGGTGCCAGCCGGGCACATGGAGCTCGGCGTCAGACGGCGTCCTGCGCAGGTGCAGCAGGCCGAGGAGGGTCAGCAGGAACATGATCCCGGCGCCCACGAACGACGCGACGGCGGCGATGCCGGCGATCTTGCCCATCGTCCCGAAGGCGTAGGCGTTGAGCAGCATGCCGCGCAGGGTCTCGCCCTTGAACACGGTCTCGCGCGCCGTGTTGAGGTCGGTCAGCTGCTGGTCGAGTGCGGCCGTAGGGGTGCCGGCCGTCTTGGCGTCGGCGATCTGCGCCTTCAGCGCGGTCTGGGCGCCACCGAGCTCTGCGTAGGTCCGGTTGGCGCTGATCGTCTTCACGTGCACGGCGATGAAGTGGTCGGCGTACGCCTTGGCCTGGTCGCCGTTGACGAGCTGCTGGCCGGCGTACTTGGTGAGGTAGGGCTTGATCGCGGGGTCTGCCAGTGCCGGACCCGCCGGCGGGATGAAGATCTTCTGGGCAGTGAGCTGGGTGCGCACCTCGTTGGTCACGAAGTTGTGGCCCCAGGTGAGCAGTCCACCGGAGACGAGCAGGACCGCCGCGAGCACGAGCCCGCCCGCGGTGAGGATGGCATCGAATGTCTTGCGGCGCATGAGGTGCTCCTGTCGGCGGCATGGACGGGATGTCCGGTGCTGTGCGCTCAGATTCGTCGACGGCGGGGTCAGCCAGCAGGGCCTAAAGTCCCGGTCTCTGCGGCCGAAGGACCGCACTCAGGTCGTCCGGATGGGACTGTGTGCGTATGGACCGGGCCGCCGACGCGAAGCTGCGCAGCCTTCTTCACGCGGTCCTGTCCATCGGAGGTGACCTCGACCTCCAGACCGTGCTGCACCACATCACGGAGGTCGCTGCGTCCCTCGTCGACGCGGAGTACGCCGCACTCGGTGTCATCAGTGCGGACGGCCTGGGGCTCGCGCAGTTCCTCGTCGTCGGCGTCGACGAAGAGATGACCGAGCGGATCGGCAGCCTGCCGGCGGGACACGGGGTCCTCGGCAAGCTCATCAGCGACCCGAAACCGCTCCGCCTCGACAACCTCGCCGACCATCCGGAGTCCTTCGGCTTCCCACCCGGGCACCCACCGATGCACTCCTTCCTGGGTGTCCCCATCCGGGTGCGTGACACGGTGTTCGGCAACCTCTACCTCACCGAGAAGCGCGGCGGCGGCAGCTTCGACGAGCAGGACGAATCTGTTGTTCTCGGTCTCGCGGCGGCAGCGGGTGTCGCGATCCAGAACGCCCGCCTCTACACCGAGAGCCGGCTCCGCGAGCGGTGGCTGGAGGCGAGCAGCGAGGTCTCCACCGCCCTCCTGTCCGGTCAGGACCCGGAGGACGTCCTCGCCCTCATCGCGGCGCGAGCGCGGCAGGTGACCGGGGCCGCCCTGGCCTTCGTCGCGCTCCCGGTCGACGGCGAGCGACTCCTCATCGAGGCGGCGGACGGCGAGGGTGCCGAGGCGCAGCGCGGCCGGCTGGTCGACAGGGCCGGCTCCCTGCTTGCGAAGGTCCTCGACGAGGGCACGACGCGGCTCGTCCCAGCCTCGGAGCTGCCCGCGACGACGTCACAGGGGAACGGCCTCGCCGTCCCGCTGGGCGGCCTCGAGGGCCGTGGCGTCCTGGTGGTCACGGGCCTCGAGGAAGCAGACGTCACCTTGGCGACGCGTGCCCTGAGCAGCTTCGCCGCGCAGGCCGCAGTCGCCCTCGAGCTCGCTGAGCGGCGGCGTGACGCCGAGCGGTTCGCCGTCTTCGAGGACCGTGACCGCATCGCGCGCGACCTGCACGACCTGACGATCCAGCGCCTGTTCGCCACCGGCATGCAGCTCGAGGGTGCGGCCCGGCTGATCGACCAGCAGCCGCAGGAGGCGACCGTCCGGGTCCGCCGCGCGGTCGACGACCTCGACGGGACCATCCGCGAGCTGCGCTCCACCATCTACGGCTTGCAGGCACCGCAGGACGAGCAGTCCTCGCTGCGGGCCCTGCTCCTGCAGGCCGTGGACGCCGGGGCAGAGCAGCTGGGGTTCTCCCCCTCACTGCGCATGGACGGGCTCCTCGACACACTCGTCCCAGGGCCGGTCGCCGAGCACCTGCTCGCTGCGCTGCGCGAGGCGCTGAGCAACGCGGCGCGCCACGCCGCAGCAGGCATGGTGGACGTGCGCGTCGCCGTACGCGACGAGGAGCTGGTCCTCGAGGTCACCGACGACGGCGTCGGCCTCGGGCCGACGAGCCGGCGCAGCGGGCTGGGCAACCTCGCAGCGCGCGCCGAGCAGCTCGGTGGTGCGCTTGACCTGCAGTCGACGCCGGGAGCCGGCACGCGCATCACCTGGCGGGTCCCCCTCGGACAGCCGTAGCTACGAGACGACGTCGTACGCCGACCGGATCCGGCGGCCGGTGATGTCGCCCGGCACGATGCACACCCTGGCGTCGTGCCCCTGTCCCGCCAGGGAGAGGAACGGCACCGGGTCCTGCCGCATCAGCTCGCCGGGCTCGCGCACCAGGTGCGCGGTCCCGGTGACGACGACGCTCCATCCGGTGCCGAGCTCGGCATCCATCTCGTCCACCTCGAAGGCGACGACCTGCCCGTCGAGTCGCCGGCCGAGGCCGTCGCTCTCGGTGCGCAGGAGAACCTGATGGCCGACGAGCGTGTAGTTGACGGGACGGATGGCGGGCAGCGCGCGCTCGGTGAAAGCGACCCGGCCAAGACTGCTCCGCGCAAGAAGCTGCAGGCACTCTGCACGGCCGATCGGCTGCAGGCGGTCCACGGCTCGCCCCCCTCCCGGTGCTCGCACAGGATGGGCGCTCGGCCCGGCCGGAAACAGGGTCTTTGGTCCCACGTGTTGAAGACGCACTCCCCTGCCCGACCGGCCTGGAGCGGACGAGCCTGACGACATGAGAGTCGTGGACGAGGTCGCACTGCAGACAGCCCTGGCCCCCTTCGCCGCCAGCCGGCCACGCGTCGTCGTCGCCGGCAACTTCGCGACTCCGCATGCCGTCCTCGGCTGCGTGGACAAGGCGCTCCCGTCGTACCGGCTCTTCGCGCTGAACGCGCAGGCCGGGATGCCGGAGCGCGCGGGCGTGGTCCACGAGACGCCCTTCGTGGGGCCGGGAGTCCGCCACAGCGCGCGGCTTGACTACCTGCCGGCCCGGCTCAGCCTGGTGCCGCGGTTGTTCGCGCGGACGCATGCGCCCGACATCGTGCTGCTGCACACCACAGTGCCGCGGGCCGGCCGGATCTCCCTCGGCGTGGAGGTCAACATCCTGCCTGCCGCCATCGAGAGCGTCCGCAGCCGCGGCGGCCTGGTCATCGCCCAGCTGAACCCGCAGATGCCCTGGACGTACGGCGACGGCGAGCTGTCCACGGACCTCATCGACCTGGGCTTCGAGGTGGACGAGACGCTGACCAGCCCCGTGCCGAGACAGCCGGGCGAGCTCGAGCGTGTCATCGGCGACCGGGTGTCGGCGTTCGTGGAGGACGGGGCGACGCTGCAGCTCGGTATCGGCGGCGTACCCGACGCCACCGTGTCCGGTCTGATGGGTCGACGGGGTCTTCGGATCTGGACCGAGATGTTCTCCGACGGGGTGCTCGCCCTGGAGTCGGCCGGCGCGCTCGATCGCGACGAGCAGCTCGTCGCTTCCTTCCTGTTCGGTTCAGCCGAGCTCTACGCATGGGTCGACGGCAACCCCCGGGTCCGCATGCTTCGCACCGAGGTCACGAACGACCCCGGCGAGATCGCTCGGCACCCGCGGATGACCTCCGTGAACGGAGCGCTGCAGGTCGACCTGTTCGGGCAGGCCAACGCTTCCTGGGCCGGTGGCCGCATCTACTCGGGCTTCGGCGGTCAGAGCGACTTCGTCGTCGGCGCCCTCCACGCAGCCGGGGGTGTCGCCGTCGTCGCGCTGCCGTCCTGGCATCCCAAAGCCGGCCGGTCGACGATCGTCGCTGCCCTCGACGGCCCCGCGACGAGCTTCCAGCACTCCTGGGTCGTGACCGAGCAGGGCGCAGCGGCCATCTGGCCGGCATCGAGCCGGGACCAGGCCCGAAACCTGATCCAGGTCGCGCATCCCGACGCGCGACAAGCCCTTCAGCGCGAGGCGACTGCCCGGGGGCTGCTGTCATGACGACCATCGAGTCCATGGCCCGGACCACCGTCCTCGTCGACGGGACGCGACTGCAGATCCGACCGATCCGCGCCGACGACACCGACGCGCTGCTGGCGATGCACCGTGCACTGTCCTCACGCACGGTCTACCAGCGCTTCTTCACCGCGTTACCGGAGCTCAGCGTCGCCGCGGCTGAGCGCTTCACGCACGTCGACGGCGCAGAGCGGTTCGCACTCGTCGCGGAGGACCCGGTCGGCCGGCTCGTCGCTGTCGGCCGCTACGACCGGCTACCGCCCGACCAGCAGCAGGCCGAGGTCGCTGTGGTCGTCGCCGACGACTACCAGCACCACGGCCTCGGCACGATCCTGGTGACGATGCTCCGGTCGCACGCGCGGGCAGCCGGGGTGGTCGACTTCGTGGCCGACGTGCTGATGAACAACCGCGCGATGCGGCACGCGTTCGCACTCGCCGGGCTCGAGGCACAGACGTCGTACGACCACGGTGTTGCTCACCTGGTGATGCCGCTCAGCTGAGGCGCTTCCCCGCGCGGCGCTGAGCCTTGACGCTGGGTGTCACCGTGAAGTCTGGGTCGCCTGCGGTGATCTTGAAGACGTCGTCCATCGCGATGGGCGCACCGTCAGCGAGCCAGGACCGGCGATCACAGCGGCTGCAGGACAGCATCGTGAGGGTCACTCCGGACGCGACCTTCATCTCGAGCTCGACCGGCCCAGGCCGTCCGCAGGAGGGGCATACGCGCTCAGCCATCCCAGGCTCCTTCCGCCCGAAGGCGAGGCTGCCTTCACCGGGCAATGTGCCCCACTCCGGTCGCCGACACGCACGCGGGGTGCCCGGCAGCTGCACCGGTACGGAGGCTGGGTGCCCTGCGGCTAGGGAGCCGTTGCCGCGGACCCGCCTGACGACGGCGTGCCGCCGGCCGCCGCCCCGCTGCCCTCTGCCGCCTCGCGCGCCGCGCTCTCCCCGGCCTCGTGCGCAGGGTCCTCGTTGGACCCGCCGCCGGGGCCTCGGCCGAAGGTCGCGGTGCCGTTGTTCTCGGCCGCCTCGCGCGCCGCGCTCTCGCCGGCCTCGTGCCCAGGGTCCTCGTTGCTGTGGAACGAGCCTGATCCGGGCGTCGTCGTCGTGGCATCGGGGGTCGGGCTCGGCGTTGCCGCGTCGGCGGTGCCGAGCAGTACGGCACCGGCTGCGCCGCCGGCGACGAAGGCGGCAAGGGCGGCGCCCACTGCGACTGGCTTGCGAACGGACATGGCGTCTCCTGGCTGTGAGGGCTGGCGAATGCTGGCGAATGCTGGCGACGGTCGTCCCGCAACCTGACAAGAGCCCGCCGTGAACCTGTGAACCTCCTGCCAAAACACGCTCAGGCCCGGGTCAGGTCCGGCGGGTTGCCATGGCGACATGCACGCTGCGCGGACCCTGGGCTCCGCACTGGCAGCGGTCACGCTCCTGCAGGTGGTCGGCTGCGCTCCGCCCACCGCCACGCGCGCGCCGGGTCCCCGGCAGGCGACCCGGGGCGGCCCGGCCGTCGCTTCCGCCGCCACGCCCGCACCGGTCCGCAGCGTGTTCGGGCACTCGGTCCGAGGCCGCGAGCTGCTCTCGCTGCGGCTCGGATCGGCGCACGCATCACGGCGACTGCTGCTCGTCGGCGTGATCCACGGTGACGAGACCGCCGGCCGTGCTCTCGCGGTCGGGCTGCTCCGCGTGCCCCCTTCCCCCGATGTCGAGGTCATCGTGGTCCCCGACCTCAACCCCGACGGCGTCGCGTCGGGAACACGGCAGAACGCGCACGGCGTCGACCTGAACCGCAACTTCCCCTACAGATGGCGGCGACTCGGGCACCCGGGAGATCAGCAGTACTCCGGCACCGGCCCGCTCTCCGAACCTGAGTCCCGCGCGATGGCCACGCTCATCCGGCGCATGCGACCCACCATCACGGTCTGGTTCCACCAGCCTGTGGGCGTTGTCGACGAGTCCGGAGGGTCTGTTGCCATCGAGCGACGGTTCGCCGGGCTGATGGGTGAGCCCCTGAAACGGCTGACGAGATACCCCGGCAGCGTCGCGAGCTGGCAGGACACGACCTTCCCCGGTACGACGGCCTTCGTGGTGGAGCTGCCGCACGTCGTCACGCCGACGCTGAGCGACCGCACTCATCGCGCCCTGCGTGACCTCGAGCAGTGAAGACGTTCATGCGCTGTTGAGGCGACGGCTCTTAGCGTGCGGGACATGCGCACGGCTCTCGCGTCATCAGTGGTGCTGCCCCTGCTGCTGGCGGCATGCACCGGATCCTCGAGCGGCTCCGCGACCGCGACTCCGTCAGCAGCCGCAGCGTCAACGGTCCCTACCGCGTCTGCCCAACCGGCCGCGCCTGCAGCCCAGTCTGCGGTGCCGGCTGAGAGCAACCCGCCGGGCGACATCCCGGACAACCTCGCCTTCGTGGCCTACGGCAGTGCAAGCGGTCACTACCGCTTCGCGCACCCCGAGGGCTGGGCGGAGCAGGTCGCCGGCAGTCGCGTGCTGTTCACCGACAAGCTGAACGGCGTGACAGCCGATGCCGGTCCGGCGACGAGTCCGCCGACCGTCGCTGACGCGAAGACAAAGGACGTGCCGGAGCTGCGGCGCACGCAGGCCGCGTTCGAGCTGCGCAGCGTCGCTGCCGTGAAGCTCCCCGGCGGAAGCGGCGTACGGATCGTCTACCGGCGCAACTCCGCACCCGATGCGGTCACCGGTCGGCAGTACCGCGACGAGGTCGAGCGCTACGAGCTGGTGTCGTCCGGCCACGAAGTGGTGCTGGAGATGTACGGCCCCGTCGGTGCCGACAACGTCGACGCCTACCGCACGATGGTGAACAGCCTGCGCATCGCATGAGCCCGCTCTCGGCGGCCGGCCTGCACCGCTTCTACCGTCGCGGGGGCAGTGAGGTCGCCGCGCTGCTCGACGTCGGCCTGGCGTGCGCGCCCGGAGAGACGGTGGCCGTCACGGGGCCGTCCGGCTCGGGCAAGTCCACCCTCCTGGCCCTCCTGGCCGGTCTGGACAACCCGGACGGCGGCAACGTGCAGGTCTGCGGTGAGCAGCTGAGTCACCGCAGCGCCCGCGACGGAGCACGCCTGCGGGCCCGCCACATCGGCGTGCTCACGCAGTCGAGCGGGTTGCTGGAGCACCTGTCCGTCCTGCAGAACGTCCGGCTCGCAGCCTCCTTGCGTCGCCGCGCGGGAGGTGGTGGCGGTCCGGGCGCCGACGAGCTGCTCGACCGACTGGGCATGTCGGCCGTGCGTCGCTCCCGACCGGCATCGCTCTCCGGTGGCGAGACGGCCCGCGCCGGGCTCGCGGTGGCGCTCGCCGGCAATCCCGACGTCCTGCTCGCCGACGAGCCGACCGCTGAGATCAGCAGCGCAGAGGAACGAGACGTCCTCGACCTGCTTCAGCAGTGCCGGCCCACACACGGCGCCACCGTGCTGATCACCCACTCGGACGTCGTGGCCTCGCGGGCCGACCGCGTGCTGCACCTGCGTGATGGCCGCTTGGTGCCGGGATGAGCCTCAGCAGTGCAGCAGACGTCGTGCTCGAGTACGGCGGGCGGCGCATCCTGGACGGTCTCGACCTGACGATCGAGACCGGCGACCAGTACGCCGTCACGGGTCGGTCAGGCAGCGGCAAGACGACGCTGCTGCTCGTCATGGCCGGGCTGCTGCCGCCGACCCGCGGCCGGGCCACGCTGGGCGTCCCGTCCCGCGAGATCTCCTACGTCCCGCAGACGCCGTCGCTGATCCCCGAGCTGTCGGCGCTGGACAACGCCGCTCTGGGTCTGCGGTTCCGCGGCATCGCGCCGGTGCATGCCGCGGAGCAGGCGCGAGAGGCGCTGGTGCTGCTCGGACTCGGGGACGCGACGGACGCGCTGCCGTCGGAGCTGTCAGGCGGCATGCAGCAACGCGTCGCGATCGCGCGTGCGGTGGTTCTCGCGCCCCGCCTGCTGCTCGCCGACGAGCCCACCGGCACCCTCGACCGCAGTGCCGGTGCGCAGGTGCTGGCCGTGTTGCGCGATCTCGCGACGCGACACGAGACCGCCCTGCTCGTCGCCACTCACGACCCGGAGATCGCTGCGCTGTTCCCTCACCAGCTCGCGCTTGCCGACGGCCGGGTCGTGGCATGACGGGCGCCGCGTACCTGATGGCCGGCCTGCGTTCCCGACGCGCCGAATGGCTGGCAGCGGCCGTGGCGGTCGGCATCTTCGTCGCGTTCCTGGCGTCGCTGGGGTCGTTCGTCGCGCAGAGCCGGAGCGAGCTCACGGTGCGCGCCGCGGCAGCCGTCCCGCTGGACTGGCAGGTTCAGCTGACCGCCGGCGCCGATACCGCGGCGGCCGAGCAGGCCCTGCGCAAGGTGCCCGATCTGGTCGCGGTGCGTGCGGTCGACTACGCGCGCGTTCCCGGGCTCCGCTCGACGTCAGCAACGGGCACACGCACCACCGGTGCGGCGTACGTCGTCTCCCTGCCCCCGGACTACGCGGCCTTCGCACCGCGAGAGCTCCGACCTCTGCTCGGCGCAGCCACTGGCGTACTACTGCAGCAGCAGACGGCTGCCAACCTCGCGGCCGGCCCGGGCGCGGCGATCGCCGTGCTCGGTGGAGGCAGCGCGGCGACAGCGACCGTGGACGGGGTCGTGGACCTGCCCGCCGCCGACTCCTTCTTCCAGGTGGTGGGGGCGCCGGCCGGGGCAGGGGCGAGCGCCCCACCCGACAACGTGCTGCTCGTCCCGAGCGCGGTCTTCGGGCGGCTGATCGGCAAGGCCGCGGTCGTCCATCAGCTGCACGCCACGTTCCGGCACGACCGGCTCCCGGCCGACCCCGCCGCGGCGTACGACCTGTCTGCCGCGCGGGCCAACCACTACGCGTCCGCCGTGGCGGGAGCAGCCCTCGTGGGCAACGACCTCGGCGCGGCGCTGCTCGGCGCGCGCGAGGACGCCGTCTACGCGCAGCTGCTCGTCCTGCTGCTCGGTGTCCCCGGTGTCGTGCTGGCCGGGGTCGTCTGCGGGCTCGTGGTTGCCCTCCGGCGCGACCGCCAGTCGCGGGAGCTCGGCCTGCTCCGCCTGCGCGGCGCGACCCCGTTGCGCTCCGCCCTGCTCGTCGGAGCCACGGCCGGGGCCGACGGCGTGCTCGGCTGCCTCCTTGGACTGGCGGGGGCGCGCCTGGCGCTTCGCGTGGCGCTCGGCAGCGGCGCCCGCCTGTCGCCGGGCTGGACCGTCGGTGCCTGCGTGGCCGGCGTTGCCCTTGCGATCGTCATCGAGCTCGGCCCCGTGCTTCGCCTCGTTCGGCGCGGCGCACCAACGGTCCAGGAGGCGGTGGGCAGTGCGCCGACGACGCGGCTGCCGCTGCCACTTCGGCTGGGAGCCGACGGCATCCTGGTCGCGGTGTCGGCACTGGTCTTCTGGCTGACCGCACGCAGCGGCTACTCGGTCGTCGTCGTACCGGAGGGAATCCCGGTTGCGTCGGTCAACTACGCCGCACTGCTGGCACCCGCCCTGGCCTGGCCGGGTCTGGCTCTCCTGTGCTGGCGCGTGACCGCCGCGGTGCTGAGCCGGGTACGACGGCCACCGGCTGCAGACACCGCCGGGGCGGTCCGCGACGTACGCAGCGCGGTCGTGCGGCAGCGACGACGGCTCGTGGCGCGTGGGGCGACCGGGCTCGCGGTCGCGATCGCCGTCACCGTGTCCACCGCCATCTTCACCACGACCTATGACCGACAGGCCCGCGTCGACGTCTCGCTGACCGTCGGCTCCGATGTAGCGGTGACGTTGCCACCGGACAGCCGCGGCGTGACCCTGGACCCGACGGTTGCGCGCGTGCCCGGCGTCCAAGCCGTCGAGGCGATGCAACACCGCCTGGCGTACGTCGGTCCGGACCTGCAGGACCTCTACGGCATCAACGCGCGGACCGTCGGCCGGGCGGCTCCGCTGCAGAACGCCTTCACCCCGGGCAGCACGGTGAAAGCAGCGCTGGCCCGGCTGGCGAGCAGGCCCGACGGCGCGCTGCTCGCGCAGGAGACGCTGCACGACTACCAGCTGCACGAAGGTGACCTCGTGCGACTGCGACTGCAGGACGGGCAGGGCCGCTACGTGACCATCCCCTTCCACGTGGCGGGGGTCGTCACCGAGTTCGCCACCGCGCCGCGGGACAGCTTCATCGTCGCCAACGCCTCTTACATCGCATCGACGACCGGCTCGTCCGCCGTCGAGACCCTGCTGGTCCGCACGACCCACCCGGCGCAGGTCGGTGCCGCGATCCGGAATCGGGTGCCGGCGGGCGCGACCGTCGCGGACACGCAGAGCGCCAACGCCACGGTGACGAGTGCAACCGGTCTGGCCGCCGGCAACCTCGCCGGCCTGGCGAAGCTGACTCTGGGCTTCGGGTTCCTGCTCGCCGTCGCCAGCAGCGTCCTCGCCCTGGTCGTGGGCTCCGCCCAGCGTCGGAGGACCCTCGTCGTGGTCGCCCTGCTCGGAGCGACCCCGCGGCAGCGCGCCGGGTTCCTCTGGACCGAGGCCAGGGCGATGGTCCTCGCTGGTCTGGCCGCAGGGCTGGCCGTCGGAGCCGTCATCGCCGCGGAGCTCGTCAAGGTGCTGACGGGGATCTTCGACCCGGCACCCGAGCACCCAGCGGTTCCGATCGGCCTGCTCGCGGGCCTGATCGCCGTGGTCCTGGTCGGCAGCGCCGTCACGACGGGCATCTCCGCGCGGGTCATGGGCCGGGTCGATCCGGCCCGGCTGCGGGAGGGCTGAGCAGCGGCGTTCAGGTGAGGTTCACGTCCGGCGCGGAGAGTCGTCGGACCCAACGAGCAGGAGCTCAAGTGCAGCCGACCCGGCCCGCGCGCATCCTCGTCGTCACCGATCACACGGCTGCGACCCCCGAGCTGCTGGCGGCGATCCGCGAGAGGGCTGCCCGCGGATCGGCGCAGTTCCGCGTGCTCGTGCCCAACCCGGCGCACGCGGAGGCTCACCTGCTGCATCCCGAGCGGCACGAGAAGGCGGCCGAGGCGGAGCAGACGCTCCGCGCTGCGCTCCCGGCCTTCGAGCAGGCGGCCGGTGGCCACGTCATAGGGTCGGTGTCCATCCGCAACGAACCCGGCGAGGCCGTCGAGGAGCTGATCATGGACGAGCCGGTCGACGAGATCATGCTCTCGGTGGCCGAGCACGGCTTCGCCAAGCGACTGCACCTGGACCTCCCCCATCGGCTCGCCCACTTCGGGCTCCCGATCATGAATGTCGGACCCGAGCCTGAGTCCTGAGAGCTGGTTCCTCACTGTCGCCGAACGCGGCAACCCGGACACCCGCCTGGACACGCGGCGCCCTTCCGGGACGGCGTGGAGCGACGGCAACACCGCGACCCCGATCGTGCACGGCGCGCCGTACTTCGCTGCGCTGTGTCGCGCCGTCTCGCAGCTCGAGACCGGGGACCTTCTGCTGTTCACCGACTGGCGCGGTGATCCGGACCAGCGGCTCGCCGGCGACGGGCAGTCTGTTGCCGACGTGTTCGCGTCAGCCGCGGAGCGGGGCGTCGACGTACGCGGACTGCTCTGGCACTCGCACTGGGACCGCCTTGCCTTCAGCGCTGCCGAGAACCGCCACCTGGGAGATGCCATCGGGAAGGCGGGCGGCGAGTGCCTGCTCGACATGCGGGTGCGGACGGGCGGCTCCCACCACCAGAAGTTCGTCGTTCTGAGGCACCGCGGCGCACCGGACCGGGACGTCGCGTTCGTCGGCGGCATCGACCTGTGTCACAGCCGTCGTGACGACGCGGACCATCGCGGGGACGCGCAGCGGCAGGCGATGGCCGCCGTCTACGGACCGACTCCGCCCTGGCACGACGTCATGGTGGCCTTGCAGGGGCCGGTCGTCGGCGACGTCGAGACGGTGTTCCGCGAGCGCTGGGAGGACCGCGCACCACTGACGCGGAACCCCTGGCACTGGGTGGCGGAGCGGGTTCGCCGGGAGCCGCGCCGAGGCAGCCCACTGCCCGCGCAGCTCCCGGACCCGGCCTCGACGGGGGGCCACGCGGTGCAGCTGCTGCGGACCTACCCGAAGCGAGTCGGCGGCTATCCCTTCGCCTCCAGCGGCGAGCGCAGCGTCGCGCACGGCTACACCAAGGCGCTCCGTCGCGCCCGCTCGCTCGTCTACGTGGAAGACCAGTACCTGTGGTCGCGCGAGGTCGCCAAGACGTTCGCCGACGCGCTGCGCGCCCAGCCGGACCTGCACGTGATCGCGGTCCTGCCACATCATCCCGACCAGGACGGACGCTTCTCGCTGCCGCCCAACCTCGTCGGCCGCGACCGCGCGCTGTCCGTGCTTCGCGAGGCAGGTGGCGACCGCGTCGCGGTCTACGGCATCGAGAACGATGACGCAACGCCCATCTACGTGCACGCCAAGGTCTGCGTCATCGACGACACCTGGGCGACGATCGGCTCGGACAACTTCAACCGCCGCTCGTGGACGCACGACTCCGAGCTGAGTGCGGCCGTGCTCGACAGCGCGATCGACGGACGGACGCCGGCCGACCCGGGCGGCCAGGGGGACATGGCGCGGCGCTACGCCCGGGACCTTCGCCTGGCCCTGATGGGCGAGCACCTCGGCCGGGCAGCCGACGACGAGCGCCTCATCGATCCGCAGTCGGCCTTCACGGAGCTGCGCGCGGCGGGCGACGCGCTCCAGAGCTGGTACGACGGCGGTCGCACCGGCTCCCGTCCGGCCGGCCGGCTCCGGCCCCTGATGGACCCGCCGCTCTCGTCGTGGACGCGCGCGTGGGCAACTGCGGCCTATCGGACGGTTTACGACCCGGACGGGCGGCCGCGCGGGCTGCGCCGACGTCGAGCCTTCTGAGCGGGCTGCCGGCTCTCAGCAACCTGTCAGGAAACCGAGGCATGCTGTGGGCATGATGCTGTCCCGCCGCCGCCTTGCCTGGTCCGTCCCTGCCGCCGTGATCGCCGCGGTCGTGACGGCAGGGCTCCTGCCCGGGATGGCCTCCGGCAACGGGCATCCGCCGCTCGACCCCCGGTCCGCGGCAGAGCTGCTCGTCGCCGTGCAAGGCAGCACGGTCGAGCACCTGTCCGGCACTGTCGTGGAGACGGCCCGGCTCGGGCTTCCGGACCTGCCCGGCAGCGACCGGTCGGCGTCCCTCAACTGGCAGTCGCTGATCACCGGCTCACACACGGCCAACGTCTGGGTAGACGGACCCGACCGGCAGCGCATCGCCGTGCTCGGCCAGCTCGCCGAGTCCGACATCGTGCACAACGGCAAGGACCTGTGGACCTACAGCTCGCGGGACAACGCGGTCACGCACGCCGTGGTGCCGGCCGACACGGCCTCGAAGCCCAACCCCGTACCGACCGACGCCGCCGACCTCACGCCGCAGGCCGCGGCCGACAAGGCCCTGAAGGCCATCGACCCCAGCACGATCGTCGCCGTCGATGAGACCGCCGAGGTGGCCGGTCGGTCGGCGTACACGATCAGCCTCACCCCTCGCGACGCCCGGTCGACGGTACGACGGGTGCTCATCGCGGTGGACAGTGAGTACTACGTGCCGCTCCGGGTGCAGGTGTTCGGCTCGGGCGTCGACGCCGCCTTCGAGACCGCGTTCACCGACATCGACTTCACGCGCCCACACTCCTCGCTCTTCAGCTTCTCGCCGCCCGACAACGCCGTCGTGACCGAGAAGGACCTGGGAGGGCACCCGTCCACGGATGCACCGGACGCCACCGCGACGCAGCCGGCACAGCCGAAGCCGTCGGTGATCGGCAACGGCTGGACGTCGATCCTCACCATGAGCCAGCCCCCCGCCGCAGCGACCGCGCCCGGCACGCATGACGGGAGGCCGACGGGATCCCTGCTCGACCAGCTCACCTCGACCCTGCCCAACGGCGACCGGCTGCTCAAGACGAGCCTGATCAACGCCCTGATCACCACCGACGGGCATGTGTTCGTGGGCGCGGTCACGCCCGAGCTGCTGCAGAAGGCCGCCACGGGTTCGGCCGGATGACGGCGAGCACCGCCGGCGCCTCTCTGCTCACCGCTGACAGTCCTGCCGCTACGCCGCTGGCCGTCCGCACCCGCGGCCTGACGCGGCGCTTCGGCACGCAGACCGCCGTGGACGCCGTCGACCTCGAGGTGCCGCGCGGCGCCGTCTACGGGTTCCTCGGACCCAACGGCTGCGGCAAGACGACCACGATCCGCATGCTGCTGGGGCTGCTCGCCGCGGATGCCGGCGAGATCGAGCTGCTGGGCCGACCCATGCCTGCCGACCTCGGGTCGGTCCTGCCCCGGGTCGGTGCGCTCATCGAGGGCCCGGCCTTCCACCTCTACCTCAGCGGCTGGGACAACCTCCGGCGACTCGACAGCTGTGACCGCACGGCCGACCCCAAGACGAGCCGCGACCGCATCGGGGAGGCCCTCGCCCGAGTCGGCCTGACGGCCGCGTCCAGCAAGCGCTACCGGCAGTACTCCCTCGGCATGAAGCAGCGGCTCGGGCTCGCCGCGGCGCTCCTCCAGCCGCGCGATCTCCTCGTGCTGGACGAGCCGACGAACGGCCTCGACCCGCAGGGCACCCGCGAGGTCCGGCACCTCGTCCGGGAGCTCGCGTCCGACGGCACCACCGTGCTCGTCTCCAGCCACCTGCTCGCCGAGATCGAGCAGGTGGCGACGCACGTCGGGATCATGTCGGCGGGCGTCCTGCTCCGTCAGGGGACCCTGAAGGAGGTGCTGTCGGAGGGAACCGAGATCGTCCGCATCACGACCCCGGACGTCGAGCTCGTCACGCTCTGCCTGCAGCGCCTCGGGCTGGCCGACGTCCGGCTGGCGCTCGACGACGAGGTCACTGCGCGCCTGGGTGACGTGCCCGTCGAGGACGTCGTGCGCGAGGTCGTGCACGCGGACGCCCGCGTGCGCGGCTTCGTGACGGCGCGGCCGGACCTCGAGGACCTGTTCGTGGCCCTGACCGGGGAGGGCTTCGATGTCGCTCGCTGACGCCACCTGGACCGGGCCACTCGCCGTGCGGCCGACCTTCCGCGGCGCCTTCAGCCGGCTCTACCTCAGCGAGATGCGACTCACCCTGCGGCGGCGGCGCAACGTCGCCCTGCTCGGCGTGCTGGCGGTGGTTCCCGTCTTCATCGGGATCGCTGTCAAGATCAGCACCCCGCACAACGGAGACGGGCCCGACTTCATCGGACAGGTGTCCAACAACGGCCTGTTCCTCGTCTTCACGGCGCTGACTGTCGCGCTGCCGCTGTTCCTCCCGCTGGTCATCGGCGTCGTGTCGGGCGACTCCATCGCGGGCGAGGCGGGCGGCGGAACGTTGCGCTACCTGCTGACCGTGCCGGTCACGCGCGGTCGATTGCTGGCGGTCAAGACACTGGGCGTCGCGTCGTACACCGCGATCGGCGTGCTGATCGTCACGGGCGTAGGACTGGTGCTGGGCGGGATCCTCTTCGGCCTCCACGACGTCATCCTGCTGTCCGGTGACACGGTGAGCCTCGGCAACGGCCTGCTGCGCACCCTGCTCGTAGCGGCCTACGTCACGGTCGCGCTGTTCGGGCTCGCCGCAGGCGGCGTCTTCGTGTCGACCCTCACGGAGAACGCGATCGCTGCGATGGCCACGACGATCGGCCTGGCGGTCTTCTCCGCGCTGCTCGACGCCGTGCCGCAGCTCCGCCGGATCCACGGCGTGCTGCTGACGCACAACTGGCTCGGGTTCGGTGAGCTGCTCCGCGGTCAGGTCGACCGCGCCGCGCTGCTGCGCTGGAGCGCGCTGCACCTGGCTTACGCCGCGGTGTTCCTGAGCCTGGCCTGGGCGCGTCTGACCACGAAGGACGTCACGAGCTGACGGTCAGCCCGACCGCCGGACGCCGTGCTCCACGCACCGGGCGGTCCACCCGCTCGGTGTGACCTGCACCGTCATGCGCCGCCGGCACTCGCGGCACCAGCGCGGCGGCTCGAGGTCGGCGTGCAGGTCGCAACGGGCATGTACGGCGTCGGACCTGCTCTCGCCACAGTGCTCGCACCACGGACCCATCGGTCAGAACGTCTTGCCCATGGCCTTGATCGGCATCTTCAGCTCGCGGAGCATCTCGAGGTCCTGCTCCGCGGGGCGGCCCAGCGTCGTCAGGTAGTTGCCGACGATCACGGCGTTGATGCCGCCGAGCATGCCGTCGCTCGCCAGGTCGCCGAGCGTGATCTCCCGACCGCCGGCGAACCGCAGGATCGTGCGCGGCAGGGCAAGGCGGAAGACCGCGATCGCGCGCAGCGCGTCGCGGGCGTCCATGACCGGCACGTCGCCGAAGGGCGTGCCGGGCCGCGGGTTCAGGAAGTTCAGCGGCACCTCGTCGGGCCCGATCTCGGCGAGCTGCGCCGCGAACTCCGCGCGCTGCTCGAGGCTCTCCCCCATGCCGAGGATGCCGCCGCAGCAGACCTCCATGCCTGCGGCGCGGACCATCTGCAGGGTGCCGCGCCGCTCCTCCCACGTGTGGGTCGTGACGACGGCCGGGAAGTGCGAGCGGGCTGTCTCGAGGTTGTGGTTGTAGCGGTGCACGCCCATGTCGCGCAGCTCGTCGACCTGGTCCTGCGTGAGCATCCCGAGCGAGCAGGCGACCTGGATGTCGACGGCCGCCCGGATGGCCTCCACGCCCGCGCGCACCTGCGCCATCAGCTTGGCGTCCGGACCGCGAACCGCCGCCACGATGCAGAACTCCGTCGCGCCGGTCGCGGCGGTCTCGATCGCCGCCTGCACGAGCGACGGGACGTCGAGCCACGCGGCGCGCACCGGCGACTGGAACAGCCCGGACTGGCTGCAGAAGTGGCAGTCCTCCGGGCAGCCGCCGGTCTTCAGGCTGACGATCCCCTCGACCTCGACCTCCGGCCCGCACCAGCGCAGCCGGACCTCGTGGGCCAGGCTCAGCAGCGCGGGCAGGTCCTCGTCGGGCAGCTGCAGGCACGCGAGTGCCTGGTGCTGCGTCAGTCCCTCACCCCTGTCGAGGACCTGCTCGCGCAGCGCGGTCAGCACAGCTCAGCTGAGCAGCGCGGCGATGAGGTAACCGATGACGAGCAGCAGGCCCGTCGCCAGGTGCGTGACGACGTTGGACTGCATGACCGGGATGAGGGCGTACGGCGCGTCGTACCGCTCGGCCAGCGGGCGGTAGGTCTGCACGGCCCACCATGCCCCGCCCAGCCCGAGCAGCGTCCACCAGGGCGTGATGCCGACCAGCGGCCCGGCCGCGATGATCGCGAACGCGACGACGCACACCACCGCGTAGCCGCGGACGACGCGTGCCGCGGGCCAGCGCACGATCAGCGTGCGCTTTCCCGTCGCTGCGTCAGCGGGCCGGTCGGGGATCTGGTTGACGTAGAGGATGAGGGCGCACAGCAGCCCGACGGGCGCAGACGCGTAGACGGTCTCCCAGCTGAACGTGCGGGTGACGGCGAGGTAGGTGCCCGCTGCCATCAGTGGACCGAAGCCGATCGCGACGACGGGTTCGCCCAGCCCCCGGTGCACGAAGCGGAACGGACGAGCGGTGTAGCCGTAGCCGAGCACCAGTCCGATCGCGCCGATCCAGAGCAGCTCGGTGCTGCGCGTCAGCGCGAGCAGCAACCCGACCGCACCGGCGACGACGTAGAGGCCGACGGCGGTGATCGCCATCGTGCGGCGCGAGACGAGGCCGTACTGGATGACGCGCGAGCCACCCGAGAACGGCGTGGGGTTGACGTTGGCCTCGTCGGATCCGCTGTCGGCATCGGCGACGTCGTTGAAGACGTTGATGGCGAGATGCGCCGCCACTGCGGACAGCAGGCACAGCAGCCACCAGCCCCAGGCGAAGTGGCCGTCGTTGGCGGCGACGGCGCCGCCGAGAGCCACCGGGATGATCGTGGCGGTGAGGAACGGCAGGCGCGTGGCGAGGAAGACCGTCCAGAAGGCGGACAGGCGCGGCTTCGCGCCGGCCTTCTCCATGTAGTCCCTGCCGCGCGCGACGTTGCGCTCGGCGTACTCGAAGAAGGGCGTCTCGCTCTCGTCCCAGCCGGTCGCGCGCGTCGGGCGCACCCGCAGCAAGCCGCCCTTGGACTGCGCGGGGCCCCAGACGTCGACGTAGCGGCGCTCGTCGTAGCCCATCCCGGGCTGCGGGCGGATGTGACTGAAGATGATGCCGACCTCGGTGCCCTTGGGCGGCAGCTGTCGCGGCGGCAGCGGGCCGAGCACGATCTCGCCGTCCGGGTCGTCGGCGTGCGGCGCGGCGATGGTGACGGGGTAGCCGTCGGCACCGACCCAGGAGATGACGCCGTGCGGGTAGGTACGGGCACGCTTGACCGCGTCGTCGACGGCGAGCGCGGTCATGACGACACCGCCAGCACCCGCGGCGTGCTGACCTCGGGTGCCTGCGACGTGTCACCGTCGCGCCAGAGCAGCACCCGCTTCGGCTCGATCTCGATGGTGTGCCGCTCGAAGAACAGCGGGATGCCGAAGCGCTTCTTGACGAACATGTCGATCACCGGCTCCTTCGCACGCCACAGCGGGAGCAGCCGCTCCCAGCTGGTGTGCGGGTCCTCGTGCGTCAGCACCCGCGCGTCGCCCTGGATGACCGCGCGGTGGAACGGCACGCCCTGCATGGCGACCGGGTCGCTGAGCGAGACCGAGACCTTGGGGTTCTTGGTGATGTGCTCGAGCTTGCGGGAGAACAGCACGGCGGAGGTGAACAGCAGCCGGCTGCCGTCCCAGAACGGGATGAGCGGGTAGCTGATCGGCCGCCCGTCCTCGGCGATCACCGTGAGCTCGGCGACCAGCGCCACGCTCAGGAGGTCCTCGACCTCTTTCGGCAGCTCGATCTTGTCCACGCGCTCACTCCCCCATCGGCCGCAGCGGCCGTCACGCCGATCTTGCCCGATTGGTCCCCACCGCCGGCACGCAGGGTCCGACGTCAGGCGCTGCGTCGCGGCAGGGTGGCCGCCCCGAGCGCGATGAACAGGACCGTGCACCCGGCGATGACCCCGAGGTCCCTGACCAGGCCCGCCGTGATGGCTGCGGATGCGCTGACCCGCTGCATCCCTTGTACGGCGTAGGTCAGCGGGAAGACGTCGGAGAGCCACTGGAGCGGGCGGGCCATCGCGGCCCGGTCGCCGAACAGCCCGCACAGCAGCAGCTGCGGGAGGACCACGGCGGGCAGGAACTGCACGGCCTGGAACTCTGTGCGGGCGAACGCCGACAGCAGCAGCCCGAGCGCCGTGCCGAGCAGCGCGTCGAGCACGGCGAGCAGCACGACGAGAGCGACCGAGCCTCGTACGTCGAGGCCCAACGGCCCGAGGGTGACGGCGGCGGCGAGGGACGTCTGCACGACAGCCACCAGGCCGAACGCGAGGGCGTAGCCCGTCAGCAGGTCGGCCTTCGCGAGCGGCATCGACAGCAGCCGCTCGAGCGTCCCCGACGTCCGTTCGCGCAGCATCGCGACCGACGTCACCAGGAACATCGTGACGAAGGGGAAGAGCGCGAGCAGCGGAGCGCCGACGTGCTGGAAGACCAGGGGCTGCTGGTCGAAGACGTAGCGCAGCAGAGTCAGCAGCAGCAGGGGTACGACGAACAGCAGACCCACGGTGCGGTGGTCGGCGCGCAGCTGGCGCAGGACGCGCCGAGCCGTCGCCAGCGTGATCCGCGCGCTCATGCCGCACCCTGGCCGGCGGCGGTTGCCAGCGCGAGGAAGGCCTCTTCGATGTCGTCCGTCCCCGTCCGCTTCAGCAGCGCCGGGAGTGTGTCGTCGGCGACCAGCCTGCCGTCGCGCAGGAGCAGCAGCCGGTCGCAGCGCCGCGCCTCGTCCATCACGTGGCTGCTGACGATCAGGGTCGTGCCTTCGGCCGCGAGGGCGGCGAACATCGCCCAGAGATCCCGCCGGAGCACGGGATCCAGCCCGACCGTGGGCTCGTCGAGGACGAGCAGCTCGGGCCGGCCGAGCAGAGCCGCGGCGAGCGACACCCGCGCGCGCTGCCCGCCTGACAGCGTCGCGACGACCTGCGCCGCCTCGGGCCGGAGTGCGACCGCGTCGAGCACCTCGCCGACCCTGGCCCCGTCGGCGCCGAGCACCTGCGCGAAGTAGTCGAGGTTGGCGCGGACCGTCAGGTCGGCGTAGACCGCCGGGCTCTGCGTGACATAGCCGACCCGCCGGCGCAGACCGGCGCTGCCGGCCGGCTCCCCCAGGACGTCGACCTGACCGCGGACGCCGGCCTGCACCCCGACCAGGGCCCGCATCAGCGTCGTCTTGCCGCAGCCGCTGGGACCGAGCAGACCGCTGACGCGTCCCCGCTCGAGCGAGAAGTCGATCCCGTGCAGGACCTCGCGCCCGCCGCGCGTCACCGACAGCCCCGCCACCTCGACGGCCGAGGTCACCAGGCGGCCTCACGCTGCAGGGTCATGCCCGCGAAGCGGCAGGTCTCGCCGTCGAAGACGACCTGCTCGCCGGGGCTGCCGTAGCCGCTGCTGCGCGTGATCGTCCAGGTGCTCTCGCTCTCGGCGGTCAGCTCGATGCGTCGCTCGAGCGGGTCGATCAGCTCGGGGTCGAACGCGAGCAGCTGCCCGCCGAACCGCACGACGTCGTACGTGCCCCAGATCCCGGAGTAGCGGCCCGTGATGCCGGGTGCCAGCGGCTCCGACGGGCCGCACTGCTGTGCGTGGTCGACCAGCGCGAGCATCGTGGCTGTGAGCTCCTGCGACGGTGCGTCGATGGCGTTGCTGAGTACGACGGCGGCGACGCGGTCGGCGGCGATGAAGCGGGTCGAGGTGATGAACCCGGGGTAGGCGCCGCCGTGTCCGTGCACGTGACGCTCACCGATCATCGAGTGGCTCAGGCCGAGGCAGTAGTCGGTGTCACCGTGCTCCCCTGGCCACGCGACCCGACGCATGAGGCGGCGCGCCTCCTCGCTCAGCAGTCGGTCGTCGCCGTCGCAGAGCGCGGTCGCGAAGGAGCAGAGCTCGGACGCGGTCGAGCAGTAACCGGTGGCCGGCGCGAGCGCAGCAGCAGCGGGCAGTGGAAGAGCGTGGCGGTCGGCGCCGCCGCGACGCGCGGTATAGCCGACCGGGCAGGTGCGGCCCGTCGTGTCGGTGGACGTGCCGGCGAGTCCGAGGACGTCGAGCAGCTCGCGCTGTGCGACCTCGGCGTACGAGGCCCCGGCAACCGCCTCGATGACGCGGCCCACGACGGAGAAGCCGATGTTGGAGTACTTGAAGCGCTCGTGCCGGCCGAGAACGGACTCGGCTGCATCGGTCAGCACGTCCGCATCCGGGAAGTCCTTGCGCAGCTGCCAGAAGTCGGCGTCGAAGGTGTCGCGCGTGACGCCGGCGCTGTGACTCAGCAGCTCGCCGACGCGCACCTCGTGCAGCCCCTCGCCGAGCTCCGGCAGCCGCTGCCCGAGCCGGTCGTCGAGCCGGAGCCGTCCCTGGTCGACGAGCCGAAGTGCCAGCGCGGTCGTGAACGTCTTCGAGTGCGACGCCACCGGGAACACCGCGTCCGCCTGCAGGGGTGTGCCGGCATCGAGATCGGCGAGGCCGTAGGCCCGGTGCAGCAGCAGCCGGCCGTCGAGCGAGACCGCGGCCACCAGACCCGGGATGCGCAAGGTGCGCTGCCGGTAGTCCAGCCAGTGCTCCAGGTAGAGGACCGCCTCGGCCAGCAGCGTCGCCTCCATGACCGGGAACCTACGCGGTCTCAGCGCAGGCGGGTCAGCTCCACCCGGACGCCGAGGGAGTGCGAACCGTGGCCGCGGTAGACGCCCTTCAACGGCGGCACGTCGCCGTACTCACGACCGCGGGCCACGACCACGTGGCGCTCGCCGACGGGCACCCGGTTGGTCGGGTCGTAGGCCCACCACCGGCCCAGCCAGACCTCGACCCAGGCGTGGCTCTCGCCGGTGACCGCGGTGCCGATCGGAGCATCCGTGACCGGGTGGAGGTAGCCGGACACGTAGCGCGCCGGCAGGCCTGCTGCCCGCAGCATCGCGATGCTGACGTGCGCGATGTCCTGGCAGACACCGCGGCGCAGGCGCCACGCCTCGCTCGCCGACGTCTGCACTCCGGTCGATCCCGACTCATAGGTGACCCGGTCGGCAGCGGCCTTGGCGATGGCCAGCGCGGCGCCCCCGGGATCGAGCCCGGCAGCGGCATCGATGCCGGCCGCGGTCAGCTCGGCGTCGGGAACGGTGCGCGGCGTCGCACAGATCCACTCGTACTGCTCGCCCTGGGCCGCGACGCGCAGGGCGTCCCAGCCAGGGGCGTCGACCGGGGGCAGCGAGCCGTCCGCGGTCTCGACGACCGACGTGACCACCACCTCGAGGGCGGCGTGCGGCTCGTGCACCTCGAAGGCCGTGACCTGCGTCCCCCAGTAGTCCCAGTAGCGGTACTGCGCGGCGGCAGGTGAGGTCTTGACCCGCGCCTCCAGCGTGAGCTGACCCGGCTCGGTCTGCGGGGTGAGCCGCGCTTCGTTGTACGACGACACGACCTCGGTGTCGTAGCGGTAGCCGGTCTCATGGTGCACCCGGAGCCGCCACGTCATCCGGCCTCGACCTCCCAGCTGCGGTCGCTGTCAGCGCGGAAGTGCTTGGCCGCGAGCGACCGGCCGACCTCCGCGCAGGTGCTCTGCAGATCGGTCAGGACCTCGCCGAGATCGGCGACGAGATCCGCCGGCCGGTGGAACTCGAGATCCGTCCGCACCCGGCCGAGCTGACGTCGCGCCTCGTCCTGCACGCCGACCCTCCCGGCTGCGGGTTCGAGCTCCTCGAGGCAGACCTCGGCCTGCCTCAACGCGGCGAACACCGACCGCGGGAAGAGCCGGTCGAGCAGCAGGAACTCCACGACGCGGCTCTGCTCGGGGGCGACGCGGTAGGTCCGCAGGAACGCCTCGTAGGCGCTGCAGCACTTCAGCAGTGACACCCAGGACGGGGTGCGGCCGTGCAACCCGACCCACAGCAGCCGCGCGGTCATGTCGACTCGTTCGACCGAGCGCCCGAGGACGAGGAAGCGCCACGCGTCGTCCTTCGGCATCGTGCCGTCGACCAGGCCGCCCACGGTCGCGGCGCGCTCGCGCACGTGCCGCAGGAAGCGACCGGGGCCGAGGCGCGTGCTGCTCCGCTGCTGCCCTGGTATCTCGTGGAACGTGCTGTTGATGCACTCCCACACCTCGCTCGACAGGATCTCCCTGACCCCGCGCGCGTTGTCGCGTGCGGCGGACCAGGCACCGGCGATGCTGCTCGTGTCCTGCTTCGAGAAGGCAAGCCGCTGCGTGGTCGCGGCGAGGTCGACCGGCGCGGGCACGTCGTCGATGCCCATCGTGCGCAGCAGGTCGAGGCAGGCCGCCTCCTCGTTGCCCCACGGGTCCTCGAGCAGCGCGTGGAGCTGGACGTCGAGGAGTCGTGAGGTGTCCTCGGCCCGCTCGACGTAGCGTCCGGTCCAGTAGAGGGCCTCGGCGACCCGGCTGAGCATCACTGCTGCTGGTCCTGGTACTGCGGGCCGGCGGCGAGCGGGACACCGCCGACGGCGAGCGGCCGCTGGCCCGACAGCGCGACCGCGGCGGTCTCTGCCGGCATCTCCCGGTCGGCCAGCACCCAGGTGTCCTTGCTGCCACCGCCCTGACTGCTGTTCACGACCAGGCTCCCCTCGGGCAGCGCCACTCTCGTCAGGCCGCCCGGCAGGACCCATACCCGTTCTCCGTCGTTGACCGCGAACGGGCGCAGGTCGACGTGTCGCGGAACCAGCTTCTCGCCCACCTGCGTGGGACTCGTCGACAGCTGCACGACCCGCTGCGCGATCCAGCCCCGAGGGTCGGCGCGCACCGCCGCGGCCAGCGCAACGAGCTCGGCGTCGGTCGCCTGCGGCCCGATCACGATGCCCTTGCCGCCGGAGCCGTCGACGGGCTTCAGCACCAGCTCGGACAGCCGGCTCAGGACGTAGTCGAGCTCGTCCGCCTCCTCCAGCCGGAACGTGTCGACGTTGGGCAGCACCGGCTCCTCGCCGAGGTAGTAGCGGATCAGGTCGGGCACGTAGGTGTAGATGAGCTTGTCGTCCGCGACTCCGTTGCCGACGGCGTTCGCGATCGTCACGCGGCCCGCGCGGGCGACGTTGAGCAGGCCGGGGCAGCCGACCACGCTGTCGGACCGGAAGTGCAGCGGGTCGAGGAAGTCGTCGTCGATGCGCCGGTAGAGGACATCGACCTGCTGACGGCCGGCCGTCGTACGCATCCAGAGCGCGCCGTCCCGGCACTCGAGGTCACGGCCCTCGACGAGCTGCACGCCCATCAGCCGCGCGAGGAGGGTGTGCTCGAAGTAGGCCGAGTTGTAGACGCCGGGGGTCAGTACGACGACGGTCGGGTCGTTGACGCCGGCCGGGGCGGCGGCGCGGAGAGCGGCGAGCAGGCGCGCGGGGTACTCCCCGACCGGCCGGACGCGATGGGCCGAGAGAAGCTCGGGGAGCACTCGGGACATCGCTCTGCGGTTCTCCAGCACGTAGCTGACGCCGGACGGCGTGCGCAGGTTGTCCTCGAGCACCCGCAGCACTCCGTCGCCGTCGCGGACGACATCGATGCCCGAGACGTGGATGCGGACGCCGTTGGCCGGCTTGATGCCGTGGGCCGCGCGGGTGTAGCTGGCGCTGCTGACGACCAGCCGCCGCGGCAGGATGCCGTCCTGCAGGACCTGCTGTCGGTCGGCGAGGTCGGCGAGCAGCGCCTCGAGGGCGAGCAGGCGCTGGACGACGCCGCGCTCGACGACACGCCACTCCTCCGCGGCGATGATCCGCGGCACCAGGTCGAGCGGGAACGGCCGCTCCTCGCCCGAAAGGCTGAACGTGATTCCCTGGTCGCGGAAGGCGCGCGCCAGGGCAGCCGAGCGGTCCTCGAGATCTGATGCCGACAGCCGCGAGAGCGCGTCGTACAGCACCCGCGCTGCGGGGTGCGGGGAGTCGGGACCGGCGAGCACCTCGTCCCAGGCGGCATCGACCTGGTAGCCCTCGAACAGGTCGCCCACGGGCAGAACCTAGTGAATTCCTGTTTCTGCGGCGTTGCGAGACGGTGACGAACCCACCGGGCTAGGCGCCGACGGACTGGCAGCGGCTGAGGCGGGTGAGCCCCGGTGTGCGCTTGCACTCACCCACGAGCCGCTCGATCCCGGCTGTTCCGGCGACCTCCGCCGTCACGATCAGGTCGAAGGGGCCGCTGGTCGCCGCGATCTCCGAGATCCCCGGAGTGCCCTGGAGGAACTGCTGGGCATCGGCGGCTCGACCCGGATCGGTCTGCAGGAGGAGGAACACGCGCCGGGCCGGGCTCTCGATGCTCATGGTTCAGCGTCGACCGGTCGTGTTGCAGTGGCGTGAACCCGTCGAGGAGATCCGGTTACGGCGCCGGGGCGGCAGGCGGCGTGCGCTTCCTTCGCCGTACGACGGTGTCGCTCTCGATGCGCCCGTTGCGCAGCCGGATGCGCCGGCGCGCTCGACCGGCGACCTCCGCGTCGTGCGTCACGAGGATCACGGTCACGCCGGAGTCGGCGCAGAGCCCGGCCAGCAGGTCGATCACGTCTCCTGCCGTCGCGGTGTCCAAGTTGCCAGTGGGCTCGTCCGCGAGGACCACCCGTGGCGCGTTGGCCAGCGCGCGCGCGATCGCCACGCGCTGCTGCTCTCCGCCGGACAGCCGCGACGGGAGGTGGTCACGCCGGTCGGCCAGGCCGACCTGGCCGAGGAGGAAGGCGACGCGCTCCGCCCGTTCGCTCTTGGATCGCTTCAGCGGCAGCATGGCGATCTCGACGTTCTCCGCGGCGGTGAGCGTCGGGATCAGGTTGAACTGCTGGAAGACGAAGCCGATGGCATCGCGACGCAGCCGCGTGAGCGTCTTGTCGTCGGCGCGGGCCAGGTGCTGGCCGTCGAAGTCGATGCGTCCCGCAGTCGGGGTGTCGAGAGCACCGAGGAGCTGGAGCAGGGTGCTCTTTCCCGAGCCGCTGGGTCCCTCCACGGCGAGGAACTCACCGGCAGCGATCGTCAGGTCCACACCGACCAGTGCGTGGACGGTGCTCCCGCCCCGCTCGTAGCGACGCTCGACACCTTCGAGGGCGTAGAGGGCGGTGCTCGGCTCCGCGGCCGCAGCCGCGGTCACCCGAGATCCCGGAGGGCGACGGTCGGCGAGAGCCTCGCGGCTCGCCAGCCGCCGAGAGTGCCCGCGACGAGCCCACCCACCAGGGCGCAGGCCATTCCGAGGGCGATCGTGCCGGCCGAGATCGGGGCGGAGAGCTGCACGGACGTGGACACCGCCGACGGAGCGGTCTGGTTGAAGAGCGCGGCGACGGACGAGGTGGCGCTGACACCGCTCGTTGTGGCGCTCAGCGCGGGCGAGAAGGCGTGGGCCGCCGCGGACACGGCGTAGCCGAGCCCGACACCGAGCACCCCGCCGATGAGCCCGATCCCCAGCGTCTCGGAGACGATCTGACCGACGACGCGGCCGCGTGACCAGCCCAGTGCCCGAAGCGTGCCGATCTCGCGGACGCGCTTCGCCACCGACGACAGCGTCAGCAGCACGGCGATGACGAACGCGGCGATGAGGACGATGAGCGCGAGCGCCCCGCCGAGTCGCGACGCGACCTGCTGGGCGTTGTGCAGGCTGCCGGTCACGTTGTCGGCGAGGCTCTTCGTCGTCACGACCTGCGCTCCGGGGAGCAGCCGACGGATGTCCGCGGCCACGGTGTCGACCTCCGACGCGCTGTTGGCGCGCACCAGCACCTCGTTGACGCGGCCGGACTTGCTGGACAGGGCCTGCAGCGTCGACAGCGGGAAGTAGACGTCGGCGGTGTTGCCGGTCAGCGTCGGGTTGACCAGGCCCACGACCTTGTACGACGTCCCGTTGATCGCCAGGCTCGCGCCGACGGCAACGGTCTTCTTCGTCGCGTAGGCGGAGTTGACGAGGACCTCCGAGCCGGGCGTCGGCGAGAACCACGACCCCTTCGCGAGCTGGGCGCGGGTGACCAGCCCGGCGTCCGGCGACGACGGGTCGACACCCGCGACGGTGTAGCTCTGGCTCGTGGTGTCCGTCGTCGGCGGGTTGACGACCTGGGAGATGGTGCGCAGCGGCGCGACGACCGACGCGTTGTACTGCTGGTACCGGGCGGGCAGGCACTTCTCGAACGCCCCGCCGCCGAAGCCGCCGAGACCTCCACCACCGCGGCCGCCGCCACCTCCGCCAGGGTCACCGCTCTGCCGCGGACGCGGGCTGGCGTTGTTGTCGCCGCCGAAGCCCCCGCTGGCCTGGATGCAGCTGCGGACGGCGGCGCGTTCCGCGTCGGTGAGGGCCGTCGGCCGGACGGTCGTCGTGAGCGTCTCGCCGCCGGTCTTCACGCTGGCGACGATGTTGGGCACCGTCCCCGTCTCGTGCTGGGCGAGCAGTGACAGGCCGCCGACGACGGACTTCACCCCGGCCACCGACGCGACCTGCTGCACCGCGGAGTCCGGGAAGGTCAGCAGCGTGCCGGGCAGGAAGAAGTCCTTCGTGAACTTCGTGCCGGGCTTGCCGAGCTTGGCCAGGTCCGTCACGACCGAGCTGTTCTCGTTGAGCAGGGCCGTCGTATCGGCGTCGTTGAGCGACGCGAGCGCCTGCGCGCTGCCTCCACCCGGTCCGCCCCCACCCGGTCCGCCGGCGCCCGGGCCACCGCCGCCGCCGAAGAAGCCGCCGCCGC
>JAODNA010000071.1 GCA_025465135.1 Frankiales bacterium | reverse complement strand
GCATCGTCGACCAGGAGCTGCTCGACCTCGACGGCACTCCGGACAAGAGCCGCCTCGGCGCCAACGCGACCCTCGGCGTCAGCCTCGCCGTGGCGCGCGCCGCTGCCGAGTCGGCGGGCCTGCCGCTCTTCCGCTACGTCGGCGGCCCCAACGCGCATGTGCTGCCGGTCCCGATGCTCAACATCCTCAACGGCGGCGCGCACGCCGACACCAACGTCGACGTGCAGGAGTTCATGGTCGCGCCGATCGGCGCGGCGACCTTCAGCGAAGCGCTCCGCTGGGGCGCCGAGGTCTACCACGCGCTCAAGAGCGTTCTGAAGGCGCGCGGACTGACCACGAGCGTCGGCGACGAGGGGGGCTTCGCGCCCGACCTCCCGACCAACCGCGACGCGCTCGACCTGATCCTGGAGGCCATCAGCGCCGCCGGGCTCACACCGGGACGCGACATGGCCCTGGCCCTCGACGTCGCCGCCACCGAGTTCTACAAGGACGGCGCCTACACCTTCGAGGGGGCGAGCAAGACCGCTGACCAGATGACCGACTACTACACCGAGCTCGTCTCGTCGTACCCGATCGTGTCCATCGAGGACCCGCTGTCCGAGGGCGACTGGGACGGCTGGGCCCGGATGACGGCGGTGCTCGGCGCGAAGGTGCAGATCGTCGGCGACGACCTGTTCGTCACCAACCCGCAGCGGCTCGCCGACGGCATCGGCAAGGGCTGCGCCAACGCGCTCCTCGTCAAGGTCAACCAGATCGGGACGCTCACCGAGACGCTCGACGCGGTGCAGCTCGCGCACCGCAACGGCTACCGCTGCATGATGAGCCACCGCTCCGGCGAGACGGAGGACACCACGATCGCCGACCTGGCCGTCGCGACCGACTGCGGGCAGATCAAGACCGGCGCACCCGCACGGTCGGAGCGGGTCGCGAAGTACAACCAGCTGCTGCGCATCGAGGAGGAGCTCGATGAAGCCGCGCGCTACGCCGGCGCCGGCGCCTTCCCCCGCTTCACGCCGGTCGAGGGCAGCGTCTAAGGCATGACAGCGACGCGGGGCCCGGCCGGGCTGACGACGAGGGCCGCCATCTTGGGCCTGGTCGTCTGCGCGCTGGTGGTCAGCGCTGCCCTGCCGCTGCGGGAGTACCTCAGCCAGCGCGCCGACATCCGCCACCTGCAGCAGTCCCAGGCCGCGGCCCGCGCGCGCGTCGCGGTGCTCGAGGAGCAGAAGGCCCGGCTCGCCGACCCTGACTTCGTCGCCGCGCTCGCGCGCGATCGCCTGCACTTCGTCCGCCCCGGTGAGACGGCCTACGTCGTGATCGCCCCCAGCGCGCCGGCTGCTCCTGCGAGGGACGCGCGCCGCGCTGCGTCCGCGCCGGTCGGCGCCGAGGCGCCGTGGTACTCCCAGCTGTGGGGCAGCGTCCGCAGCGCGGACCGGCCCGTGCAAGTGCGCTCCACCCGGTGAGCGAGCCCTACACCGAGCGCGACCGCGACGTCGTGCGGGCGCAGCTCGGCCGGCCCCCGAGGGCCATGCGCGCGATCGCTCATCGCTGCGACTGCGGCCTTCCCGACGTCGTCGAGACCAACCCACGGCTCGAGGACGGCACGCCTTTTCCCACGCTCTTCTACCTGACCTGCCCGCGGGCGGCGTCCGCGATCGGCCGGCTCGAGTCCGAGGGCCTCATGAAGACCATGACCGCGCGGCTCGCGGAGGACCCCGCGCTGAAGGCGAAGTACGACGCCGCGGCGGACGACTACCTCGCCCGTCGCGATGCGCTGGAGGTCCTGGGCAAGGCACCCGCGCAAGGGGGCATGCCTGATCGGGTGAAGTGCCTGCATGTACTCGTCGCGCACTCGCTCGCCGTGGGGCGTGGGGTCAACCCGTTCGGCGACGAGGCGCTGGACCTGCTGCCGCGCTGGGGCGCCGGCGGTCCGTGCGTGGACCCCTCGTGACGCGCGTCGCAGCCGTCGACTGCGGCACCAACTCGATCCGGCTCCTCGTTTGCGACCTCGACGAGGACCAGCAGAGCGACCTGCACCGCGAGATGCGCGTCGTACGGCTCGGCGAGGGGGTCGACCGCACGGGAAGCCTTGCACCGCAGGCCATCGAGCGCACGCGGGTAGCGCTCGTCGACTACGCCACCACGTGCCGCGAGCTGTCGGTGCAGCGGATCCGCATGGTGGCGACGAGCGCCAGCCGCGACGCCGACAACAGCGCGGAGTTCCGGGCGGTGGTGCGCGACGTCCTCGGTGTCGAACCGCAGGTCATCAGCGGCGGCGAGGAAGCCACGCTGTCGTTCGCCGGCGCGACGCGGGCGCTCGACCCGCGCGAGGGCCCCTTCCTCGTCATGGACATCGGTGGTGGGTCCACCGAGCTGGTGCTCGGCACCGGCCACGTGGAGGCTGCGCTGTCGGTCGACGTCGGGTGCGTGCGGTTGACGGAGCGACACCTGCACGGCGACCCTCCGACACCGATCGAGATCGCGGCGGCGGAGAACGACGTCGACGCCGGCATCGAGCAGCTGCGCCGCGCGGTCCCCGTCGAGCGGGCCCGCACCGCGGTCGGACTGGCCGGCTCCGTGACGACGATCGCGGCCCTCGCGCTCGGGCTGTCGTCGTACGACCGCTCCCGGATCCACCTCTCACGGCTGTCGCGCGCCGACATCGACAAGGTGACGGACGACGTCCTCGGCATGAGCCGGGCCGCGCGGGCGGCGCTGCCGGTCATGCACCCCGGTCGCGTCGACGTCATCGGCGCCGGGGCACTGATCCTGCGCACCCTTGTCGACCGTCTCGACCTGTCCGACGTCCTCGTCAGCGAGGCCGACATCCTCGACGGAATCGCCTGGAGCATGCATGCCTAAGTCCGACTGGGTCACCGCGGTGCAGCGCACCGACAAGCCGTGGGGTCATGAGGAGCTCTTCGCGCACGTGCCGGGCAAGTACGCCGGGAAGGCCATCCACGTCGGCGCGGGCCATGCGCTCTCCCTGCAGTTCCACGAGCGCAAGGAGGAGACGATCTCCTGCCTGTCCGGCCGCTTCACGGTCGAGGTCGGGGAGGACGAGTCGCGCCTCGAGGAGTTCGAGCTGGCACCCGGGGAGTCGATCCACCTCCGGCCGGGTGTGCGTCACCGCGTGACGGCACTCGAGGACTCGATCTTCCTGGAGGCCTCGACGACCGAGCTCGACGACGTCGTCCGGCTCGAGGACCGCTACGGCCGCGAGGGCACGAGCACGCCATGACCACCGTTCCGTGATCCGCCCCGGCACCGGCTTCCCCACCGACCGCGCGACGAGGACGACACCGGTGGCTCACGTGCCGGCCGACGTCGGGCGGCTGTCCGCATCGGCCGTTTCCTTGCTGCACGTCGACGGCCGCTCATCGGTCTGCCGCGCCTGCCCACGGCTCGTCACCTGGCGGGAGGAGGTTGCCGAGACGAAGCGCGCGGCCTTCGCCGACGACCGGTACTGGGGCCGGCCGGTCACCGGGTGGGGTGACCCGCGCGCCCGCATCGTCGTCGTCGGGCTGGCCCCGGCCGCTCATGGCGGCAACCGCACCGGCCGCATCTTCACCGGCGACCGCAGCGGTGACTGGCTGTTCGGCGCTCTGCACCGCGCCGGGCTCGCCACCCAGCCGACGTCGACCTCGGCGTACGACGGGCAGGAGCTCCTGCACACGCGCATCACGCTGCCGGTGCGCTGCGCGCCGCCGGCCAACCGGCCGACTCCCCTGGAGCGGGACACCTGCGCCCCGTGGTTCCGCCGGGAGGTGGAGCTGCTGCGCCCGACGGCACGCGCCTACGTCGTGCTGGGTGGTTTCGGCTGGGCGTCGACGTGGTCGGCGCTGCGGGCCACCGGCTCCGCCGTACCCGACCGGGTTCCACGGTTCCGGCACGGGCTCGAGGTGCCGCTCGACGGTGGTCCGACCGTGCTGGGGTGCTACCACGTGAGCCAGCAGAACACCTTCACCGGGCGCCTCACGGAGGCGATGCTGGACGACGTGCTCGAGCGCGCGAAGGCCGCGGCCGGCGTGTCCTGAGCGGACCCTGGTCCGCACCGATCTGGTCGCATCGACAGGTCCCGGAGGCGCCTGTAGAGCCATTCGGCGCAACTTTGTGATCTGTTTGGGACACATGTCCGGATTTGGATCTCAGGATTCCCTAGCGCAACTCTGCTGTTGCTCCGTACATTCAGCACCACTACGCCGACCGGCTCAGTCCGGCCAGGGCCGAATGGGGGTGCGGGACATGCAGGGTCAGGGGTGGCACTAGCGAAGATGCGATCGCCACGGAGCTGAACAAGCCCGGCGAATCGCCCCAGTCCTGTCCAGGGGCTGGGACTGGGTGGTGCTACACCCGGTCCCAGCCCCTGGAACGCTTTTCGGGCTAGGCCTGGAAGGCCCGCTCGCCCTGGCGCAGCCAGGAGCTCATCTCCATCGCCGGCATCGGCCGGGCGTGCAGGAAGCCCTGGAGCTCGTCGACGCCGAGGTCCTGCAGGACCTCCCGCTGCTGCGTGTTCTCGACGCCTTCGGCGACGACGCGGATGCCGAGGGTGTGCGCGATGTCGACCACAGCCCGCACGACCGCGCGGTCGGCCGGATCCAGCACGAGCCCGTTGACGAAGCCGCGGTCGATCTTGACCTCGTCGACCGGCAGGCCCTTCAGGTAGGTGAGCGACGAGTACCCGGTGCCGAAGTCGTCCACCGAGATCTTCACGCCGATGGCCCGCAGCTCTCCCATCCGCTCGGTGGCGAGCGCCGGGTCGGCCATGACGACGCCCTCGGTCAGCTCGAGGGTGAGCAGTGACGGCTCGACGCCGACGGCCGTGAGGATCGCGGCGACCTCGGTGACGAACGCGGCGTCGAGCAGGGTGTCCGCGCTGACGTTGACCGACACCCCGACGTTCGCCGCGCGCCGCTGCCATCCGCGGCAGGCTGTGAGCGACTGGCGAAGGATGCTGCTCGTCAGCAGTCCCATCAGGCCCGAGGCCTCGGCGAGCGGGACGAACTCGTCAGGTCCGATGGCACCGAGCGCGGGATGGGTCCAACGCGCGAGCGCCTCGACACCGGTGGGGGCGCCGCTGCGGGTGTCGACCTTGGGCTGGAAGGCGACACCGATGGCGCCGGTCGACAGCGCCTCGCGCAGTGCGCTGACGACGGCGAGCCGTCGCTGGCCCTTGACCTCGTACGCCGGCTCCCAGACCACCGGACCGCCGTGCGCGTCACGGGCGCTGTGCATCGCCGTCTCGGCGCGCCGGAGGAGGGTCGCTGCCTCGGTGCCGTGCTCGGGCCCGCGTACGACGCCGACGGCGAGGCGGACGTGCGTCCCGACACCGCCGAGCGTGGTCGCCCCTTCGACCTGGGCCCGGACGCCCAGGCCGAACATCTCCGGATCGTTGCCGGCGATCCCCGCCGGCACGGCAACGGCGAAGCGGCCACCGCCGATGCGGCCGACGACCGCGTCGGGGCACGCACGCCGGAGCCGTCCGGTGACCTCCAGCAGCAGGTTGTCGCCGACCTCGTGCCCAAGGGTGTCGTTGACCTCGCGGAAGGACTCGACGGCGACCGCGGCGACCAGGACCTCTCCGCGGGCGAGCGCCAGATCGAGCAGTCGCGTCGTCTCGGTGAGGTTCGGCAGTCCGGTGAGGCTGTCCGTGGTCGCGGCAGTCTCGAGGTCGGCGAGCAGCCGGCCGCGCTCCAGGGCGGTGGCGAGCTCCGTAGCGACGGTCTCCAGCAGCCGCAGGTCGCGCATGTCGAAGGTGCGGGTGTCGCCGAGTCGCTCGGTGACCGTCAGGATCCCGAGCATGCCGCCGCTGCCCACGAGCGGCGTCGCCATCCGATCGGCGTCGCCGCCGCCGCGGCCGGCCCGGAGGGCGGGCGCACCGGTCCGGGCGACCTCCTGCAGCAGCGGGCTCGGGGGCGCCACCGCCTCACCGGCGTCGTGCTCCTGCACGACGATGTGGCGCCACTGCTCGCCGGGTCCGTCGAGGACCGCGAGGTCGAGGTGGCGGGCGTGGAGCAGCAACCGGACGTGCTCGAGTGCCTGCCGGGTCTGCTCGTGCCGGACGTCGAGCGGACCGAGGTCCTTCACGAACGCGTAGAGCGCTTCGGTGCTCTGCTGCGACGCGGCGACGCGGCGGTAGCCGCGGTAGGCGACGGTCAGGCCCGCGGCGAGCAGCGCGATGACCGGCAGCGATGAGGGGTCGCCGAGCACGGACGACAGCGCAACCACGGCGAGGCCGGCGACGAGGACGGTGGAGGCCGCGGAGAACGTCAGCGGCTCGATCACCTGGCGCAGGGACACGCGAGCCCCGACCAGGCGCATGACGGCGGGAACGGAGACGGCCCCGACGGTCTCCGCGGCGAGCAGCCCGACAAGCAGGGCGAGCCACAGGCGCGCCCCGGAGTCGGCGGATCCAGCCAGGGCGTGCACGACCGTCGTCGCGACGGCCACCTCGGCGGCGCCGAGCGCGAGGTTGAACGCCGCCTTGACCGGGGACTCGCGGCGCAGTGCGAGGCTGTCGATCGCGGTGCCCAGCAGCCGTGCGGCGACGTGCGCGAACGGCGCCAGGAACAAGATGCCGAACGTCGCGGGCAGCTGCGTCAGGTGGAAGCTGTGGGCTTCCTTGCGGAACTCGAAGTCCACCGACAGGTGCTGTGCGAGCAGGTACGCCGGGACGAAGAGCCACCAGGACGGGGCGAACCGGTCGGCGAGGCTCGTCGACGGCAGCAGCAGCAGGATGACGAAGGTGACCAGGCCGAGGCCGAGCGAGAACGCGAGCGCGGCACCCTGACCGCGCGCGCCACCCCCCGGTCGCCCGCTCACTCGCTCATGCTCGACCAAGATCACCCGTTACTTGAGTCGTCTCCTGTCGCGGATGTGACAGGCGGGTCACAGCCGGGAGCAGGAGCAGCCCTGCCCCTGCCAGCACAGCGACGACCGTGGCCGGGGCAACGACCTCAGCGACGGCGCCCGCGAGCAGGTAGACGAGCCCCTGGGTCCCGAGCAGGAGGGTCGAGGCGATACCGAACGCCCGCCCGCGCAGCGCGACGGGTGCGGCCTGGACATAGGCCGCATTCGCGACGACCTGAAGAGACGCACCCGCGCCCGCCGCGGCCCAGAGCGCTGCCGTGGCGGCGACGCCCGGCATCAACGGCGTGCACAGCAGCGGCAGGCCGCTGACCAGCGACAGCGCCGGGAGCAGCCGCAGCCGCCGCCCCTCTGGGAGCCGGAGCACGACGAAGCTGCCGAGCACGAACCCCACCGGGAGCGCCGCGGTGAGGACCCCCGCGGCGAAGGCGCCGCCGTGGTGGCCGCGGGCGATGGGCACGGCCAGGCCCTCGGGTGCCGTCACCATGGCGGCGCTGAGCAGGGCCGTCGCGAGCAGCCAGCGCAGCAGCGGGGTACGGCGGACGAGGGCGAGCCCCTCCGCCATGTCCGCGAGCACCGAGGGCATCGCCGCCGTCGTACGGCCCAGTGGCCGGTCCCGCAGCAGGACGCGGAGGGCGACGGCGGACAGCAGGAAGGTGCCGGCGTCTGCCAGCAGCGCGTTGCGGCTGCCGACACTCGCCACCAGCGCGCCGCCGAGCAGGAACCCGGCGGCCTGGCCACCCTGGGCGACGGCGTTGATCAGCCCGTTGCCCGCGGCGTAGGCGTCTGTGGGGAGCACGTCGGCGAGGAGGGCGCTGCGCGCGCTCTCGAACGGCGGTGCGAACAGGGTTCCGGCGACCAGCAGACCGAGGACGATCGCCGTCGTACCGCCTGAGAAGGCGAGACCGGCGAACACGAGGGCGCGGGCCGCGTCGCAGACCACCATGACGCTGCGGCGTGGGTAGCGGTCGGCGAACGTCGACAGCAGCGGCCCGCCGACCAGCCAGGTCAGGTACGAGACGGCGAAGGTCGCGGCCGCCGCCAGTGCCGAGCCGGTGCGGGCGTAGACGAGCAGGGCGACGGCGACCCGGGCGACCTGGTCGCCGAGGACGCTCAGGGCCTCGCAGCCGAGGAGCGCCCGGAACTCCGCCACCCCGAGCACGTCGCGGTAGCGGACGCGATCGGTGGAGGACGGCACGCGGCAAGTGTGGCCGACGAAGCGCTGCAGGGCCGGGAAGCGCGGGGCCGCAGGGTGGCACGCTGAGCTCATGACGACGTACGCCGTGACCGCGGTCGGCCCCGACGGACCCGGTGAGGTGGCGGCGCTGGCGGAGGCGCTGGCGACACTCGGGGCCAACCTCGAGGACGCTTCGATGACGCGGCTGCGCGGGCATTTCGCGATGACGCTCGTGGCGTCGGTCTCCGCGTCGGCCGCCGAGGTCGAGCAGGCGCTCGAGCCCGTCGCGGCCTCCACCGGCCTGCATGTCTCGGTCTGGCCCGTCGACGCCGACGCGCCGCCCCCCGAGGACGGCAGGCCGTGGCGGGTGACGCTGCACGGTGCCGATCGGCCGGGGCTCGTCGCCGGTGTCGCGCGGGAGCTCGCCGGCAGCGGCGCCAACATCACCGACCTGTCCTGCCGCCTGGTCGGCGACCTCTACGTCATGACGCTCGACGTGGACGCCGCGACGGAGCCTGACCTGGCCGCCGTTGCCGCGCGGCTCGGCGTCACGTTGCACGTCGTCGCTGCCGACGAGGACGTCCTCTAGGTGGAGCTCGATGTCCGGCACGCGCCGGACCCGGTGCTGTCCGGCGTGTGCGCCCGCGTGGATCCGCTCGACCCGACGGTCGTCGAACTGGCCGAGGCGATGGTCGCGCTCATGCGCGCCTCTCCCGGCTGTGTGGGGATCGCTGCGCCGCAGGTCGGTCACGCGGTGTCGCTCTTCGTGCTCGATGTCACCGGCGGCCGCCGCGTCGAGTCCTGCGCCGGCCTCGTCGTGCTGTGCGCACCGGTCCTGGTGGCGCACCAGGGCCGCGAGGTACGCCGGGAGGGCTGCCTGTCCGTCCCCGACCTGACCGGCGACGTCGCGCGGTCGACGTCGGTCGTGGTGGAGGGCCTGGTGCCGGGTACGGGCGAGTCGCGGCGCATCGAGGCGAACGCCTTCGAGGCGCGCGCGTTGCAGCACGAGCTCGACCACCTGCAGGGGCTGCTCTTCCTCGACCGCGTCGCCGGCGCCCACGCCCTCTTCGCGAGAAAGCGCTACCTCTGATCGCGCCGCGGGCCGCCCGCCGATTCGCGGAATCCTCAGGGCCATAGACCTGAGGATTCCCCCAAGAGGCGGACGGGCCCGCGTAGCGTGATCGCGCCCCCGTAGCCCAACTGGTCAGAGGCGAGCTGCTTAAAACGGCTTTCGGTGCGGGTTCGAGTCCCGCCGGGGGCACAACGGCGGTTTGCCATACGTTGAGCCTGTACAGGGACGGATCCTCCGGCCTGCCACGACAGGAGCGACGTGCGCAACACCAGCAACAACCCCGCGCTGACACGCATCCCCGCCTTCGCCAACGCCAACAAGACGGTCGGCTTCGGTCCGCGTCCGCAGACCGCGGACCCGATCGAGCAGGGCTACTTCGGTCCGAGCGCGACCTCTCGCGACACCGGCCGGATGACGATCGAGGACGTCACCGTCCGCACCGCCATGCTGCTCGTCACGGCGATCGTCACCGGCGCCGTGACGTGGACGCTCGACCTCTACGTGCTGGCGCTCCCGGCAATGGTCGTCGGCCTCGTGCTGGGCCTCGTCATCAGCTTCAAGCAGATCACCAACCCGGCCGCGATCATCACCTACGCCGCCGTTCAGGGTGTCGTCCTCGGCGCGATCAGCCAGGTGTTCGAGCAGCGCTACCCCGGCATCGTCGTGCAGGCAGTGATCGGTACGACGGGTGTCGCGGCCGGTGCGCTGTTCCTGTACCGCAGCGGCCGCATCCGCGTGACGCCGAAGCTCACGAAGATGGTGTTCGCCGGCCTGATCGGGTTCCTGAGCCTGGCGGTCGTCAACCTGATCGCATCGATCTTCGTCAGCGGTGGGCTCGGGCTTCGCTCCGGCGGCCCGCTCGCCATCGTGTTCAGCCTCTTCGCGATCGGCCTGGCGAGCTTCTGCCTCATCATCGACTTCGACTACATCGAGAACGGTGTCAAGGCGGGCCTGCCGGAGCGCTACGGATGGTACGCCGCCTTCAGCCTGATGGTCACCCTGATCTGGCTGTACATCGAGATCCTGCGGCTGCTCAGCTACTTCAGGTCGCGCTAGCCCTCACGGTCCGGCCCGGCGCGCGTGGCCGAGATCCGGATGACGCAGCGCTGGTCGCGCACCATCGCGGCGCGGTAGTCGTCCCAGTCCGGGTGCTCGCCCGACAGGGTTCGGTAGTAGTCGACCAGTGACTCCATCGCGTCGGGGAGCGACAGCACGTCGACGGTGCCCTCGAGAAAGATCCACCGTCCGTAGAAGGCGTCGTTGAGGACGCACAGCCAGGCCCTCGGGTCACGACGCAGGTTCTTCACCTTGAACGCCGTCTCGCGGCTGCTGATGACGAACCGCCCCTCGGCGTCGACCGCGACGTTGATCGGTGAGAGCTGCGGCGTTCCGTCCTTGCGCAGCGTGCTCAGCACCGCGTTGGAGTTGTGGTCCCGCACGAACGCGCGCGCTTCCTCGAGGTCCATGGTTCTCCTATCGCAGGGCGCCCGCGGCTGTCAGGACGCGGATCGCGGCGGGAAGTGCCTGCAGTGACAGTCGCAGATCAGCCGGGGTCGTGATCCGGTGGGCGTTGCGCCGGACGTGGCAGCGCAGGGCGTCGTCGAATGCTGCTGCGCCGGCGGCCCTTCTCGCGCGCAGCAGCGCGACGGCGCCCTGGATGTATACGGACCGGAAGTAGATCGACTGGCGCGACTCCCAGAACGTCATCGGCGCGCCGGTGCGTCCCCTCCCGCCGGCCGGGATGACCATCCGCTCGTACGCCGCCCCGGTGCCCCGGTCCAGCGCTTCGGCGTAGGTCGCGAAGGACTCGTCCAGCCAGGGGTCGCGGGCCTGGTCGTCGCCGATCAGGCCGTACCACCACTCGTGCGCCACCTCGTGGCTCGCTGTGGCGTCCCGCGTCTGGCCCTTGCCGAGCAGGATCGCGGCGGGGTACTCGATGCCGCCGCCGATGTCCGGGAGCACCGCGACGGCGAGCCGCTCGAAGGGGAACTGCCCGAACCGCGCAGCATGCACGCGCATGGCGCGGGCGAGCGCATTCGCCGTGGCCGTCGGGTCGTCGGCCAGGCCCGGTGCGACACCGACGACGATCGGGACGTCTCCTGCGGCCGCGTGGGCTACCCGCAAGCGGCCGACGGCGACGGCGACATCACGCACCGACCTGGCCCGGAAGCGCGCCGTCGTTCCGTCATCGGCGACCTGCACCCCCGTCGCGATGATGCTGAGACCTCTCGCCCGTCGCACGGTCAGTGACGTCAGCTCCATCGCCTCACTGGTCGATGCCTCGGCGAACGCCGAGGTCGCCGGTTCGAGGGCCCAGCCGCGGCCCCGCTCCCACGCGAGAAGCGGCAGCCCACTTCCGAACCACGCCGTCGTGCCGCGATGACCGAAGCGGTCGTTGATGCCCGTCGGCAGCCGGAGGGTGAAGGCGACGTCGACGGTCACCGAACGGCCGGCGGCGACGCGGGCCGGGATGCGCAGCACCGTCGCGGAGGACCGGCGCGACGGCACCGCCCTGCCGTCGACCTTCGTCGTGGCGATGTCGATGCCACCACCGGCTCGGGCGGACCTCGGTGCCGCGGCCCACAGGCGAAGGACGACCTCGGACACCGGGAGGTCCGGCGTGAAGACGAGGTGCTCGCTGCCGGTGACAGTGGCCCCCGAGAACGACACGATCGCCGACAGCCGAGGTCGCTTCGGGTCGGGGAGCGCGTACGCCGGCGGGCACGCCGCGGCACGTGCGACCGCTGTCGCGACCGAGCCCACCGAGGCGCTCGCCGCGACCGACGGCGACGGTGTGGGCGGTGCCTGCACGGGCGGTGCCGGCTGCTGCGCCGCGGGTGTGCTCGCGCTGCAGCCGGCGACGAGAGCGGTGACGACGACCCACGAGGTCCGCACCGTCCGACGGTAGCCTCCCGGCGTGTCGACCGCGGCGGAGCTGCTCGCCCGTGAGGCGCGATCGCTCGTCGCGCGACTCCGGCTCTGGGCTCCCGAGCGCTGGCTGGCCGCGGCGCCGTCGTACGGCACCCGCGCGGACCTCGCGCACCACCTGGCCCAGTCGTTCGTCACCGCGTCCGGCGAGACGGACCTGCCGCTGCCGCGGCTCGACAACGCGCTCGTGCTGCCCGACCAGCTCGCCGTGACATCCGACGACCTCGTCCGCACCGGACGTGCGTCGATGCAGGACGTCGCGCACCTGTTGGTGCACCGTCGCGACCTGCTCGGCGAGGAGGTTCCGGCGTCGCTGGTCGAGCAGCTCGGCGACGTCCCGCTGCGCTGCCCTGGCTGAAGCAGCTAGCTGAGGCGCTCCAGCACCATCGCCATGCCCATGCCGCCGCCGACGCACATCGACTCGACACCGAACTGCTTGTCGAGCGTCTGCAGCCCGTTGATGAGCGTGCCGGTGATCCGCGCGCCCGTCATGCCGAACGGGTGGCCGACCGCGATGGCGCCGCCGTGCACGTTGAGCTTGTCGATCGGGATGCCCGCGTCCTTGTACGACGGGATCACCTGGGCGGCGAAGGCCTCGTTGATCTCGAACAGGTCGATGTCGGCGACGGTCTTGCCGGCCCGCTTCAGCGCCAGCTCGATGGCTTCCTTCGGCCCGTAGCCCATGATCTCCGGCGACAGGCCCGTGACCGCGGTCGACACGACGCGGGCGAGCGGCGTGAGGCCGAGCTCCTTGGCCCTGGTGTCACTCATGACGATGACGGCGGCCGCGCCGTCGTTCAGCGGACAGGCGTTGCCCGCGGTGATGAGGCCGTCCGGGCGGAAGACGGGCTTGAGGCCGGCCATGCCCTCGACGGTGACGCCGGGGCGCGGGCCGTCGTCGGCGCTGATCTGCGTGCCGTCGGGGGCGGTGACGGGCGTGATCTCCTTCTCCCAGAAGCCGTTGGCGATCGCCTTCTCCGCGAGGTTCTGCGAGCGGGCGGCGAACTCGTCCATCTCCTGGCGCGACACGTTCTTGATGCGCGCGAGGTTCTCGGCGGTCTGGCCCATCGAGATGTAGATGTCCGGCACACCGCCGGAGTCGCGAGGGTCGTTCCAGGAGTCGGCGCCGCCCTCGCCCAGCTTCGCGGAGCGTGCCTCGGCCTCGGCGAAGAACTCGTTCTTCGTGTCGGGCAGCGAGTCGCTGTTGCCCTTGACGAAGCGGCTGACCATCTCGACGCCGGCCGAGATGTAGGCGTCGCCCTCGCCGGCCTTGATCGCGTGGAAGGCCATCCGCGTGGTCTGCAGCGACGAGGAGCAGTAGCGCGTGATCGTCGTACCGGGAAGGAAGTCGTAGCCCATGCGCACCGCGACGACGCGACCCATGTTGTAGCCCTGCTCGCCGCCGGGGAGCCCGCAGCCGAGCATCAGGTCATCGATGTCCTCCGGCTTGAGGGAGGGGACCTTGTCCAGTGCCGCCTGGATGATCGTGGCGACGAGGTCGTCGGGCCGGAAGCCGGTCATCGAGCCCTTGAAGGCGCGGCCGATCGGTGAGCGGGCGGTCGAGACGATCACGGCTTCGGGCATCGGGGTCTCCTGTTTCGGTTCTGGGTCTGAGCGAAACGCTAACGCTCGACGATCTCCGCCTCGGAGGCGAGGTCTTCGGGGGAGGTCGGGCCGGCCGGGGCGCCGCTGCCGACGATGGGGACACGGCGGCGCAGTCGGGCCAGCCGGCCGGGGCCGGCCGACGCGGCGCCCTCACCCCCCTCGACCGTCTCGACCTCGAGGCCGGGGGTGCTGGCGGCCACGGCTGCGGCGACGTCGAGGTCCTGCACCGAGCCGGCGAGCACCTCGCTCTCACCGCCGGCACCGACGGCCTCGAGGACGCTGGGCAGCAGCGCTTCGACGACCCGGGCGTAGCCGGCCGGCGAGGGATGGAAGCGGTCGGCGCTCCACATGCTCGGGTTGGTCGCGAACTCCGGACCGAGCAGGTTGCCGAGCGACACCGCGGTCGCGCCCTGCTCCACCGCGACGACGGTCTGCGCCTGTGCCATCTGACGGCTGCGGACGCGGGCCAGTGCGCGGAGCGGCTGCATCAGCGGCTTGACGCTGCCCAGGTCGGGGCAGGTGCCGACGACGACGTGGACGTCGGCGGCGCGCAACGTCGCGATCGCACGACCGAGATGACGGCACGCCGTCTCGGCCGAGACGCGGTGGGTCACGTCGTTGGTGCCGATGAGGATCACCGCCACGTCGACGTGGTGCCGCAGCACGCGCTGCACCTGGATGTCGAGGTCCTTGGACCGGGCGCCCGTCACCGCCTGCAGGTCGAGCTCGACCCGCCGCTCGAGATCGCGGGCCAGCAGGCCGGCCATGAGGGCGGCCGGCGTCTGTGCGCTGTCGTCGACGCCGAGCCCGGCGGCGCTGGAGTCGCCGAGCATCGCCAGACGGAGCGGCCGCCTGCCGCGCCGTGGCCGGCCGTAGGAGCCGGCCGGGTCGGGTGCGTGCTCGGTCGGCTCGCCGATGGTGCGACGGGCCAGCTTTGCCTCCGCCGCGACGATGCCCACGCCGAGCGCGGCGAGGAGCCCGGCCCCGCCGCCGC
>JAODNA010000036.1 GCA_025465135.1 Frankiales bacterium | reverse complement strand
GGCGGGCTGGACGGGACTGGAATCGAGCCCCGTCGTCGCCGTCGCCTCCGGGGATCCGGGCAGTGCACTCATCTGTCCACTCCACCCATGACGGGGTCGATCGAGGCGACGGCGGCGATGGCGTCCGCGATGAGCGACCCCTCGCACATGGCCGACGCCGACTGCAGGTTGACGAAGCTTGGCTCACGGACGTGGACGCGGAACGGGCGCGTGCCACCGTCGCTCACCGCGTGCACGCCGAGCTCGCCGCGGGGCGACTCGATCGCGGTGTAGACCTGCCCGGCCGGGACGCGGAAGCCCTCGGTGACGAGCTTGAAGTGATGGATCAGGGCCTCCATCGACGTACCCATGATCTTCTTCACGTGGTCGAGGGACTGGCCCATGCCGTCGCTGCCGAGAGCCAGCTGGGCGGGCCAGCCGATCTTCTTGTCCTCCACCATCACCGGGCCGGGCTGGAGCCTGTCCAGCGCCTGCTCGATGATCTTCATCGACTCCTTCATCTCCTGGACGCGCACCAGGAACCGGCCCCAGCCGTCGGACGACGTGGCCGTGGGGACGTCGAAGTCGTAGGTCTCGTAGCCGCAGTAGGGCTGCGTCTTGCGCAGGTCCCAGGCCAGGCCGGCGGACCGCAGGATCGGACCGGTGACGCCGAGCGACAGGCAGCCCTGGACGTCGAGGTAGGCGACGTCCTGCAGGCGCTTCTGCCAGATCGGCTGGCCGGTGAGCAGCTGGTCGACGAGGGGGACGCGCTTCTCCAGGATCGCGAGCAGCTCACGGACCTTCTCGACGGCGCCGGGCGGCAGGTCTTGCGCGACCCCGCCAGGACGGACGAACGCGTGGTTCATCCGCAGCCCGGTGATCGTCTCCAGCACGTCGAGGCACAGCTCGCGCTCGCGGAAGCCGTTGGTCATCGCGGTGAGCGCGCCGAGCTCCATGCCGCCGGTGGCGAGCCACACGAGGTGGGACGCGATGCGCTGCAGCTCCATCATCAGCACGCGGATCGTCGTCGCGCGCTCGGGGACCTCGATGCCGAGCAGCTTCTCGACGCCCAGGCAGTAGACCGTCTCGTTGAACGCGTTGGACAGGTAGTCCATCCGCGTGACGAACGTGACGCCCTGCGTCCAGTTGCGGTACTCGAGGTTCTTCTCGATCCCGGTGTGCAGGTAGCCGATGACGGTGCGCGCCTGCGTCACCGTCTCGCCCTCGAGCTCCAGCACGAGGCGGAGCACGCCGTGCGTCGACGGGTGCTGCGGACCCATGTTGATGACGAGCCGCTCCTCGGCGGCGTCGGGGGCGATGGTGTCCCAGTCGCCACCCGTGACGGTGTAGACGCGTCCCTCGGTCGTCTCCCGCGTCGCCGCGGCGTACGGATCGGTGACAGTCACGCGTAGGCCCTCCGCTCGTCCGGAGGCGGGATCTGCGCGCCCTTGTACTCCACGGGCACGCCGCCGAGGGGGTAGTCCTTGCGCTGCGGGTGCCCGTCCCAGTCGTCGGGCATGAGGATGCGCGTGAGACCGGGGTGGCCGTCGAAGATGACGCCGAACATGTCCCAGCACTCGCGCTCGTGGAAGTCGGCGGTCGGGTAGACGTCGCACAGGCTCGCGACGTGCGGGTCCTCGGTCGTGACCGCGACCTCGAGCCGGACCCGGCGGCGGTAGGTCATCGACGTGAGGTTGTAGACGACATGGAGCCGCTCGGCCTGCGCGGGGTAGTCGACGCCCGACAGGTTGGACAGCAGCTCGAAGCGGAGGTTCTCGTCGTCGCGCATCACCCGCGCCACCTCGGCGACGCGCGCCGCGGAGACGTGGAGCGTCAGCTCGTCGCGGTGGACGACGACCTTCGTCACCACATCGGCGAAGCCGGGGTAGACCGCCTCGAGGGTGTCGACCAGCTCGTCGAACCAGCCGCCGTACGGCTTCGGCGTGCCGATGTCGGCGGGGGCCGGGCGCACGAGCCCGCCGAACCCGGTCGTGTCACCGCCGAACGTCGCACCGAACATGTCGGACGTGACCCGCGAGTCGGCACCCATCCCGGTGTCGACAGCACCCGGCGTGCGGCCGTCGGGGGTGGGACCCCCGGTGGCGAGCTCGGTCGAGTCGGTCATGACTTGCGCTCCGCGAAGAACGCGGCTCGGGAGGCCTTCTTGCCTTCCTTCGTGTAGCGCACGCTGCTCGCGACGAGCTCGCGCGGCTGGTAGCCGGGACGCTCGCGGCGCTGCGCGTTGGCACCCAGCGGCTCGTCCATGATCTTGTCGTGCAGCTTGAGGATCGCGTCCATCAGCATCTCCGGACGCGGCGGGCAGCCCGGCAGGTACATGTCGACCGGGACGATGTGGTCGACGCCCTGCACGATCGCGTAGTTGTTGAACATCCCGCCGCTGCTCGCGCAGACACCCATCGCGATGACCCACTTGGGCTCGGGCATCTGGTCGTAGATCTGGCGTACGACCGGGGCCATCTTCTGCGAGACGCGCCCGGCGACGATCATCAGGTCGGCCTGGCGGGGTGACGGCCGGAAGACCTCCATGCCGAAGCGCGCCAGGTCGTAGCGGCCCGCGCCGGTCGCCATCATCTCGATGGCGCAGCAGGCCAGTCCGAACGTCGCCGGCCACAGCGAGGACTTGCGCGACCAGTTGACGATGCCCTCGACGGTCGACAGCAGGATGCCGCTCGGGAGCTTCTCTTCAAGACCCATGGGTCAGTCCCACTCCAGTCCGCCGCGGCGCCAGACATAGGCGTAGGCCACGAACACGGTGCCGATGAACAGGACCATCTCGACCAGGCCGAACAGCTTGAGCTGCGTGAAGGCCACGGCCCAGGGATAGAGGAAGATGATCTCGATGTCGAAGACGATGAAGAGCATCGCGGTCAGGTAGAACTTGATCGGGAAGCGCCCACCGCCCATCGGCTGCGGGGTGGGCTCGATGCCACACTCGTAGGCGTCGTACTTCGCCCGGTTGTAGCGCTTGGGACCGGTGAACGTCGCGGCGCCGACCGAGAACGCCGCGAAGCCGAAGGCGAGCACGAAGAGCACCAGGATCGGCACGTAGTTGTTGAGCACCTGGGCTCCTCTCTGTGTCGGCTGTGTTGGCTCCGGCGGGCAGCCTAGTTGCTGCTCGGGGGCCCTCCGGGCACCGGGTCAGGCCGCCGGGACGACCTTGGTGAGGCCGTTGATGACGCGGTCCAGGGCGTCGCCTCCGCGCGGGTCCGTGAGGTTGGCGAGCAGCTTCAAGGTGAACTTCATGAGCAGCGGGTGCGGCAGCCCGTGGCGGGTCGCGAGCTGCATCACCCGGGGGTTGCCGATCAGCTGCACGAAGACCCGGCCGAGCGTGTAGTAGCCGCCGTACGCCGCCTTCATCGCCGTGGGGTATGCCTGCAGCGCCTGCTCGCGGGCAGAGCCCTCGGGCCGGGCGAGCGCCTGCACGGCGACCTCCGCGGCGAGGATGCCCGACTCCATCGCGTAGGCGATGCCCTCGCCGTTGAAGGGGTTGACCGCGCCGGCCGCGTCGCCGATCAGCATGACGCCGCGGGTGTAGTGCGGCTGGCGGTTGAAGCCCATCGGGAGCGCTGCGCCGCGGATGGGGCCGGTGGCGAACTCCTCGCGGTACTGCCACTCCTCCGGCATGCCGCCGACCCAGCTCTGCAGGAGCTTGCGGTAGTCGGTGTCCTGCCAGGCCTTTGTCGTGTTGAGCAGGCCGAGCCCGACGTTGCTCGTGCCGTCGCCCACGCCGAAGACCCAGCCGTAGCCGGGGAGGAGGTCGCCGTTCTCCGCACGCAGCTCCAGCCAGGACTCGAGCATGTCGTCATGCGTGCGTGGACTCGTGTAGTAGCGCCGTACGGCGACGCCCATCGGCCGGTCGTCGCGCTTGTTGATGCCCAGCGCGAGGGCGAGCCGGGCGCTGACGCCGTCGGCAGCGATGACCAGCGGGGCGCGGTAGGTCTCCTCGCGCTTGTCCGGTCCGACCTTCGCCGTCACGCCGATGACCCGGCCGGCAGCGTCGAGCACGGGCCCGGTGACGTTGGTCTGCGTCTGCATGCGCGCGCCGGACTTCTGGGCGGCGGTCGCGAGGAGGTCGTCGAAGTCCAGCCGCGGCCGCACCAGGCCGTAGTCGGGGTAGGTCGCGAGCTCGGGCCAGGGCAGCTCGAGACGCATCCCGCCGCCGATGATGCGCAGCCCGCGGTTGCGGACGAAGCCGTTGTCGGCGCTGGTGTCGATGCCGAGGTCGACCAGGCTCTTGACCGCCCGCGGGGTCAGGCCGTCGCCGCAGACCTTCTCGCGCGGGAACTCGCTCTTCTCGAGCAGGAGGACGTCGAGGCCGGCACGGGCCAGGACGGACGCCGCCGTACTGCCACCGGGTCCGGCCCCCACGACGATGACATCAGCGTCCGCCGTCGTGGCCGTCGTCACCCGCCGCTCCGTCCCGAGAGCCAGTTCTGCTTGTGAAAACTTTCACATGCGCGACGCAAGTGTACGGCGGCGCCTCCCTCTCCGCCACCGCCACCTCCCCGCCCCCCACCTTCTTTGATGATCAACGCCGTACGACGCACCGTGGACTGTCCTGAGCTGGAGGTGCTACACGTCGCGTTGATCATGGGAACGCGGGGCGGCGGGGGCTAGCCGGGCTTGGTGGCGCGGTGGAGGGCCACGATGCCGCCCGTCAGGTCGCGCCACTGCACGGCGGTCCAGCCGGCGGCCGCGATCCGGCCGGCCAGGTCGGCCTGCCGCGGCCAGGCGCGGATCGACTCGGCGAGGTAGACGTAGGCCTCGGGGTCGCTGCTGACCCGGCGCGCCACCGCCGGCAGCAGCCGCATCAGGTACTCGACGTACACGGTCCGGAAAGGCGCCCACGTCGGGTGGCTGAACTCGCAGACGACCAGCACGCCACCGGGCTTCGTCACCCGGAGCAGCTCGCGCAGCGTCCGATCCACATCGGACGTGTTGCGCAGGCCGAAGGAGATGGTCACGGCGTCGTACGACGCGTCGGCGAACGGCAGCCGCAGAGCGTCGCCGGCGACGAGCTCCACACCGCGGCGCTCGACCGCCTTGCCGATCCGCAGCATGCCGAGGGAGAAGTCGCACCCCACGACGTCGGCCCCCGAGCGGGCCAGGGCGGCGCTGCTGGTGCCTGTGCCGGCCGCGACGTCGAGCACGCGCTGACCGGGACGCGGGTCGAGGGCGCTGCGAACCGCGGTGCGCCAGGTGCGGTCGAGACCGAGCGAGAGCACAGCGTTGGTGAGGTCGTAGCGGGGTGCGACGTCGTCGAACATCGCCGCGACCGCTGCCGGGTCCTTGTCGAGAGTCGCGCGGGCCATGGGCGCCAGTCTGCTGCAAGAGGCCGGGTCGCAGCGGCGCCGGTAGGGTCGAGCACGTGGCGGTCTTGGTCAGACGCGTCGGGCTCGGGCTCGCGGCGTCGGGCGACGTGCGGACCGCTGTCGCAGCCGCGGAGCGGGCCCGCGAGGTCGGGCTCGAGTCCGTCTGGTTCCACGAGAGCTACTTCGAGCGGGACGCGATCACCTACGCCACGGCCGTGGCCGCCGACGTACCCGACATCGCGATCGGCATCGGCGCCGTCAACGTCAACACCCGTCACGAGATCGTCCTCGCGATGACGGTGAGTGCCCTCGACGACCTCGCCCCTGGGCGCATCCGGCTCGGCCTCGGCACGGCGCTGCCGCTGCGACTGCACCAGATGGGCATCGCCTACGACCCTGACGCCGCCATCGCCGCGATCGAGGCCGCCATGGGCGACCTCAAGCGGCTGTGGGCCGGCGAGCGACTGCCTGGCGGCGCGGGGGCGCCGGAGATCGAGCCGATGTTCCCGCCGGTGCACCGCACGCCGCTCTGGGTCGCGGGCTACCGCAAGGCCTTCCACGAGCTCGCGGGCCGGGCAGCAGACGGCTACCTCGCGCGCCCGGCGGAGTCGGTGCAGGGCATCGCGATCGCGAAGCAGCGAATCGGGGCCGCGGCCATGCAAGCCGGTCGCGACCCGGGTGCCGTCGACATCGGGGGCTACCTGCTCTGCCTCGTCGACGACAGCCGCGCTGCCGCGCTCGACCGCGCCAAGCGCGAGCCGTTCGCCATCTACATGCTCGCCGTGCAGTCCGACATCTCCATGCGTCGCGTGGGCCTCGACCCGTCGATCCGCACCGCCGTCATGGCGGCGTGGCGGGCCGGCGACTACCACGCGGCGGCCGGGTTGATCCCCGACGAGCTCGTCGATGCGTTCCTGCTGTGCGGCACCCGGGAGGAGATCGCCGCTCGCGCCGAGGCCTACGCCGACGCCGGCATGACCCTGCCGATCCTGCAGCCCGTCGTGCAGAACGAGGAGCAGATGGCGGGCGTGATCGACGCGGCGCGGCTCTACGGAAGCGGCGCCTCCGCGGTGGTCCCCACCCGTCGGGGCCGTACGACGGCGGACGACCGCCTGTCGCTGCGCCGACGGGCTGCGGGCTGGTCGGAGATCGCCCGCCCGTTCAGCCTGACCGCCTCCTCCGTCCCGGTCGCCGCCGCGGGTGGGCTCGCCGCCGTACGGCAGCACTTCCACGTCGGGCCGTTCCTGGCCGCACTGGTTGCCGGGATGCTGCTGCAGGTCGGCACCAACGTCGTCAACGAGATCTACGACGTGCGCAAGGGCATCGACACGATCACGTCACCGCGCGCGAGCCATGCGCTCGTCACGGGGCGGGTGAAGGAGCGGTCCGCGTTCCTCCTGGCCGGCACCTCCTTCGCGATCGCCATCGGGATCGGCATCGGGCTCGCTGCGGTGCGCGGCTGGCCGCTCGTGCTGCTCGGGCTCGCCGGCCTCGTCGGCGGCTGGGGCTACACGGCACCGCCGCTGCAGTACAAGTACCGCGCGCTCGGGCTCCCGCTCGTGTTCGTGCTGATGGGTCCGCTGATGGTCGTCGGCGGCTACTACGCCGTGACGGGCCGCTGGTCCTGGGAGGCCGCCGTGCTCAGCGTGCCCATCGGGCTGCTCGTGACGGCGATCCTGCACGGCAACGAGTGGCGCGACGTCGGCGAGGACGCCCGGGCCGGCATCAGCACGCTGTCCATCCGCGCCGGCCGGGTCGTCGCGCACCAGGTCTACGTGTTCCTCATCGTCGGTGCCTACATCGCCCTGGCCGCGTCCGTAGCGCTCACCGTCCTGCCGCCGCTGTCGCTGCTCGCCGTGCTGTCCCTGCCGTGGTTCGTCCGGGCGCTCCGGGCCAGTGAGCTCGGCGCTGCCGGCCAGCCGCGGGCGATCGCGATGATCGATCTGCAGACCGCGCAGCTGCACGCCGCCTTCGGGCTGCTCCTCGCCGCCGGACTCGCCGCCGCTGCCGTCTGGCAGCACTGATCTGCTCCACCGGACCCGATCGGACCTCATGCGCCTTCCCCGCAAGCCCGGCCCTGCCGTCACCGCCGCCACGCTGGCCGTCGGATACGCCTCGTTCGCGTCGACCTTCCTCGGACCCAAGACGCAGTTCTGGCAGCGGATGACCCGCACCGGGCTGCTGCTCGGCGGAGCCGCGCTGGCCACGGACGCGGACCTTCGCGCTGCCCGGCCGAAGCCCCGGGACCTCGCCACGGGCGCCGCGATCGCCGCCGCGCTCTACGCCGTCTTCACGGTCGGCGACAAGGCGGCCCGGGTCATCATGCCGAGCGGCGCCGAGGACATCGGGGCGGTCTACGAGCTGCGCACCCTGCGGCCGAGGGCCGAGATCGCGGCCCGGCTCGCGACGGTCATCGGTCCCGCGGAGGAGCTGTACTGGCGCGGGATGCTGCAGTCGGCGCTGACCCGCCGCTACGGCCCGGTGAAGGGGGCGGCCGCGGCGACGGCGGCGTACGGCGGCGTGCACCTGTGCACCCGCAACCCGACGCTCATCGGGGCGGCAACCGTCGCCGGCACCGGCTGGTCCGCTCTCGCGGCGGCAGGGGTCTCGATGCCCGCGCTGGTGATCAGCCATGTCATCTGGGACATCTGGATCTTCCTCGTCCAGCCGACCCAGCCGGTCGAGTGACCAGGCAGACATCACTCGACTGAGCCATATCCGCTACGCCGAACAGCCGTACGCGAATGTCGGGAAAGCGCCGACCTGTACGTCGAGGCGGGCACCAGGCCCGGGGCTCAGGGAGAAGGACGTCATGCGCCGGAGTGTCAAGTGGTGACCAGCGCGGGCCGTGCCCGCAGTCACAAGTGGTAGTTCGCAGCACCTGATCGAAGGCCCCGGCGGCGCTCCCGCTGGGGCCTTCGTCGTCTCAGCCCCCGTCGAGCCGGGTCCGCATCGCCTCACGTTGCGCGGCCTTGTGCTCGCGGCGCGCGAGCTGCACCGCGACGACTGCCAGCCGCTGCCGCTTCAGCACGACGAAGCTGATCGCAGCGCTGACCGGCAGCGCGATCAGCAGCAGCGGGAAGCCGTTGAGGCCGAAGATCGCGAAGAAGCCCGCCGTGCCCACGAACACGACGAGCCGCAGCGCCGTGAAGACGAGCCAGGCCCGCGGCGCCGGTGCTGCACTCGTCGCGTCGTCGGTCATGGACCCACGGTACGACGAAGGCGCCGGCCCACCTCGCGGTGGAGCGGCGCCCTCGACGTGCAGGTGATCGCGGTGGCTAGACCTCGGCGGCGAGCCGGCGGCGGACCACCATGGCGGCACCCACCAGCAGCAGGCCGAGGACGGCGATGCCGGCCGGGAGACCGGTCCGCGGCAGCTCGGGTCCACCGACGGTCGGCGGCGTGACCGCCGTGGCGGCGGGACGGAAGCTGGCCTGCTCGGACAGGGTTCCGACGCTGAGCGTCATGGCCTGGCTCGTGAGGTCACCGACGGCCGCGATGCCGAGGGCGCCCTTCAGGTTCGGTGCGCCGCTGATGGCGGGCAGCGCCGCGGCGCTCGGGAGTGCCAGCGCGGCCGGGAGAGTGATCGCGGGGATCGAGATGGACAGGGCCTTGACGCTGTTCTGCGCCTGACCGAACCCGTTCGCGATCGACGTCGAGGTGCTCTTGGTCAGCAGCTGGACCTTGGGAGCCGGGACGGTCAGCCCGGGCACCGCGGACAGCACGCTCGAGAGGACGCCGGTGAGGGCGTCGAGCTTCGACGTGACCTGCGACAGCGTGCTGCCGACGAGGTCGAGGACGTTGATCGAGCTGTTGCCGAGGACGTTGTTGAGGACGTCCGTGCCGAGCACGTGCACCCCCTGGATCTCACCGCCGACGACCTTGGCCGTCTGACCACCGGCGACGGCGCTGCTGGCCACCGCCTGGGTCTCGACGGTGAAGCTGTCGATGCTGACCAGCGGCGTGCCGTCGAGGACCGCGGTGACCGCGGCCAGGAGGGCGTTGAGCTGCGGCGCGAGCTGGGCGAGGAGCGCCTTCAGGGCGGCGAGGGCTGCGTCGACCGCTGCCTGCGCCGCAGTCAGCGCCGTCTTCGCGGCGGCGACCGCGGCGTCGGCCGCGGCGCTCGCAGCGTC
>JAODNA010000029.1 GCA_025465135.1 Frankiales bacterium | reverse complement strand
GGCCGGGCGGCCGGGCGGTCGGCAGGCTTGGCCCTGGTGGCGGCCGTGGTGGCGGCCTTGGGCGCGGCGGCAGCGCTGCTGCGCGGGGCGGACATGGCGGATCTCCTGAGGGTTGCGGTGTGACGTGCAGGACGGGCCGGACGAGACGGCGGCTGCGTCCCTGGGGGCCCCCTGTGGCGCAGAGAGCCCGACGAAGGGTCAACGATCCTGCACCCGCCAGGATTCCGACAGCACTTATCCGGGTGAGGTCCCTCACATCCGCGAGGACGCCAGGGGCTGAAACAGGACACTTTGAGCGTGCCGGGGCCTAATCCCACCCTAGCTCGTGGAGGCGGGCGTCGTCGATGCCCACGTGGTGGGCGAACTCGTGGACCACGGTGATCGCGATCTCCTCGACCAGGTGGTCGAGGTCCTCGGCCATGAGGCAGAGCGGGATCCGGTACAGGCTGATCCGGTCGGGCAGCGCGCCGCTGTAGCTGGCCCGCTCGGTCAGCGCCACCCCGTCGTACAGGCCCAGGATCTCGGGGTCCTCCTCGTTCTCGTCCTCGGCAACGACGACCACGTTGTCGAAGTGCCGCGCGAGCTGCTCCGGGAGCGTGTCCAGGGCGTCCGCGACCAGCCCCTCGAACTCGGCTGGCGATACCGGCTGCACCGGCCTAGTCCAGGTAGTCGCGCAGCTTCTGGGAGCGGCTCGGGTGGCGCAGCTTCGACAGGGTCTTGGACTCGATCTGGCGGATCCGCTCGCGGGTCAGGCCGAACTCGCGGCCGATCTCGTCGAGGGTGCGCGGCTGTCCGTCGACGAGGCCGAAGCGCATCTTCACGACCGCGGCCTCGCGGTCGGTCAGGGTGCGCAGGACCTCGTTGAGCTGCTCCTGCATGAGGCCGTACGACACGACCTCGGCGGCGATGGGCGCGTCGGCGTCCTCGATGAAGTCGCCGAGGTTGCTGTCCTGGTCGTCACCGATGGTGGTCTCGAGGCTCACTGGCTCGCGGGCGTAGCCCTGGATCTCGACGACCTTCTCCGGGGTCATGTCGAGCTCCTTGGCGAGCTCCTCCGGAGTGGGCTCGCGGCCGAGCTCCTGCAGCATCTCGCGCTGCACCCGGGTCAGCTTGTTGATCTGCTCGACCATGTGCACCGGGATGCGGATGGTGCGGGCCTGGTCGGCCATGGCGCGGGTGATGGCCTGCCGGATCCACCACGTCGCGTAGGTCGAGAACTTGTAGCCCTTGGTGTAGTCGAACTTCTCGACCGCGCGGATCAGCCCGAGGTTGCCCTCCTGGATCAGGTCGAGGAAGAGCATGCCGCGACCGAGGTAGCGCTTGGCGATGCTGACGACCAGTCGCAGGTTGGCCTCGAGCAGGTGCCGCTTCGCGCGACCGCCGTCGAGCACCAGCCAGTCGAGGTCGCGCCGCAGCGCGGTGGAGATCTTCGGTGCCTCGCCCTCGTCGGCCTGCCGGATCTTCTCGGCCGCGAACAGGCCGGCCTCGATGCGCTGGGCGAGCTCGACCTCCTGCTCGGCGGTGAGCAGCGGGACCTTGCCGATCTCCTTGAGGTAGGCGCGGACCAGGTCGGTCGAGATGCCGACCTCGCCCTCGGCCGCGATCGGCTTCGGGTCGTCCTCGTCATCGTCGTCGGTGGCGGCCTTGGGGCCGTCCTCGTCGTCCTCGTCGTCGTCGTCGTCCTCGGCGACCGCACCGGCGACGACGGCGAGAGCCGGGTCGGCGGCGGCCAGGACGGCCGGGTCGACGGCGGCATCGATCTCGGCCAGGTCGACGGGCTCGAGGTCTTCCGGGCTCGGCTCGTCGAGCTCCTCGCCCGCGAGGGCCGGTGCCGTGTCTGCCGTGGACGCCTTGCCGGCGGCCTTCCTCGCCGGGGCCTTCTTCGGCGCCGGCTCGGCCGTCTTCTTCGCGGCGCGGGCGGGCTTCACCGGCTCCTCGAGCTTGGACGTCGTGCGCGCGGCTGCGCTTCCCGCGGCGGACACGGCCTTGCGCCGCGTGTCGGACGAAGTCACTCAGCAGTCCTTGTCGTACGGGGGCGGGAGGGGGTGCCTGGCACCGCAGTGGCCGGTCCGAGCCGGTGGTTCCGCGCAGGCATGGACACCAGTATCGCGGCTTCCGCGCCCGGCGTCGCCCCCGGTCCGCAAATCAGCGCGAAAAGGGGTCGTTCAGAGCAGGGAACGGAGCACGAACGGCATGATCCCGCCGTGCCGGTAGTACGCCTGCTCGCCGGGCGTGTCGATCCGGACCGTCACGTCGAAGGTCTTGTCGTCGGCCTTGACGGTCAGGGTCCGCGGCACGGTGTCGCCCGCCGCGATGCCCTCGATCGTGAACACCTCGTGTCCCGTCAGCCCGAGCGAGGCCGCGGTGTCGCCACCGGTGTACTGCAGCGGCAGGACGCCCATCCCGATCAGGTTGGACCGGTGGATCCGCTCGTAGGACTCGGCGATCACGGCCCGTACGCCGAGCAGGGCCGTCCCCTTCGCGGCCCAGTCGCGGCTCGACCCCGAGCCGTACTCCTTGCCGGCGAGGATCATCAGCGGCGTCCCCTCGGCCTGGTAGGCCTGCGACGCGTCGTAGATCGACAGCTGCCGGCCGTCCTTGATGGTCACGCCGCCCTCGGTGCCGGGAGCCAGCTGGTTGCGCAGCCGGATGTTGGCGAACGTCCCGCGGATCATGACCTCGTGGTTGCCGCGTCGCGAGCCGTAGGAGTTGAAGTCCTTCGGCGCGACCCCGTTGTCCTTGAGGTAGGCGCCGGCGGGTGAGTCGACCTTGATCGAGCCGGCCGGTGAGATGTGGTCGGTCGTGACGCTGTCGCCGAGCACCGCGAGGACGCGCGCTCCGCTGATGTCGGTCAGCGGCTTCGGGTCACGCTCCATTCCGTCGAAGTACGGCGGCTTGCGGACGTACGTCGAGGTCGCGTCCCACGCGAAGGCGTCGCCGGCCGGCACCGAGATGGCCTTCCACCGGTCGTCGCCGGCGAAGACGTCCTTGTAGGAGTCGGCGTACATCTCGCCCGTGATCGCACTGGCGACGACGTCGCTCACGTCCTTCTGGCTCGGCCAGATGTCCTTGAGGAACACCGGCTCCCCGTCCGTGCCGGTGCCGAGCGGCTCCGTGGTCAGGTCGAGGTCCATCGTGCCGTCGAGGGCGTAGGCGACGAAGAGCGGCGGTGACGCGAGGTAGTTCATCTTGATGTCGGGGTTGATGCGGCCCTCGAAGTTGCGGTTGCCCGACAGCTCGCTGACGACGGCAAGGTCGCCCTCGTTGACTGCGGCGCTGACCTCGGTCGGGAGCGGTCCGCTGTTGCCGATGCAGGTCGTGCAGCCGTAGCCGACGGTCTGGAAGCCGAGCTTGTCGAGGTACGGCGTGAGGCCGGCCTTCTCGTAGTAGTCGGTGACGACCTTCGAACCGGGCGCGAGGGTCGTCTTGACCCACGGCTTGCTCGTCAGTCCCTTCTCGACGGCGTTCTTGGCGAGCAGGCCGGCGGCGACCATGACGTAGGGGTTGCTGGTGTTGGTGCAGCTGGTGATGGCGGCGATCGCGACCGCGCCGTGGTCGAGCTCGACGCGGTCACCGGTCGACAGGGTCGCGGCGATCGGGTTGCTCGGCCGGTCCGAGACGTCGCCCACGTTCACGGTGACGGGCTTGTCCTCGGGCTTGTCGCCGACCGTGCTCGGCGGGTCCGAGGCCGGGAACGACTCGACGCTCGCCTCGTCGGCGCCGTGGCCGAGGTTGTTTCCGGTCGCCTGCTCCACCAGCGTCGTCGCGTAGTCGGCGAGCGACGTGCGGAACATCGCCTTCGCCTTGCTCAGTGGCACGCGGTCCTGGGGGCGCTTCGGACCGGCGAGCGACGGCACGATCGTCGACAGGTCGAGCTCGAGCGTCTCGGAGAACCGCGGCTCGGCCGACGGGTCGTGCCAGAGGCCCTGCTCCTTGGCGTAGGCCTCCGTGAGCGCAATGACATCGGCGGGGCGACCCGTGAGCCGCAGGTAGGCGAGCGTCTCGTCGTCGATCGGGAAGATCGCGCAGGTCGAGCCGTACTCCGGGCTCATGTTGCCGATCGTGGCGCGGTCGGCCAGCGGCACGTTGGCGACGCCCGGCCCGTAGAACTCGACGAACTTGCCGACGACGCCCTGCTTGCGCAGCAGCTCGGTCACGGTGAGGACGAGGTCGGTGGCGGTCGCTCCCGCCGGCAGCTCGCCGGAGAGCTTGAAGCCGACGACCTTCGGGATGAGCATCGACACCGGCTGGCCGAGCATCGCGGCCTCTGCCTCGATGCCGCCGACGCCCCAGCCGAGCACGCCGAGGCCGTTGATCATCGTGGTGTGCGAGTCGGTGCCGACGAGGGTGTCCGGGTAGGCCTGGCCGTTCCGGGTGAACACCACGGTGGCCAGGCGCTCGAGGTTGACCTGGTGGACGATGCCGGTCTCCGGCGGGACGACCTTGAAGTCCTCGAACGCCGTCTGGCCCCACTTCAGGAAC
>JAODNA010000018.1 GCA_025465135.1 Frankiales bacterium | reverse complement strand
CGTGCGAGGACGGCGCCGCCCAGCGCGGTCGACGCGCCCGTGACCGCCACGCGCCGGCCATCGGGGACGGGGCGCCCGCGACGCCGGATCACGCGGGCTCCGTCGTGGCCGCGACTAGCGTTGGTCGTATGCCCGCGAGCGCCACGTGACCCGGCCGCCGTTCGGATTCGGCCCGGGAGACCGTCCCGACGAGCCCGACGACTCCGGCGAGGACCCGCTCGGCCTCGCGAAGATGTTCGGCGGGCTGCTCGGTGGCTCCGGCAGCGACGTGCTGGGCCAGCTCGCCTCGCTGATGTCGTGGAGCGGCGGGCCCGTGAACTGGGACCTGGCCATGTCGGTCGCCCATCGCGCGAACGCCGCCGATGACGGCACGCCGGCCTTGCCAGGCGCCGCGGGCGCGACCGCGGAGGAGGAGCGCGAGGTCGCCGACGCGTGCCGCCTGGCCGACGTGTGGCTGGAGCCCGTCACGACCCTGCCGGGCTCCGGCGGGGTCGGCGAGGCCTGGACCCGGCTCGGCTGGCTCGCGGCGACCCAGCCGGCCTGGCGGCAGCTGGTCGACCCGGTCGCCGGGCGGGTGGCGACGGCGATGGCGACCGCGATGGAGCGCGGGATGGCCGACGGCTTCGGCGGTGCGGTCCCCTCCGAGATGCAGGGGATGCTCGCCGGGGCCGGGGCGATGAAGGGCGTGATGGAGCAGATCGGCGGCGTCGTGTTCGGCGCGCAGGTCGGCCAGGCCCTGGGGGCGCTGGCGCAGGAGGTGCTGTCGTCGACGGAGGTCGGCCTCCCCCTCGGCCGGCCGGGGCGGCCGGCACTGGTCCCGGCCAACGTCGCGGCCTTCAGCGAAGGGCTCGGGATCCCCGCGGACGAGGTGCGGCTCTACCTCGCTCTGCGGGAGTGCGCGCACCAGCGGCTCTTCGCCCATGTCCCCTGGCTGAAGGCCCACCTGTTCGACGCCGTCGATGCCTACGCGCGCGGCATCGAGGTCGACCCGGACGCGATCGAGCGCGCCCTCGGATCCCTCGACCCGACCGATCCCGAGAGCATGCAGCGGGCCATGGGCGACGGCGTGTTCGACCTGCAGCCGACCGAGGCACAGCAGGCCGCACTGGGCCGGCTGGAGACCTCGCTCGCACTCGTCGAGGGCTGGGTGGACGTCGTCGTGGACGCCGCTGCCCGCGGACCGCTCCCGTCGGCCGAGGCTCTCCGCGAGACGGTACGACGGCGCCGAGCCTCCGGCGGCCCGGCCGAGCAGACCTTCGCCACCCTCGTCGGCCTGCAGCTGCGGCCGCGCCGGCTCCGTGACGCGGCCGCCCTCTGGTCGGCGCTCGCCGACGCGCGGGGCATCGACGGCCGCGACGCCGTCTGGGACCACCCCGACCTGCTGCCCGGGTCGGACGACCTCGACGACCCGGCCGGCTTCGTCGCACGGACGGGCGGCGGCGCCTCGACCGGCGGCGACGAGGCAGGCGACTGGGATGCGGCGCTGCGCGACCTGCAGGACGGGGACCCGGGGCCGGGTCGCGACGACGACGCCTGACCGGCTCGCCGGCCGGGTCACTCGTCCGACAGCTCGAGGGACGCCGCAACCGCGACGCCCTCGAGGAAGCCGCGGGCCCGCTCGGTGCGGGGATAGCGGCCGACGAGCGCCCAGAACGCCGGGTCGTGCCCGGGCTGCAGCAGGTGCGCGAGCTCATGCACGAGCACGTAGTCGATGACCCAGTCGGGCATCCCGCGCAGCCGGTTGGACAGCCGGATCGTGGCATCGGCCGGCGTGCAGGATCCCCAGCGTCCGTTCTGGCGAGCCGACCACGTGACGCTGACCGGCATGGCCTGCCCGTCGAGGTAGCGCAGGCTCAGCCGGGCGGCCCGCTCCTCGAGCTCCTCGCTGCCGGGCCGGCGGCGCGCGTCCTGGCGGTCCAGCCGGCCGAGCATCTCGATGACCCAACGGTCCTCGTCGGCCCGGGACATGCGGCCCGGGAGCATGACGATCGTGCGGCCGTCCTGGCGGTAGGCCGACACGGTGCGCCGCCTGCGGTCGCTGCGGACGACCTCCACCCCGTCAGGGCGAGTACGGCGCACTGGGGGCACATACGGAACGCTAAGGCTCGGTCACCCTCAGGCGCGGGCGACCCGCCGAAGCAACGCGCGACATCCGAAATCGGCCCCGGGCCCGGAACCGACCCCCGACGGCGTCGGATTTCTTTTCTCCACACCCCGGTACAACCGTTCTCGCAGGTCAGCGGAGTACCCCGTGAGGTGTCCACACCTTCCTGCACAGGCTCGTGCGGACGGCCTCCACAGGGACACGCCCCGCTGTCCCCACCCCATCCACACCGTCGTCCACAGGCCCGGCGGGACGGCCGTTGACGGTGCTCCGGCCGGGCTCGTAGCGTCCCGGGCGACGGAGCCCCCGGGCCTGTCGGCACCGCTCGCAAGGGGAAGGCGAGCGGAGCTGACCGGACCGGGGGCGCCGCCGTTTGCGGGTCCGGTCAGGTGCCGGTGAAGACGGCGGGGCGCTTCTCGGCCTTGGCCCGCAGGCCCTCCTGGAGGTCCGCGGTCGCGAGCGTGACCGGCTGGGCGACCGCCTCCCACTGCAGCGCCGCGGCGAAGGACGCGTGGCCGCCGTTGCCGAGCGCCACCTTGTGCAGGCGCTGCGCGACGGGAGCGCCGGCCGCGACGGCCCTGGCCTGGACCAGCGTCTGCTCGAGCAGCGTGGCGTCGTCGTACACCGCACTGCACAGGCCCAGCCGGAGCATCTCCGCGGCGTCGGCGACCCGGCCGGTGAGTAGCAGCTCGCGGGCCGCGGCCGTCCCGACGATCTCGGGCAGCAGCCACGTCGTCGCCATGCCCGCGTGCATGCCCAGCTGGGCGAAGGGGACGGTGAACTTGGCGGAGGTTCCGGCGTAGCGGATGTCGCACGACATCGCGAGGCAGGCGCCGGCGCCGACCGCCGCGCCGTTGACCGCGGCGATCGAAGGCACGTCGAGTGCCCGCAGCGACAGCCAGGTCTCGTAGAAGGGCAGCATCCGGTCGCGCAGCGCGTCGACGGTCGCGTCCGGCTCCGAGGCCAGCCAGCCGAGGTCGCCGCCGGCGCTGAACGCGCGGCCCTCGCCAGTGACGACGACGCAGCGCACGGTGCGGTCGCGCCGGAGGGCCTCGACCGCGGAGGCCCACGCGGCGGTGAGCTCGGCTGTCATCGCGTTGCGGACATCCGGGAGGGCGAGCGTCAGGACGACGACGTGATCGCCGTCGCGCTCGACGCGTAGGGGACCGGACACGCTCCTCCTCGGGCTCGCACGCTTCTTCTCTCGCGAAGACCCGAGGCTACCGAGCGCGCGAATCGCACGACCTGTCACCCGTTCGGGTGGCAGAACCCACCCCCCTGCGCTCCGAGACAGGTAGGGCGGCACCAGCCGCAGCGTCGAGGAACGGACGGACGAAGTCGATGCATCGCACCCCCGCGCAGGCGATCTCGCGCACCGCCGCGATGCTTGCGCTCGCGCTCGCCGCGTCAGGGCTGGCCGCCGTCCCGGCCGGCTCCGCGACGGCGTCCCGGGTGGTCGTCACGTCCCTCACCGGCGACGTCGCCGGTGCTGCGCGCGCCGTGGAAGCCGCCGGCGGCAGCGTCCTCGACCGGCTGTCCCTGATCGGCGGCGTCTCCGCCTCGATCCCGGCCGGCACCCTCCTCGCCCCGACCTTCCGCGTCGTGCCCGACAGCAGCCTGTCCGTCGCGGGCACGGACGACAGCGCGGCAGCCGTCGCCACGGGTGTGCGCTCGGCCCTGGGGTTGGGCAAGCCCGACGGTGAGGGCGCCGGCGTGACCGTTGCCGTCGTCGACACCGGCGTCGCCGACGTCGCCGACCTCGCTGGTCGCGTCAAGCACATCAACGTCAGCGGTGCCGCCGCCGGCGACGGCTACGGCCACGGCACGTTCGTCGCGGGTCTCGTCGCCGGCGACGGCAGCAGCTCGCAGGGCACGTACGCCGGCGTTGCCCCCTCCGCTCGTATCCTCGACGTGAAGGTCGCCGACGCGAGTGGCAGCACGAGCCTCGTCACGGTCCTCAAGGGGCTGCAGGCCGTGGCCGCCAACGGCGGCGTCGACGTCGTCAACCTCTCGCTGTCCTCCGGCAGCCCGCTGCCGTACCAGATCGACCCGCTCAGCGCCGCCCTCGAGGCGCTGTGGCGTCGCGGCATCGTCGTCGTCGTACCGGCCGGCAACGACGGACCGGCCGACGGCACCATCGCCTCCCCCGGCAACGACCCGGTCCTGATCACGGCCGGCGGGATCGACGTCCACGGCACGGCGAGCCGCAAGGACGACAGCGTCGCCGACTGGTCCGGCCGCGGCCCGGCGCCGCAGGGCGTGCAGAAGCCCGACCTGGTCGCGCCCGGCGCACACGTCGTCTCGCTGCGCGTCCCCGGCAGCACCATCGACAGCACCAACCCCGACGGCCGCGTCGACAGCAGCTACTTCAAGGGCTCGGGGACCTCGTTCTCCACGGCTGCGACCTCGGGCGCCGTCGCGGCGCTCCTCTCCGAGCGCGACGGTCTCAGCCCCGACCAGGTCAAGTCGGTGCTGACCGACTCCGCCTACGCCGGCAGCGCCCTCAAGGACAAGGACGCCGCCGGAGCGGGCGCGCTGGACCTGGCCGCTGCCTACGACACCAAGGCGAAGAAGGACAAGAAGTCCAGCGGCGACGTCATCCCCGGCGACCCGGCAGTGTGGGCGGCCTTCCTCGACGCGCTGCTGTCCGGCGACCAGGCGGCTGCCGCGAGCAGCTGGTCCAAGCTCTCCGCCGCAGCCCGCAACTGGGCGGCCAGCAGCTGGTCCGAGCTCGCACCCGACGCGCGCAACTGGGCCGCCCGCAACTGGGCGGCGCGCAACTGGGCCGGCGCCAGCGCCGCGGAGTGGGCGGCCCGCAACTGGGCGGCCCGCAACTGGGCCGCGCGCAACTGGGCGGACAGCGACTGGGCGGCGAGCAGCTGGTCGGCCGGGAACTGGGCCGCAGGCAACTGGGCCGCCAGCAGCTGGTCCGCCGGCAACTGGGCGGCGGGGAACTGGGCGACCGCCGACTGGTCCGCGGGCAACTGGGCCGCGGGCAGCTGGTCGGCCGGGAACTGGGCCGCGGGCAACTGGGCCGCGGGCAACTGGGCCGCCAGCAGCTGGTCCGCGCGCAACTGGTCTGCGACCTGGCGCTAAGCGCCTCGCCAGACCTGCCGATACAGGTCTGACGGGACGCGCAGGCGTGTGCGCAAGGAGGAGGTAGACGTGCCGGCAGGGCTGCGTCGCCTCGTGCTGTCCCTGGTCGCTGCCGGCCTGGCCGCGCAAGCGGTCGTGGCCGTCCTCACCCGCACCAGCGGCTCGGTCACGTCCCTGGCCAGCCGGCTCCACTGGGCGCACGGCCTCGTCCTGCTCGGCGTACTGCTTGCGCTGACCGTCGTCGGCGACCTCGTCTCGGTCCGCGTGCGCCACGGCGACGAGAGCGAAGAGCTCACCCTCTTCGAGGCCGCGGTCGTCGTCGACGTGCTGCTGCTGCCCGCCGGCCATGCCCTCGTCGTGCCCGTCATCGCCAGCATCCTGTGCTCCGTCGTACGCCGGCGCGAGCTCGTCAAGACCGTCTTCAACGCGGCCAACCAAGCCCTCGCGACCGCGGTGCTGGTCGCGATCGTGCATGCGCTCACCGGCTCGGGACAGGGCCTGTCGGGACGCGCCGTCGTGGCACTCCTCGTCGGGACGCTCGCGTTCAGCGCCGTGAACCTCATCGCGCTGTCGCGCGTCTACGGCCTGCTCGGTGGCGACGACCCCTGGGAGATGGTGCGCGACGACGCCCGCCTGGCCGCGGTGATGGCCGTCGGCATGGTGGCCCTGGGCGGCACCGCGGTGACTGTCGCGTGGGCTGCACCCGCACTGCTGCCGTTCACCGTCGTACCGGCCGCCGCGCTGACCTTCGCCTACCGCGCGGCGGCGCAGGAGACCGAGGAGCGGCAGCGGTCGAGCCAGCTGCTGGCGCTGTCGCAGGTCCTCGCCGGACGCCTCAACGCCGATGACGTCACGGGTGCCTTCCTCGACCTCACGCGGCAGGCGTTCAACGCCGACATCGCCGTCGCGGTGCTCGACCCGGGCGCGCAGCCCGGCGGCTCGGTGCCGACCAGCGTCGTCGACGACCGCGAGAAGGGCTACGAGAGGCGCACGTCCGACATCGGCGAGCAGATGCTGCTGCTGCGCTCGTCGCAGGACGGCGTGATCGCCCTGACGGACAAGGACAACCTGCCCGCCGGCTGGGCGCGCGCGGTCGTCGCTCCGCTCGAGGCGGAAGGACGCCGGCTCGGCGCGGTGATCCTCGCGACCCGCGACCGGCACCAGCAGCTCGGACGCCGCGAGCTCACGCTGCTCACGCCGCTCGCGAGCGCGCTCGCCGTCGCCCTCCGCGGCGCGGCGCACGTGCAGCGCCTCACCGAGGAGACCAGCAAGCTCAAGGCAGTCGTCGACCAGTCGTCGGACGGCATCCTCGTGCTCGACGGCGACGGACGCGTGCAGCTCTGGAGCCCCGCCCTCGAGGTGCTGACCGGCCGGTCCGAGCTGGCCGCACTGGGCCGCCCACTGGGTCAGCTCGTCGCGACGCTGCAGCCCGACGGCACGCCGATCGACCCGTTCGCCGCCGGCCGCGCGCTGCTGTCTCCGGAGGAGCCACGCGCGACGGTCGAGCTGACCGTGCTGCGCGACGACGGCGAGCAGCGTGTCGTCCGCTGCGCGCACGCCGGAGCGTTCGATGCGCTGGGCACCCTGCAGCGCGACGTCGTCATCGTCCACGACGTGACGCGCGAGCGTCAGGTCGAGCGCCTCAAGGCCGACTTCATCGCCACGGTCTCGCACGAGCTTCGTACGCCGATCACCCCCAACAAGGGGTACGCCGACCTGCTGCGCCGCCGGGGCGACGCGATGAGCCCGGAGAAGCGCGCCGAGTGCCTCGAGGTCATCAGCAGCCGGACCGAGCACCTCGCCCGGCTCGTCGAGGACCTGCTGCTCGCGTCGCGCATCTCGGCGACCGAGGGGGCTGCCTCTGCACAGGTCGAGATGGGCACCGCTGACCTCGTCGGCCTCATCACCCGCGCGTGCGGCGACTTCGGCACCGACGGGGAGCGCATCGAGCTCGCGCTGCCGGAAGGGCCGGTGCACGTCGGTTGCGACCCGATGCGCGTCGTGCAGGTCCTGAGCAACCTCGTGAGCAACGCGCTGAAGTACTCCGCGGCCGGCAGTCCGGTCGACGTGCGGCTCACGGTGCTCGACGGCAAGGCCACGGTCGAGGTCGCCGACGTCGGCCGCGGCATCCCCGCCGACCAGCTCGAGCGCGTCTTCGACAAGTTCCACCGGGTCGAGGACCCGATGCGCATGACGACCGGCGGCACCGGCCTGGGGCTCTACATCGCCCGCGAGCTCGCCAACGCGATGGGCGCAACGCTGGCCTGCCGCTCGACGCTCGGCGTCGGATCGGTCTTCTCGGTGTCCCTCCCCGTTGTGGCCGCCCCGGCTGTCCTGGTTCCGGGCGAATCGGGCGAGATGCCCCCCCACGGGCCGGACGGCTCGGCCCTCCCCCGGCCACGGCTGGTCGCGCCCTGGGAGCCCCTCCACGCCACGCCCGGGGCCTGAAACACGCTCTCCAGGCGCGTGGACGCTAGGCTTAGCCCGTTCGCCACGCGCCAGCCGGAGCGTGGAACCGGGGGCAAGTCCCCGTCGAGTCGACCTGGAGGACCCCGTGGCCGAGAGCTACAACGGATACTGCGTGAAGTGCAAGGAGAAGCGCGACTTCGACGGCGAGATCAAGGTCAGCGACTCGGGCCGCCGGATGGCCCAGGGCCTCTGCCCGGTCTGCGGCACGAAGATGAACCGCATCCTCGGCAAGGCCTGACCGACCCGATCGCCCGAGAAGGGCGGCTCCCGCACAGAGGAGCCGCCCTTCTCGCTGTCTCAGACCCGCTGCGCCGCGCGGAGCTCGGCGACCTGCGCCTCGAGGACGCGGACCTGCGCCTGCAGCGCGAGCACCCGTCGTACGCCGCCGAGCGTGAGCCCCTCGTCGATCAGTCCGAGCGCCTGCTGCACCTGACCGACGTCGACCCGGCTGTAGCGGCGCTGCTGACCGTCGGACCGCGCGGGGCTCACGACGTCGTGCGCGTCGAGGCGGCGCAGGAACGCCTGCTGCACACCGAGCATGTCGGCGACCTGCCCGACGGAGTACAGCGGCGCCCCGGGGTTCTCGAACGGCAGGCCGGGCATCGTCAGGCCGCGTCGATCGTGGTCTGCGCGCTCGCCGGCGTGATCTCGATCCGCCGCGGCTTGGCCTGCTCGGCGACCGGCAGGACGACGGTCAGCACACCGTCGGCGTACCGCGCTCCGACCCGCTCGGCGTCGACCCACTCGGGCACCCGGATCCGCCGCGTCATCGCGCCGTCGAAGCGCTCCTGGACCAGGACCTTCTCGCCGTCGCCGTAGTCGGCATGGCGCTCGGCGCTCACGGTCAGGACGTGGTTCTCCAGGCTGAGAGCGATGGCGTCACTGGTCACGCCCGGGATGTCGAAGCGGACCACGAGCTCCTCGCCGCGCCGCGTGACGTCGACCGGCATGCCGGCACCCTCGCCGGTGCCGAAGACCTGGTGCGCCAGGCGGTCGAACTCCGCCAGGAAGGGGTCAGCACCCACCAGCATCGAAACTCACCTCTCCGGGTTGTCAGGCCCGGACCGCCCGGGCCTGTGCTCCGGATGGTAGCTAACCTGCAACAGAAGTTGCAAGTCCTTCGCGGCTGTGGACAGGCGTTCGCGTACGACGGCCGCCGGTGCCACCCTCCCGGCGTGCGCCCACTCCTCACCCCCGCCGTCCGGCGCCTCTGGCGCGACCGCGAGACGCTGCAGCTCGGCCGGCCGCCCGGCCGGGCCGTCGTCCTGGCCGGCGTCGACCCGGCGATCCGGGGCGTGCTGCCGCTCCTGGACGGCACCCGGGACCGCGCCGGGCTCCTGCGCGCGGCGGACGTCGCGGGCTGCCCACCGGCCCGCACCGAGGAGGTGCTGGCCCTGCTCGAGAGCGCCGGCCTCCTCGACGACGCGTCGACCGAGCTCGGCGCGCTCGCGGCGCTCGACCGGACCGAGCGCGATCGGCTCGCGGCCGACCTCGGCTCCCTGCGGCTCGTCCGGCGCCAGGACGGTCCCGACACCCTCCGCCGGCGGCTGAGCGCCCGGGTCCTCGTCGAGGGCGCCGGCCGGGTGGGCGCGACCGTCGCCGGGCTGCT
>JAODNA010000184.1 GCA_025465135.1 Frankiales bacterium | reverse complement strand
CGGCCCACGCGGAGGCGGCGTCGCGGGCCTCCGCGGCGTTGTCGCGGGCCGAGGCCGCGTCACGCATGGATGCGGCGCCGACGCGGTCCAGTACGGCGGCGGCGCGATCCGCAGCAGCCAGGACGCGATCGCCCGCGGCGTGGTCCGCGACGACGACATCGGCGGAGGCAGCATCGCGGGCGTCTGCTGCGGCATCGCGTTCGGTCGCTGCGGCATCGCGGAGATAGGCGGCGTCGAGCGGTTCGTCAGCCGCGGCGTCGAGACGGTCGGGCAACGGGAGGTCGGTCATCGGACACAGCCCCCTCGGTCGACGCTGACCGTACGCCGACATCCCCCTCGCCGTACGACGATCGCGACGATCGGGACAACCTGCCCAGGACAGGCCTGTCGGGGGTCTCGGAGCCGGTAGCCGGTAGGACGGGGACGTGGACCGTGAGCTCCGCGCCACCGCCCGGGGCCGCGCCCAAGCGGAGCAGACCGCCGTGAGAGGCCACGAGACCGGCGAGCAGCTCGAGACCGACACTGCCCCTCCGGCGGGCTGCCTGGCCGTCGGCGTCGAAGCCGCGGCCGTCGTCACGAACGCGCAGCACCAGCTCGTCCGAGCGGGCCTGCGAGCCCGAGCCGCGCTCGCGTCCGAGGGTGATGACCACGTGGCGCGCGTCGGAGTGCCGTGCGACGTTGCGGACCGCCTCCTGGGCGGCGCGGTACAGGAGGGTCTCGGCGGTCTCGTCCAGGTTCTCCGCGTCCTCGACCCGCAGCGTGACCGTGATGCCGCGACCCTCGAGGGTCGACGCGAGATCCGCGAGCGAGACCCCCAGCCCCTGGGCGTGCAGGGCGGGCGGGGTGATGGTCACGACGAGGCTGCGCAGCTCCCGCACCCACCGCCGCAGGTCGGCTGCGGCGACGGCCATGGTCTGGGCGCCCTCGGGGTCCTTCAGGCGGGACCGGGCAGCGCCCGCGGTGAGGCTGAACGATGCGCCGGCGAGCCCCTGGACCACGCCGTCGTGCAGGTCGGAGGCGATCCGCGCCCGCTCCCGGTCGGAGGCTGCGAGCGAACCGAGCAGCAACGCCTCCCGCTCGTCCTGGCTGCGCTTGAGCTGCCGGGCCATCCGATAGGCGAGCGGAGCCTGGATCAGGTAGAGCAGGACGAGGCCGAGGACCAGGACGGGGAGGCTGCTCAGCCACATCCGCCGGCTGGCATCGCTGATGACCGTGTAGGGCTGGTAGGTCTCGAACAGCAGTGGCACACCGGTGGGCGTCTTGATGCCCTGGTAGACCTGCAGCAGCTTGCCGAACTGCTGCTCGTCCCGGTTCTCGGCGGCATCGAGCTGGCTGACCTCCGCCGCGGTCCGGCCGCTCTGGAGGACAGCGAGCTCGTCGGCAGCGAGCTGGAAGTGCATGCCGATCAGCGCCGCGTCATCGGAGTAGACGATCGTCCCGGTGGCGTCCCAGATCTTCACCCGCACGATGTGGCTGCCCAGGACGCGTTCCCGGACGACCTGGTCGAGGGCGGCGCGGCCCGGGCCGTTGGACAGCGCGTCGTCCCGCAGGGCCGGGCCGATGACGTCGACGGCCTCCAGGTTGGTCAGGGTGCGCGCGTCACGGATCGCCTCTGCCGTGGCGGTCCGGTGCTGGGAGAGCGCGAGGAAGAGCGCGATGAGCATCACCACCAGCAGACCCGCCGCCAGGAACGCGGCGACGGCCTTGGACACCGAGACGGTGCGGAGCCGCTGAGTCCGCGTCAGCTCCTGGATCTGCTCGGTCATCGCACTCCCTTCGTGCGCTCGGGTCGTCGCAGGTCTGCGACGTACAGCGACGCACGCAGCGGGGGGCGCTGCGTGCGTCGCTGTCGTGAGGGGGCTGTCAGCCGTGCCCGCTGCCGTCATCGGAGCCGCCCGAGCCGCCACCGGAGCCGCCGTGGCTGCTGTCGTCCGAGCCGCTGCCCGAGCTGCCGCTGCCCGAGCTGCCGGAGCCGGAGCTGCCCGAGCCGGAGCTGCCGGAGCCGGAGCTGCCCGAGCCCGAGCTGCCGGAGCTGCTCGAGGCCGTGCCGGAGCCGGAGCCGGAGGAGCTCGTCGCGTCGTGGCTGGAGCCGTCGTCGCTGCCGCTCGATGCACCGTGGTCGTCCGCGGTCGCCCTCGGCTCGGGCGTGGCGTCGTCGGAGCCACGACCTGACGCGCCGCCGTGGTCGTCGGCAGTCTCGGCCGGCTCCGGCGTCGCGTCGTCGGAGCCATGACCCGAGGCGCCGCCGTGGTCGTCCGCGGTCTCGGTCGGCTCCGGAGTGGCATGCACGCCGTGGTCATCGACCTGCGCCGGCGCAACGGCCGCAGCAGTCGGGTGCACCCCGTTGTCGTCGCCGGGCTCCGGTGAGGTCCGCGGTCCGGCCGACCGGTGGTTGTCGTCGATGGGCAGCGAGTTGCCGACGCCGGTGCTGTCACCGCTCTGGGCGGCGACGAGGGCGAAGGCCGCGGCACCGCTGGCACCGGTCATCACGATGGCGGCGCCGATCACCACCGGCAGCTTGTGGCGCAGTGTGAGCTTCATAGCGTTTCTCCCGTCCGCCGCTGAGGGGGTGCGGCGTGTCCTGATGAGCATCGGTCGGGAGGCTGCCGATTCCCATAGGACAGGAGTCGTACGACCGATGGGACCTGCGAGGATGGGCGCATGGACAAGCAGCAGGAGTTCGTGCTCCGGACGCTCGAGGAGCGCGACATCCGTTTCGTACGGCTGTGGTTCACCGACGTCCTCGGGACGCTGAAGTCGGTGGCGATCGCACCGGCCGAGCTGGAGGGGGCGTTCGCGGAGGGCATCGGCTTCGACGGCTCCGCCATCGAGGGCTTCGCCCGGGTGCACGAGTCGGACATGCTGGCCAAACCCGACCCGGCGACGTTCCAGGTGCTTCCGTGGCGTGGTGAGTCGCCCGGCACGGCCCGGATGTTCTGCGACATCACGATGCCCGACGGCACGCCCTCCTGGGCCGACCCGCGTCACGTCCTGCGCCGGGCGCTCGACAAGGCGGCGACGGCCGGCTTCACGTTCTACACGCACCCCGAGATCGAGTTCTTCCTGCTGAAGGGCTGTCCTGAGCCGGGGGAGAAGCCGGTCCCCGTCGATGCGGGCGGCTACTTCGACCTGACGCCGCACGACAGCCACGACTTCCGGCGTACGGCGATCACGATGCTCGAACGGCTCGGTATCTCCGTGGAGTTCAGCCACCACGAGGTGGCGCCCGGGCAGCAGGAGATCGACCTGCGCTACGCCGATGCCCTCACCACCGCCGACAACATCCTGACGACGCGCCACGTCATCAAGGAGGTGGCCCTCGCGCAGGGGATCTACGCGACCTTCATGCCGAAGCCGTTCAGCGACCAGCCGGGCAGCGGCATGCACACGCACCTCTCGCTGTTCGAGGGCGACCGCAACGCCTTCCACGACCCGGCCGACCCGCTCTACCTGTCGAGCGTCGGCAAGCACTTCATCGCCGGCCTGCTCAGGCACGCGGCCGAGATCACCGCCGTCACCAACCAGTGGGTCAACTCCTACAAGCGCCTGGTCGCCGGTGGCGAGGCGCCGCCGTACGTCTGCTGGGGCAGCAACAACCGCAGCGCACTGGTGCGGGTCCCGATGTACAAGCCGACCAAGGGCAACAGCACGCGTGTCGAGGTGCGCAGCCCCGACAGCGCGACCAACCCCTACCTGTGCTTCGCAGTGCTGCTCGCGGCGGGGCTCAAGGGGATCGAGGAGGAGTACCCGCTGCCACCGGGGGCGGAGGACGACGTGTGGCAGCTGTCCGACGGCGAACGTCGCGCGATGGGGATGACCCCGCTCCCGACGAGCCTGTCCGACGCCTGCCGCGTGATGGAGTCCAGCGAGCTCGTTGCCGAGACGCTCGGCGAGCACGTCTTCGAGTTCTTCCTGCGCAACAAGCGGGACGAGTGGCACGCCTACCGCTCCGAGGTCACCCCGTTCGAGCTGGGCCGCTACCTGCCGGTGCTCTAGATGCTGCGAGCCCTCGTCATCACCCACACGGCCTCCGAGTCGCCGGGCACGCTGTCGGAGTGGCTGCCGGCTGCCGGGATCGAGCTTGATGTCGTCGAGCCGTGGAAGGGCGAAGCGCTGCCCGACCGGGTGACCGACCACGACGCGCTGATCGTGATGGGTGGACCGCAGCAGGCGTACGACGACGGCTCCGCGCCCTGGCTCCGCCACACCAAGGAGCTGCTTCGCGCGGCGGTCGCGGACGGGCTGCCGGTCCTCGGCATCTGCCTCGGCGGTCAGCTGCTCGCCGAGGCGATGGGCGGGCGGGTCCGGGCCGGCGACGACGGCCCGGAGCTCGGCGCGCGCCTGGTCTCCAAGCGCGATGCCGCCCTCGACGACCCGGTCTTCAGCGACATCCCGCTCTCGCCCGTCGTCGTGCAGTGGCACTGGGACGAGATCGCCGAGCTGCCTCCGGGCGCGGTGCTGCTCGCCGCGAGTCCGCGCTATGCCAACCAGGCCTTCCGGGTCGGCACGAAGGCGTACGGCTTGCAGTTCCACATCGAGACCCCGCCAGACATGGTGCGTGGCTGGGCGGCTGCCGACGCCGACGGCGTACGGGCGGCCGGGCTCGACCCCGACCTGGTCGCCGAGCGCGCCGTCGAGGTGCTGCCCGAGATCGAAGAGGTCTGGCGGCCGTTCGTCGAGCGCTTCGCCGCTCTCGTCCGAGGCGAGACCCGGACCTACCTCCCCGTCGTCTCCTGACGTCGTGACCCGGCCAGTTGCTGGACGAGGCTTCGACGAGCACCCGCGGGGGGTGACGAGCCGGACCCGGCTGATCCGGCTCGGGTTCGTCGACACCGACGCCGCGGAGCGCGACCTCGTGGCGACGGGGCTCTGGGCCGACGGTGCTCCTGCCGACGAGGACGCGGCGGTCGTCGTCCTCGCGATCTCCGAGGCGACGGACCCGGATCTCGCCGTGGCTGCCCTGGGCAGGCTCGTCGGCGCGGTCGCCAAGCCTGCCGGGCTGCTGGCCGCACTGCGCGCGTCCGATGGCCTGCGGCGCCGGCTGCTCGGTGTCCTGGGCGCCAGCATCGCACTCGGCGATCACCTCGCAGCCCACCCGCACGACTGGGCCGTGCTCGCCGACGACGATGCCGCCACGACGGTCCGGCCGAGCCGGCACGGGCTGCAGTGGCAGCTGCTTGACGCGGTGGGGGCGGGCACCACCCCGCCGACCGGCACCGCAGGCTCACGTGCGCGAGGGACCGGACCGGAGGTCGTCGCCGCGCTCCGGGCGGCCTACCGCCGCTGCCTGCTTGCGCTGGCGGCACGCGACCTGTCCGGTGAGGTCGCTGTCGAGGACGTCGCCGGCGAGCTTGCCGACCTCGCCGCTGCCGCCCTCGTCGCGGGCCTCGCGGTCGCGCTGGCCGGCCTCCCGCAGGACGCGCCCGGCTGCCGCCTCGCCGTCATCGGCATGGGCAAGGCCGGGGGACGCGAGCTCAACTACGTCAGCGATGTCGACGTCGTGTTCGTGGCCGAACCCCTCGACGGCGCCTCCGACGAGGAGGCGCTGCGGACGGCGACGACCCTGGCGTCGTCGATGATGCGCGTGTGCGCTGAGGTGGCCTGGCCGGTCGACGCCGCCCTGCGGCCGGAAGGCAAGGCCGGTCCGCTGGTGCGCACCCTCGCCAGCCACGAGGCCTACTACCGGCGCTGGGCCCGCACCTGGGAGTTCCAGGCGTTGCTCAAGGCGCGCCCGATCGCCGGCGACCTTCCTCTCGGCGCCGCCTACGTCGACGCGATGGCGCCGATGGTCTGGGCCGTGGGGGAGCGACCCCACTTCGTCGAGGACGTCCAGGCGATGCGCCGGCGGGTCGAGTCGACGCTGCGCGCCGATCTCGGCGAGGCAGCTGCCGACCGCGAGGTCAAGCTCGGTCCCGGTGGGCTCCGCGACGTGGAGTTCGCGGTGCAGCTGCTGCAGCTCGTGCACGGTCGCGCCGACGACACGGTTCGCAGCGGCACGACGCTGGTCGCCCTCGAGGAGCTCGCCGCCGGCGGCTACGTCGGGCGCGAGGACGCGCGGCACCTCGCCGAGGCCTACCGCTGGCTGCGGGCGGCCGAGCACCGGCTGCAGCTCTACCGCCTTCGGCGTACACACCTCCTCCCGGCGGCCGACGACGAGGCCGGGCTCCGTCGCGTCGCCAGGTCGATGGGCTACCGCGGTGACGCGGTGGCGACCTTCTCGCGTGAACGGGCCGGGTTCGGCCGGGAGGTACGTCGCCTGCACGAGAAGCTCTTCTACCGGCCGTTGCTCTCTGCGGTCGCGCGGCTGCCGGCCGCGGAGGCGCGCCTGACCGCGGAGGCGGCAGGGGCCCGGTTGCAGGCACTCGGCTTCGCGCAGCCCGCTGTGGCGTTGCGCCACCTCGAGGCCCTGACCGAGGGCGTGTCGCGCCGCGCGGCCATCCAGCAGACGCTGCTCCCGGCGATGCTCGGCTGGTTCGCCGACGCCGCTGATCCCGACGCCGGGCTGCTGTCGTTCCGGCAGGTCTCGGACGCTCTCGGCTCGACGCCGTGGTACCTGCGGCTGCTGCGCGACGAGGGCACCGCTGCGGAGCGGCTCGCCCGGCTGCTCGCGTCATCGCGCTACGTCGCCGACCTGCTCGGCCGGGCGCCCGAGGCCGTGCGGATGCTCGCGTCGGACGACGAGCTCGTCCCGCGCGACAGGCTTGTGCTGCACAGCGCCTTCACGTCCGTGGCGCGCCGTCGCGACGACTGGGAGGCCGCCGTCGCGGCCGTCCGCGGACTGCGTCGCCAGGAGCTGCTGCGCGTCGCGTGCGCGGACCTCCTCGGCCTGCTCGATGCGCAGGGTGTCGGCCGGGCGCTCTCGGGCGTTGCGGGTGCGACCGTGGCGGCTGCGCTGGAGGTCGCGAGCCGCAAGATCGAGACGGAGCGACGCGGTCCGCTGCCGATGCGCCTCGCCGTTGTCGCGATGGGCCGGCTCGGCGGTCAGGAGCAGGGCTACGGCTCGGATGCCGACGTGATGTTCGTGCACGAGCCCGTCGACGGCGCAACGGACTCCGAAGCCGCCCGCGTGGCGCACGACGTCGCCAACGAGCTGCGCCGCCTGCTCTCGCTCCCCGCTCCGGACCCGCCGCTCGTCGTCGACGCCGACCTGCGCCCGGAGGGGCGGCAGGGAGCACTGACGCGCAGCGTCGCGTCCTACGCCGCCTACTACGGCCGCTGGTCAGCGCTCTGGGAGGCCCAGGCCCTCCTGCGGGCCTCGCACCTCGCCGGCGACTCCGACATCTCGCAGCGGTTCCTCACCGACATCGCCGACGTGCGCTGGCCGGCGGGTGGTCTCAGCGACGAGCAGGTGCTCGAGATCCGCCGGATCAAGGCCCGCGTCGAGAACGAGCGGATGCCCAAGAACGTCGACACCGGGCTTGCACTCAAGCTCGGCAAGGGCGGGATCGCCGACGTGGAGTGGACCGTGCAGCTCCTCCAGCTCCGGCATGCGCATGCGGTCGAGGGGCTGCGTACGACGGCGACCCTCGACGCGCTCGCCGCCGCCGTCGAGGCCGGGTTGGTCGAGGCCGCCGACGGGGAGGTCCTGGCCACCGCCTGGTCCCTCGCCGTCGGGGTGCGCAACGCCCTGATGCTGGTGCGCGGCCGGCCCGCGGCGGCTCTCCCGTCGAGCGGCCGGGAGCTCGCGGGCGTGGCCCGGGCCCTCGGATACCCTGCCGGAGCGTCGGGCACGTTCCTCGACGACTACCGCCGCGCGACCCGCAGAGCCCGCGCCGTCGTGGAGAGGGTGTTCTACACATGACCGTCCGTACGGTGACCGTCGCCGACACCCGGTTCCTGCTCCGTGAAGAGGGCAGCGGCCCGGGCACCCCGGTGCTCCTCCTGCACGGCGTTCCCGAGACCTCATCGGTCTGGCGGGACGTCGCGCCGCACCTCGCCGTCGGCCGTCGCGTGCTGGCTCCGGACCTGCCGGGGCTCGGTGGTTCGTCGTACGCCGGCCCCTTCGACGTCCCGTCCCTGGTGGCGCAGTTCGCCGCGCTGATCGAGGCGGAGGCTTCCGGCGCGGTCGACGTCGTCGGTCACGACTGGGGCGGCTCGCTCGCGCTCGGTCTGGCCGGCGAGCGGCCCGACCTGGTCCGCCGGCTCTGCGTCGCCAACGCGCCGTTCCGCGAGATCCCGCTGCACCGGGCGGTGCACATCCCGTTCTTCGCGCTGCCGGCCGTGCCCGAGCTCGTGTTCCGGCTCGGCGGCCGTCGCGTGGTGGACCTGATGCTGAGTGTCGCGTGGAAGTCGGCGAAGCCGCTCGACGACGAGCGCCGCGCCGAGTACGAAGCGGCTTACACCGACCCGGACAAGGTCGCCGCGATGCTCGGCTACTACCGCGCCGCCGCACGGCCGCGGCTGCAGGCCCTCCTCAACCGCACACCGATGGCGGGCGCGCCGAAGGTCAAGGTGGAGAAGAGCCTGGTGCTCTGGGGCGCGCTCGATCCGGTGCTGCCGATCGCCACGGGCGAGTCCGTCGTACGCGATCTCGGAGCCGACTGCGTGATGGTCACGGTTCCCGGCGCGGGGCACTTCGTCATCGAGGAGGCGCCTGCCGTCGTCAACGACGTGCTGCTCGACTTCCTCCGCGACGACGCTGCCCAGAGCGCACCGGCCAAGAAGGCACCGGCCAAGAGCGCACCGGCCAAGAAGGCACCGGCCGAGAGCGCACCGGCGAAGAGCGCACCGGCCAGGAAAGCCGTCAAGCGGGCGCCGGTGAAGAAGGCGGCCGTGAAGGCCCCGGCGAAGAAGACCGCCCCGTCGTCCGCACCGGAGGCTCCGCCGTCGCCCGGTACTCCCTGACCCGCACGGAGTGGCGCGCGGGCGCCATCGCGGCTGCCCTCGCGATCCTCCACCTGCTCCTGCTGCCCCGCAGCGGGACCGACCTTGCCGCACAGCAGGCAAGGGCCAGCTTCGCGCGCGCGCATCCGCTGACGCCCGTCGACCTCTCCTGGTACGCCGGCACCCACACGTACGGGTACAGCGTCCTGTCGCCCTACGTCATGGCCGCGCTCGGGGTCGGCATCACCGGTCTGCTCGCCGCAGTCGCCGCCGCCGTGCTGCTCGCACGCGCGCTCCGCAACACACCCCACCCCACGGCCGGGGCCTACGCCGGCGCGGTCTTCTGCGTCGCCGATGTCGTCAGCGGCCGCACGACCTTCGCTCTCGGTGCCGTCTTCGCCCTTGCCGCGCTGGTCGTGCTGCCGCGACGGGTGCCGGCCGGCGTCTTCGCGGTGCTGACGGCGCTGTCGAGCCCCGTCGCGGCAGCGTTCCTCGGCCTCGCGGCAGCGTCGCTCGTCCTGCGGCGCAAGCCCGGCGGATGGACGATCGGCATCGCCTGCACGCTGCCCGTGGGCATCCTCGGCTGGCTGTTCCCCTCGGGCGGGATCCAGCCCTACGAGTACGCCTCCGCGCCGTACGCCGTCGTCGCCGGTCTGCTGCTGGCTCTGCTCACGCACTCGTGGTCGATCCGCGTCGGTGCGCTGATGTACACCCTGGCGTCGTCCTTGCTGTTGCTGTCCCCCGACCCGTTCGGCAGCAACATCCTGCGGCTCGGGCTGCTGCTCGCCGCGCCCCTCGTCCTCGCGACGGCGACCGAGCACTGGCGGATCGTCGTGCCGATCGCCGTCCTGCTCGCCTACTGGCAGCTGCAGCCGCCGTACGCCGACCTGCGCGCCAAGCCGCCGCCGCCCTTCCGCGGGGTCACCCGTGAGCTGATCAAGCTCGATGCGAAGCGGGTGGAGGTGGTGCCGCTGCGCGATCACGGGGAGGCCAGCCACATCGCGCCGTACGTGCCCCTGGCGCGGGGTTGGTCACGGCAGGTCGACACCGGCCGCAACCTGCTCTTCTACCAAGGCGCGCTGTCGGCGGAGGAGTACCGCCAGTGGCTGATCGACAACGCAGTCGAGTTCGTCGCGCTCGCCCCCAACGCGAAAGCCGACCGCGCCGGCCGGGGGGAGCGCGCCCTCCTGCTCGTCGGCAGGGTGAAGGACCTGCAGCGGGTGTGGTCCGACGACCACTGGGTGATCTGGCGGTTCACCGCACCCGAGCGAAAGCCGATCGCCGGCCTGCCCGTCGAGGTGCTGAAGACCGACCGCACCACGATCTCGCTGCGGTCACCGAAGGCGGCGTACGTCGACCTCGTCGTCCGCTGGTCGCGGTGGCTTTCCGTCAGCGGCCCGGCGTGTCTCGAGAAGCACGGGTCGTGGACGCGCATACGGTTCGCGCATGCAGGAGCAGCGACTGTCAGCAGCAGGCTGGCTTTCCGTCCTCATGGCCACTGCTAGTCCGACTGGCGGAGTGAAGTTGGGCCGTTCGGCCTCTCCAGTTCATGCGATCTCGGCCTCATTGTTGGGGATATGACCGATATGACGATCGATCTGCGCGACAACCGGCTCTCGCCCTTCGAAGACGGCTTGCTGCGCCGGCTGTTCTTCTTCGAGACCTCCGGTGCGACGCTCGCCCCGCCGCTGCGCGTGCTCAAGGCCGAGCTGCGGTCGCGCGACCAGCGCAGCACCGTGCGCGACCCCGAGGTTGCTGTCACCCGGGTCCCGCACTACGTCTGAGACGACCGGCGCCCGATCGCAGCGTCCTGAACAAGTAACCAGCCCCGGTGCTGCCCCTCGCGGCGCCGGGGCTGTGTCGTGTACGGATCCCCGCTGGCCGCCGCAGCGCGGGACGTCCCTTCCTAGCGGAGACCGGTGGAGATCGAGCCCGGGACGTCATGGTCGAGCACGGCGATCTGGGATGCCCCGTCCGGCGGGATGATGAAGCAGGTTGCCCACAGGTCCCGGTGCGTGATGCGTCGGTACTGGCCGGGCCGCAGGTCCTGTCCCCACATGTGTCCCCGGTCCTGCCGGATGCTGTGGCCGCGCGTCGGGGTGTACACCACCGTCTCGCGCACAACCTGACACGCGAGTTCGCTCCCGCCGGCGTCGGTCACCTCGATCAAGGGATCCGCCGGTGAGGCGTAGAACCGGAAGTGCCCGATCGCTCCGCCGGCCTGGACCTGGTCCTGCAGGTGCGCCGTGAGCGTGGCCACGCGCCGCCCGGTCTGCCCGGTGAGCTCGAAGTCGGGGCGGGCGGGGACGTCACCGGTCTCCTTGGCCTCCTGCCAGAGCGCGGCCAGGCCTGCGGCCGCCGTCAGGGCCCGTTGATGCTGCGCCGCAGTGACCGGTCGATCGAAGCCCGCGGCGTCGGTGACCGGGACTCCGAGGCCTGGTGCGACGCCTGCAGGCGGGCCGAATCCGCTGTCCTGAGTCACGAGCCACGGGGCATTCGCTGTGGCCTTGGTGAAGACGAGAAGCTCGGCCCAGTAGGAGCCGTGGGCCACGGTTTGCGCCTCGGTGATGAAGCTCGCCGGGTAGCTGGTCTGTCGTGGCACGAAGTAGGCCGCGTTGAGAAGCGGCCGGGGCGTCTCGACGACGAGGCACCCGCAGGCGGCGACGGACTGCTCCCACTCGCGCGCTGGACCTGCAGACAGGCGCGAGAGGGTCGCCAGGTCGCGACGGACCACGGCGCGCTCATGGACAGGCCAGTACTGGCGCAGTACCTGCCCGGCCTGGGCCTGGTCGACCACGACGTTCCCCGGCGGCGGTGGCAGTCTCGGGGGCTGCCCATGGCCATCCGAGACGCTGGCCGGGACCGCGACGACGCGCGCCAGGGCGTAGCCCCCGAGCACGACGCAGCCCCCCAGGACCAGCGCGGCCGCGATCGCGAGCCCAGCAAGGCGGCGCGACGATCCGGGCTGCGGCGGAGCAAAGTCAGCACCGGTCGCCGGGTTCCACGAGGCCGGTGGTCCCCACACGTCGTCGTACAACGGGGCCCAAGGGTCCGGAACGGGCTCAGCCGGGCCGGAGGCCAGAAAGTCGCTCACACGGCGGAATCGACCGAAGTGCGTGATGTCTGAAGCTGCTACCCGTACCCGGTTGGCCGAACGTGGCTGTTGGGTCAGGCGGGCGTGCCGCCGTCGAGGATGACGCGCAGGAGATGGGCATCGATGTTGCCGCCCGTCTGCACGATCCCGACGCGGCGTCCCTGGATGAGCGCCTTCTCGGCGAGAGCCCCTGCGAGCGCCAGCGCGCCCGCGGGCTCGGGGACGTTGTGGGTGCAGGCCAGCAGGACGCGGACCGCTTCCGCCGCGTCGTCCTCGCTGATCTGCACGATGCGCGCGCCGCCAGCAGCGATCGTCGCCACCGCCTCGGCATCCGGGAAGCGACAGGCCACCCCGTCGACGAAGGTGTCGGCCGTCTCGGTGGAGACGGTCGTGCCCGCCGCGAACGACAGCGCGGTCGCCGGCGCCCGCTCCGCCACGACACCGACGATCTCGGTCGACAGGCCCAGCAGGTCGCGAACGCCGATCAGACCACCCATGCCCGTGCCCATTCCGACCGGGACGTAGACGACCTCGAGGTCGGCAACGGCCTCGAACAGCTCGCGGGCGTAGGTCGCGACCCCGACGACGAGGTCCGGGTGGTACGGCGGGACGTGCTCGTAGCCGAGCTCCTCGGCGAGCAGGACCGAGTGCTCACGGGCAGCCTGGAAGTCGTGGCCGTGCTCGACCAGCTCCGCGCCGAAGCTGCGCATCGCCGCGTTCTTGTCGGCGCTGTTGCCCCGCGGCACGACGATCGTGACCGGCACGTCGTACGCCCGGCCGGCGAACGCGAGGCTCTGCCCGTGGTTGCCGCGGGTGGCAGAGATGACGCCGCGAACTTCGGGGCGCTCGCGTCGTACGCGCTCCATGTAGACCAGGCCGCCACGCACCTTGAACGCGCCGGTCGGGGTGTGGTTCTCGTGCTTGACCCACACGTCCGCACCGACCGCGTCGGACAGCAGCGGCCAGGGGAACTGCGGCGTCGCCGGCATCCAGCTGTGCACCAGCGCAGACGCGCGGTCCAGCTCTTCCAGGGTGAAGGCCATGCAGCGAGTCTGCACCCTGCCCGCGGCGTCCTAGATGTCGTAGTAGAGCGCGAACTCGTAGGGGTGCGGGCGCAGGCGGAGGGCGTCGATCTCGGTCTCGCGCTTGTAGGCGATCCACGTCTCGATGAGGTCGGGCGTGAAGACGCCGCCCTCCAGCAGGTACTCGTGGTCCGTCTCGAGCGCGAGCAGCACCTCCTCGAGCGACGCGGGCACGGTCGCGATGTTGGTCATCTCGTCCGGCGGCAGCTCGTAGAGGTCCTTGTCGACGGGCGTCGCGGGCTCGATCTTGTTGCGGATCCCGTCGAGCCCGGCCATCAGCATCGCGGAGAACGCGAGGTACGGGTTGGACGACGGGTCGGGGCAGCGGAACTCGAGGCGCTTGGCCTTCGGGTTGTTGCCGGTGATCGGGATGCGGATGCAGGCCGAGCGGTTGCGCTGGCTGTAGACGAGGTTGACCGGCGCCTCGAAGCCGGGCACCAGGCGGTGGTAGCTGTTGACCGTCGGGTTGGTAAAGGCGAGCAGCGACGGTGCGTGGTGCAGCAGCCCGCCGATGTAGTAGCGCGCGGTGTCCGAGAGCCCGGCGTAGCCGACCTCGTCGTAGAACAGCGGGGCGCCGTCCTTCCACAGCGACTGGTGGCAGTGCATGCCGGACCCGTTGTCGCCCATGACCGGCTTCGGCATGAAGGTCACCGTCTTGCCGGCGGCGTGCGCGGTGTTCTTGATGATGTACTTGAACAGCATCAGGTTGTCGGCGCTCTCGAGCAGCTCGCCGAACTTGTAGTTGATCTCCGCCTGACCCGCAGACCCGACCTCGTGGTGGCCGCGCTCGACGACCATGCCGGCCGCTTCGAGCTGGACGGCCATCTCGTCGCGCAGGTCGGCGTAGTGGTCGGTCGGGGAGACCGGGAAGTAGCCGCCCTTCGTGCGCGGCTTGTAGCCGAGGTTGCCGCCCTCCTCGTCGCGACCGCTGTTCCACGCGGCGGCCTTGGCGTCGATCTTGTAGAAGCTGCCCTCGGGCTGGGAGTCGTACTGCACCGAGTCGAAGATGTAGAACTCTGCCTCCGCCCCGAAGAACGCGGTGTCGGCGATGCCCGAGCCCTTGAGGTAGGCCTCGGCCTTCTTCGCCACGTTGCGCGGGTCGCGGGAGTAGGCCTCACCGGTCAGCGGGTCGTGGATGAAGAAGTTGATGATCAGCGTCTTGCGGACGCGGAACGGGTCGAGCCGCGCGCTCGTCGGGTCGGGCAGCAGGAGCATGTCGGACTCGTGGATCTGCTGGAAGCCGCGGATCGACGAGCCGTCGAAGCCGAGCCCGCTGTCGAAGACGTCCTGGGTGAACGACCCGACCGGGACGGTGAAGTGCTGCATGACACCGGGGAGGTCGCAGAACCGGACGTCGACCATCTCGACGCCCTCCTTCTCGATGTAGCTGAGGACCTCTTTGGCGTTCGAGAACACGTTCGTCCCTCTCTGGTCGGACTTGGTGAGCTGCTGCCTGGCACGCTAGTCAGCCGCTATGACCCGGCGGTATCCCGGGTGTTTCGCCGCAGTAACGCGCGGTCGCTCGGGGCGCCGACACTAGCCTGACGGACATGGGGCGGTGGACGGGAACCTGGCTGTCCGGCCCGGGCGCCGCCGGAGCCTCCCTGCGACCAGCCGGTCGCTGGCGCGGTGACCGGCTGGGTCTGCCGGAGGCGGGTCCGGGATCGATCGCCGGCTTCGGCCCCCGGCTCGGAGCGGTCTGCGTGGACCTGGTTGTGGCCGGCCTGATCGGGGCCCTGGGCAACGTCGTGGCGGGGGACCCCAGCCCGTCGCTGCGGCAGGCCACCGGCGTGGCCGCCCTGCTGCTGATCTACACGACGCTGCTGCCCACGGCCGGGCAGACCTTCGGCATGCGGCTGGTCCGGCTGCGGGTCATCCGGCTCGCCGACGGCCGTCCGCTGGGCTTCGGCCGGGCCTTCCTGCGGGGCGTCCTGGTGATCCTGACGATCCCGGCCCTCTTCACCGACCGGGACGGTCGCGGCCTGCACGACAAGGCGGTCGGCTCCGCCGTCGTACGGGCCTAACCCCGGTGATCAACGCCGTACGACGTACCTCCAGGGACCCTGCTCCTCACGGTGCGTCCTGCGGCGTTGATCACGGTGGTGTGGTCAGCGGACCTTGCCGCGGGGCACGCGGGTCGGCATCGGGCCCTTCGGGATCGGCAGCGCCGGCGACATCGCCTTGAGCTTGCGGTCGAGGTCGTTGACCTTGGCGGGCTTGATGTTGCGCGGCAGCTTCATCAGGTGCCGCTGGAGCGCCTTCAGCGCGATCTGACCCTCCCCGTCGCCGACCATCACGTCGTAGACCGGTGTGTCGCCCAGGAAGCGCGACAGCTTCTTCTTCTCGGTGCCGATCAGGCTGCGCGTCCTGCCCGGGTTGCCCTCGCCGACGAGGATCACGCCCGGCAGCCCGACGATGCGGTGCACGAGGTCCTGCTCGCGGGTGAACTGCACGGCGGGCGTCACCCGCCAGTTGCCCCGCATCGTCTGGAGCACGGCGGCCGCGGCGCCGGGCTGGCCCTCCACCTGGGAGTACTGCATCTTCTGCATCCGCCGCCCGAAGACCGCGACGAACGCGACGAGGCCGACCAGCAGTCCGAGCAGGCCGAGGTAGACCGGGTGGCCGAAGGCGATCCCGAGCGCGATCAGCAGGACCAGCGGCCCGAGGAACGCCGCGATCAGCAGCGGCAGCAGCCGTGGGTCGTTCTCGCGCGTGAGGTTGAACGCCGTCTTGATCTGCCGGGCCCGCTCACCCCGGGGGGGCTTGACCGGGCCGGCCTTCGCCTTCGCCTTGCCCTTGGTGGGGGGAGCGGACTTCGGCGTACGGCGCAGCGAGGGCATGAGCAGGAAGGATAGGCGGGCCCGCAGGCGGTGCTAGCGGCCGGCGGCGGCCCGCTTGGCGGCCTTGCGCTCCTTGTCGGCGGCGTCGCGGGCGGCCGCCTCGGCCAGGGTGGGCGCGGTGCCGCCGAGCGAGGCGGGGACCCACCAGGTGTCGTCGGCGTCGTACGGCTTGCCCTGGTACGTCGCCCTGGCCTCCTGGAGCAGCGCTTCCATCCGGGTCTTGAGCTCGGCGGTCACGGCGACCGCGTCGCCCGCAGGGTCGGGCGTGAAGGGCTCGCCGATGACGATCCGCACGTGGGCGCCGCGCCGGAGGTCCTTCTTGCGGTTCTTGGTGAAGATCCGCTGGCTGCCCCAGATCACGAGGGGCAGGATCGGTACCCCGGCCTCCATCGCCATCCGGGCCGCCCCGGTCTTGAACTCCTTGAGGTCGAACGACTGCGAGATCGTCGCCTCAGGGAAGACGCCGACGATCTCGCCGGCTTCGAGCGCCTTGACGGACGCCTGGTAGGACTCGGCGCCGGACGCCCGGTCGACCGGGATGTGGTGCATGCCGCGCATCAGCGGACCGGACACCTTGTGGTCGAAGACCTCCTTCTTCGCCATGAAGCGCACGAGGCGGCCGGCGGGCAGCACGGTCACGCCCGCGAAGGTGAAGTCGAGGTAGCCGGTGTGGTTGATCGCCATGACGGCGCCGCCGCTGGCGGGGATGTGCTCGGCGCCCGTGATGTCGAACCGGATGCCGAGGCCCTTGAAGACGAGCTTCGCGAAGCCGATGACGGGCGGGTAGACGGTCTCGCGGCGTGCGGGCATGCCCGCACGGTAACCCGGGTCAGGCGCCGGCGGCGACCGGGTACGAGGCGGCCGCACGGGACATCGCGGCATCGGCTTCGCGGCGGGCCCGAGCCCGGCCGGCGTCGGCCGACATCGAGGCCCAGGCGTTGCGGCGGGCGAGGTTCTGGCCGCCGTGGGGGAGGAGGAGAAGCAGCGCGGACTGGCTCGTGCTGGCGGTGCGGTGGACGAGGCGGGTCACTGACATGAGGACCTCCGTGGGGGGCTTGCTCGCACTGCGAGGCTGACGGGGACGTGTGTCGAACGTGTGACGCGGCCGGAAACACGGCGGGACATGTCTGTGTCAGCAGGTCCGGCCAGGCGTATGTCGAACTGCACACTCCATGTGGACGCGTACGACGGCGGCGGGGCTGGCGACCGGGCTGCTGCTGCTCGGTGCCCCGCTGGCCTCGGCCGGGTCCGTCGCACGCGCGTCGCTCCCCGGCACGGTCCCGGCGTGGGCGGCCGGCCCGGCGCCCGCCCTACCGGACCGGGCGCAGGTCGACCTCCAGCTGGTGCTCCCGTGGCGGCACCGGGCCGCGGCGGCCGCCCTCGTGCGGGCCGTGTCGGAGCCCACGAGCCCGGCCTATCGCGACTACCTGTCCGCGGCGGCGTTCCGGGCCCGGTTCTCACCGTCCCCCGCCGACGTCTCGGTCGTCTCGGCCTGGCTGCGCGCATCGGGGCTGGAGGTCGGCCGCGTGCCGGCCGACCGGCTCTACGTCCCGGCCCGAGGGCCGGCGTCGGCCGTCGCGCAGGCCTTCGGCGTCCGGCTGCGGTCCTATCGCGTCCAGGGTGAGCTGCTCCGGGCCCCCGATCGCGCCCCCTCGCTGCCGGCTGAGATCGCGCGCCGCATCCTCGGCGTCCGGGGCCTCTCCGACGAGCCGATCGCGCTCCCTGACCCGCTGCCCGTCGCGATGCCCGACGAGCCGGCCACGCCCGCCGACTCAGCGCCGCCGGCCGCTCTCGTCTACGCGAAGCCCTGTTCGTCGTACGACGGCGCCGTCGTCGACCCGTCGCTGCCTGCTGTCAGCGGTCGTCACCAGCCGGCAGTGACGTGCGCGACCACGATCGCGCAGCAGCGGGCCGCCTACGGCGCGGACCGGCGCGGCCTCGACGGTCGTGGGCAGACGCTGGTCGTCGTCGGCTCGCACGCGATCCAGACGCTTCCGGGTGACGTCGCCGAGTGGTCCAGGCGACGGGGACTGCCGGCGCTCCGGCCCGGTCAGCTGCAGCAGATCTCCTACCCGTCGGCCTACCAGACCCCGGCGGCCGAGCCGGTGCTGCGCCCGCAGGTGTGGGCACTGCAGTCGCACATGCTCATCGAGAACATGCACGCGATGGCGCCCGGCGCAGACCTCGTCTACCTCGGTACGACGTCGAGCCTCGACCTCGCCAACGGCACCACTCTCGCGGTCGACGCGGGTCTGGGCGACATCGTCATGAACGGCTGGTACACCGCCGGCGAGAGCACCAACCCCGCGTCCATCGCGCAGGTCAACCAGACCGCGCAGCAGGCGGCGGCGACGGGGATCTCGCTGCTGTTCGCGTCCGGCTCGATCGGTGACAACAGCTCGCAGGGGTCGAAGCCGAGTCCGGAGTACCCCGCCAACGACCCGCTCGTGACCGCTGTCGGGGCGACGTCGCTCGTCGTCGGGCGCGGCGGCGCGACCCGCGAGGTCGGCTGGGACAAGTCGTCGGCGACGCTGAAGGACGGCGAGTGGACCGACGACGCGCGCAGCACCTTCCGCGGCAGCGGCGGCGGCACGAGTGCCGTCAGCGCGCAGCCCGACTACCAGCGCGGCGTCGTACCGCCGCGGTTGTCACATCGTGCGGACGGGACGCTAGGCCGCGCGGTGCCGGACGTCGCCGTCAACGGTGATGCCGAGACCGGCATCGTGATCGGGATGACGCAGCGGTTCCCGGACGGCACCGACCGCTACGCGGAGCGGCGACACGCGTCCGACGAGTCGGCGACGGCAGTCTTCGCGGCGCTGGTCGCGCTCGCCAACCAGGCGGCCGGCAAGAACCTCGGCTTCCTCAACCCGGCGCTCTACGCGCTGCACGCCAAGGGCGGCTACCGCGACATCGTCCCTGACGGCCACCTCGGCGGCCGGGTGCGGACCGAGTACGTCGACGGTGCGACCTCCGCCAAGGGGTCGCGGGCGGTCCTCAAGACCTTCGAGGTCTACGAGAGCAACCCGCCTGCGCGCGGCTACGACACCTCGAGCGGTCTCGGCTCCCCGTCGCGGCGCTGGATCGCCCTGCTCGCAGGTCACTGACCGCCCCTCGCCGCTGCCCACGACGTGTGCGCGGCACACGCTCACGTCGCACGCGTGGGACGCGCACACGTCAGGTCGTGGCGGCGCGGCGCTCCAGGGCTTGTGCGTAGAGGCGGCCGGCGCGGTACGACGAGCGCACGAGCGGTCCGCTCATGACACCGGCGAAGCCGATCTCGAGCGCCTCCTCCTGCAGCTCGACGAACTCCTCCGGCGTGACCCAGCGCTCGACCGGGTGGTGCCGCGGCGACGGCCGGAGGTACTGCGTGATGGTGATGAGCTCGCAGCCGGCGGCGTGCAGGTCGGTCAGGGCCGCGGAGATCTCCGACCGCTCCTCGCCCATCCCGAGGATGAGGTTGGACTTGGTGACGAGCTCGTCGGCGCGGGCAGCGCGGATGACGTCGAGCGAGCGCTCGTAGCGGAAGCCGGGACGGATCCGCCGGAAGATGCGCGGCACCGTCTCGATGTTGTGCGCGAGCACCTCGGGACGGCTGCTGAACACCTCGGCGAGCTGCTCGGGCTTCGCGTCGAAGTCGGGGATGAGCAGCTCCACGCCGATCCCCGGCACTGCCGCATGGATCCGGCGGACGGTTTCGGCGTAGAGCCACGCACCGCCGTCGGGCAGGTCGTCACGCGCGACCCCGGTCACCGTGGCGTAGCGCAGCGCCATCTTCGCGACGGACTCGGCAACGCGTCGCGGCTCGTCGACGTCGTACGCCGCCGGCTTGCCGGTGTCGATCTGGCAGAAGTCGCACCGCCGGGTGCACTGGTCACCGCCGATGAGGAAGGTCGCCTCGCGGTCCTCCCAGCACTCGTAGATGTTGGGGCAGCCGGCTTCCTCGCAGACGGTGTGCAGGCCCTCGGCCTTCACCAGCGCCTTGAGCTCGGTGTATTCCGGCCCCATGAGCGCGCGCGTCTTGATCCACGACGGCTTCTTCTCGATCGGCGTCTGCGCGTTGCGCACCTCGAGGCGCAGCATCTTGCGCCCATCGGGCTGAACGGCGGTCACATCCCAGGCTAACGCCCGGCGGGCCCGATACCGTCCCCGCCATGGATGTGCGCATCTTCACCGAGCCCCAGGAAGGGGCGACGTACGACGACCTGCTCGCTGTCGCCACACGGACCGAGGAGCTGGGGTTCGACGCCTTCTTCCGCTCCGACCACTACGTCGCCTTCTCGGGCGACGGCCTGCCGGGCCCGACGGACGCGTGGATCACCCTGGCCGGCCTCGCGCGGGAGACGTCGCGGATCCGGCTCGGCACGCTCGTGACGCCGGTGACGTTCCGCCGGCCGGGTCCGCTGGCGATCACCGTTGCGCAGGTCGACCAGATGAGTGGCGGTCGCGTGGAGCTCGGTCTCGGGACCGGCTGGCACGACGGGGAGCACACGGCGTACGGCATGCCGTTCCCCGCGATGAAGACGCGGTTCGAGATGCTCGAGGAGCAGCTGCAGATCGTCCGCGGGCTCTGGTCCGATGGTCGCTTCTCGTTCGTCGGCGCGCACTACGAGCTGGTCGACTCACCCGCGCTGCCCAAGCCAGTCCAGCGGCCAGGGCCGCCGATCATCATGGGCGGCTACGGCGCCACGCGGACCCCACGGCTCGCGGCGACGTACGCCGACGAGTTCAACGTGCCGATGGGGCCGCTCGACGTCACGGCGACGCAGTTCGAGCGGGTGCGCGAGGCGTGCGCGACGACCGGCCGCTCGGTGCTGCTGTCCGCCGCCCAGACTGTGTGTGTCGGCAAGGACGAGGCAGAGGTACGACGGCGCGCTGACGCGATCGGGCAGAGCCCCGAGCAGCTGCGCGCGACCGGCCTCGCGGGAACACCCGCGGAGGTCGTCGACAGGATCGGCGCGTTCGCGGCGGCAGGCGCCACGCGCATCTACCTGCAGACGCTGGACCTGGCCGACCTCGACCACCTTGACCTCATCGCCGCCGAGGTGGTGCCGCAGCTCGGCTAGCGGTTCATGAAGGCGTCGACGGTCACCGCGAGCGCACCGGCGACCCGCCAGTCGAGCGAGCCGTCGGAGATGTTGATGCGGTAGACGTCCCGCAGCTTCATCTGCCGCTCGATGCTCATCGCGAGGCCGTCGTTCGACGTGAAGTCGAAGTGGATGGGGAAGATCCACGGCCAGTCGGTCAGCATCTCCACGGCGCGACGGGCGATCGCCTTGACGAGTCCGCGCTCCTTGCCGATGAGGCGGCGGCCGCCGACCTCGACGGTGTAGGTGGACTGCATGAACGACGACACGAGATCTTTCTGGATCGTCGCGAGCACCGTGCCGTCCGCCGCCGCGACGTCGTACGTCCCGGCGATCTCGAAGACGTTGCGTGCGGCGATGGTGAACACCACCTGCGCGCGGTCGGGGCCGGACCAGAACGTCACCTTCTCCTTGAGCGAGAACCGCTTCTGCTCGGCGTAGCCGAGCGGCTTCTCCTGACCCGATGCGTCGATGCCGACCAGGTCGTAGCGGTTCTGCAGCGGGGTGAAGCGCTGACGCAGCTCCAGGGAGTAGGCCTGTGCGGGAGCTGTCATAGGGCCGAGGCTAGCGGGGACAGCCCCGGGAGCCGCGCCTCGAGCAGGGGAAGCACCGCTGCCACCGGGACGGGCCGACCGAGCTCGCGAGAGAGCGAGGTGACCGTCGCGTCCGTGATGCCGCACGGCACGATGCGGTCGTAGGCGGACAGGTCCGGGTCGCAGTTCAGCGCGAAGCCGTGCATCGTCACACCCCGGGCGACGCGGATCCCGATGGCCGCGACCTTGCGTGCGCCGTCGGGCGTCCACACCCCGCTGCGGCCCTCCACCCGCCCGGTCTCCAGTCCCAGGGACGCGCAGACGTCGATCAGCAGCTGCTCGAGCCGGCGTACGTAGTCGACGACGTCGACGGGATCGGCCAGCCGCACGATCGGGTAGCCGGTGATCTGACCGGGGCCGTGCCAGGTGATCTTCCCGCCGCGGTCGACGTCGACGACCGGGGTGCCGTCGCTCGGCCGCTCCCAGGGCTCGGTCCGCTTGCCGGCGGTGTAGACCGGCTCGTGCTCGAGCAGCAGCGTGACGTCCTCGGCGCCTTCCAACACCTGCGCGTGGAGAGCCCGCTGCAGTCGCAGGCCGTCGTCGTACGGCACCACACCGAGCCGGCGCACGATCACCCCCACAGGGTACGGCGGATCAGGTCGTCCTGAGCCACTCCCAGCCGGCGAGCAAGGCGTGCCGATCCTCGTTGCAGGGATCGGGTGCGGCCTCGGTGAAGGCCAGCCCCTTCTGGGTGGCCTTGAAGGTGTAGGCGCCGACACCGCAGTCTGCGTCGTGCAGCGTCATCCGTCCCGCGGTGACCTCGTAGGTCCCGGTCAGGTGCGTGTTCTCCGGCGAGATGAAGTCGTACGTGCCTGCCGGGTTCAGCAGCCAGCGCCACCGGCCATCCATGTCGCCCTGCAGATGCAGCGTCCGCGTGTACTCCCCGGTCGGGAAACTGGCCGGGGCAGGCTGTGCCACCAGGGCAGAGGGTGACGGCTGCGACGACTCCGGGCCTTGCGAGGCCTGCGACGCTGCCGGGGTCGTCGGTCCGGCGGCAGCGTTCCCGCCGCTGCTGCCTGAGCAGCCCGCCAGCCCGAGCAGTGCCAGCAGGACAACTGCCTTCCGCAGGTGCGGTCCTGTTGCCGTCATGTCAGCCTCCTGGCCTCGACCCTGGTCTCGCCGGACATGTCGACGCGCCAGGCCGATGCGCCCTCGCGATCGGCGACGGCCTCATGCAGCTCGGTGCCGACGTAGTGCAGCCCGACCCCGTCGTCCGCGGCGTATCCCGGCGGCAGGGTGCCGTCAGCGACGAGCCGCTGGTAGAGCGGCCGGCGGCGCTCCTCGGAGTCGTAGTGGGGGCAGTTCGAGCCGGGGATCAAGCCGAGCCCGTCGGACCAGTCCCGCAGCTCCGGGCCGAACGAGTCGGTCGTGCCGCCGAGGTGCCAGCACAGCGAACCGGCGCTGACGCCGAACAGCACGACGCCGGCTTCCCACGCCTCGCGGAAGGCGGCGTCCAGGCCGTGCAGCCGCCAGAGCACCATCAGCCCGGCGACGGAGCCTCCGTCGACGAACACGGCGTCCTGGTCGAGCAGGTGCCGTCGTACGTCGTCGACGTTGGGCATCGGCATGACGGCCAGGTGCGAGGCCCGCTCGGGACGGTCCGCCCACGCGGCGTACCAGGTCGCGATGCTGCTGACGGGGTCGCCCATCGCGGTGAACAGGCCGCAGACCTTGGGGTTCTCCTTGCCGGTCAGCGACAGCGCGTGGTCCATCAGCGGACCCGGCCGCCACCCGTACCGCTCGGTGCGCTGGAAGCCGCCGCCGCCGATCGCGAGGATGTTCATCGGCCGCAGCGTAAGGGGCAGCCCACGGGGGCTGTGGACAACCGCCGAACCGGTCGTGCTCGTCTGGTTACGGTCGCGACGTGACCGAGGTGTGGGCCCTTCCGGGCTACGACGTGCAGGCGCTGATCGGCTTCGGTGCCACCGGTGAGGTGTGGCGCGCCCGCGAGCTCTCGACGGGCGCGGACGTGGCGCTGAAGCGGCTGCGGCCGGGCGCCGACCCGGCGGCGGTCCTGGCCCTGCGCCGCGAGGCATCGGTGCTGCGCGCGCTCGACACGCCCTACGTCGTCCGTCTGCGGGCCGTGCTGGGGGAGGGCGAGGACACCGTCCTCGTGCTCGACCTGGCGGTCGGGGGTTCGCTCGCGGCGCTGCTGACGCGCCGCGGCACCCTCGACCCGAGCGAGGTCGTCACGATCGCCGGGCCGCTCGCGCAGGCGCTGGCGGCGGCCCACGGGTGCGGTCTGGTGCACGGTGACGTGACGCCCTCCAACGTGCTGTTCACCGCTGATGGAATGCCGCTGCTCGCGGACCTCGGGCTGGCGCGCCTCGCGGGGGAGTCGCTTGCCACGGTGGACGGCACGGCGGAGTACGTCGACCCGGCGGTCGCAGCGGGTGGCCGGCCAGACGCCGCCTCCGACGTGTGGGCGCTCGCGGCCGTCTGCCATCACATGCTGAGCGGCTGCGCTCCGCACGACGGCGACTCCGCGGACGACGTCCTCGACGCTGCCCGGGCCGGGGCGCGGGCACCCCTCGGGCTGCTCGCACCGTCGGCGCCACGGCCGCTCGTGGCGGCGATCGAGCAGGCGCTGCAGGCCGACCCG
>JAODNA010000151.1 GCA_025465135.1 Frankiales bacterium | reverse complement strand
GACCGGGCTGTGCCAGCGGTGGTAGTTGGTCGCGCTCAGAAAGGCTTGGTAGACCGTCCCGCCGACGAACTGGTCGACTGCCTCGTCGTTGGCGAGCATGTCCTGGAGCGAGTACGGCTGGCTCTTGATCCAGAAGCGGTCCGTGCGCTTGACGTCCTTCTTGATGCTGTAGGGCGTCGACTCGCAGGCGCTCACGATCACCGCGTCGTCGTCCGGCGCGGCGACCGGACGCTCGCCGTCCTTGAAGTGCCGGGTGAAGTAGTCGTTCCACGAGGCGAAGCCCCAGTACTCGGCGTCCGGGTCGTGTTCGTACTGCTCGATGCCGACGGCCTGCCGGGCAGCTTCGCTCTTCCAGCCCGACGGCGAATCGTTGAGCACGTACCGCGAGTCGTTGCTGCTGAGGAACTCGCACCAGACGGTCAGGATCTTCTTGATCATCGCGTTGATGCGCGGGTCGCGGTAGGCGGCAAAACCGGCGGGCGTCGCCATCGTCCAGTCCAGGATCGCGGTCAGCGGCAGGGTCACCGCCTGGTCACCGAACTCGGGCGCCATCGTCAGGACCTCGTTGATCAGGCCCAGCAACTGCTCGACGCTGGTCAGGTGCCGCTTGCTGTACTGCCGCGTCCGCGGCACCTCGGCGATCATGCGTTCGACGTACATGCGCAGCACGGGTTCGCGGTCCAAGAGCTCGCGGAACTCGGTGAGAACGGGATGCAGGACGGCCTGCGCTCCCTTGGCCGCCACTCGCTCCCGGTGGCCGGCGAGCCACGACTCCAGCGCGTCCTGATCGGGCAGCCAGCCGGCCTGCCGCCGTACATCCACGCCCTCTGTCCCTGATGTCACGAGGGCAAGATAACGGCTCGACCTGAGCTCACCCTTTGGAGGAGGGGTGCCGGCCGGTCAGCCCGAACCGTGGCCGGAACAGCACAGACTGTGCGGTATGCGCGTGGCAGTCGTCGGGGCCGGCCCGTCCGGGTTGGCGGCAGCGCGGGCTTTCCGTGAGCTCGGCCTCGACGTCGTGGTGTTCGAGGCTGCCCCCGACATCGGCGGGGTGTGGAGCGCGACGCGCCGCTACCCGGGCATCGCCACGCAGAACGACAAGCACACCTACGCGTACTCGGACCGGCGCATGGACGACGGCTATGCCGATGCCCCGGCGGGAGCGGACGTGCGGGCGTACCTGCAGGGTTTCGCGCGCGAGAACCGCCTCGAGGAACTCATCCGGCTGGACACACGCGTCGCCGAGGCCGAGCCCGTCGACGGCGGCTGGACGTTCGAGACGCACGGCCCGCACGGCATCGGCCGCGAGACGGTGGACTGGCTGGTCGTCGCCAACGGCCTGTGCTCGATGCCGTACCTGCCGGCGATCGCCGGACGTGAGGAGTTCGAGGCGGCCGGTGGCCGGCTGCTCGTCCCGTCGCAGATCGGGGACGCCGAGGCGCTGCAGGGCCGCGACGTGGTCGTGATCGGGTGGGGCAAGTCGGCGGCGGACATCGCTGTGGCGGCGGCACCCGTCGCGCGATCGGTGACGATCGTCGCTCGCCGCATCGGGTGGAAGGTGCCGCGTTCGATCGGCCGCCTGTCGTTCCAGCGAGTCATGCTCTCGCGGGTCGGCGAGCACCTCCTCTGGGGCCCGTACCGCACGCTCCGCGGCCGCGTGCTGCGCCGCCTGACGCGGGTCGTCCGGGTCCGGGTGGTGTCGCGGCTCGGGAAGGCCGTGACCCGGCAGCTGGAGCTCGATCGCCGCGGTCTCGTGCCGGACGTGCCCGCCGACCAGCTCGACCACCTCGTCACCGACGGCTTGCTCGAAGCGATCGACGACGGGCGGATCGTGGTGCGCCGCGACACCCGTATTGCCCGGCTCAGCGGCGGGAGCGGGACCTACGCGGAACTGACGGACGGCGTGCGGCTCCCGGCCGATGTCGTCGTCGCCGCCACCGGCTACGACCAGGATCTCGGGCTGTTCTCCGATGCCGCGCGCCGAGCGCTCGTCGACGAGCACGGCGACCTCGCCCTCGTGCGGTACGCGCTGCCCGAGGGGGTGCCGAACCTCGCCTTCGTCGGCTGGGTCAACTCCTTCCGCAGCCTGATCGGCGCCGAGATGCAGTCGCTCTGGGTCGCGGCGGTGATGCTCGGCCTGATGCGGGTGCCCGACGAGGCTCGGCACGAGCCGCCGGTCTTCCGGCTGAGCCACGACAGCGCGGCGAAGCGCAGCCTCCCGCAACTACCGGAGAACGGCTCTTTTCTCACCGTCGACACATGGCTGCGCGACCTCGGCCTGACACCGTCGGCGTGGCGCCGGCGCGGCGAGATCTTCGGGCCGATGGCGCCCGAGGCCTACGCCGACCTGCTGGGTTCCCTGCGCGACCGGCTCAGCCGCTCGGGCACCCGTTTCCTCGCAGCCTCGGACATTCCCGCGCCGCGGCCGCCGAGGGCGACCGTCTCCGTCGAGTAACTAGGGGCGCGTCTCTACCCCTTGGTGCGCATGCTGCGCACCCGCTGCGCCGCACGTCGGACGGCGAATGCGACGACGCCCCACCGGGAAACGGCCATGCTGCGACAGGTGATCGACAGCACCTGATTGCGGCTCCAGAACGTCTTGTACGACTCGCTGCCGGCACCGAGCTCGCAGTCGACTCCTTGCTCCCAGGCCCAGCGGATCATCGCTTCGTTGAGCCGCGCGCCGGGCGAGAACTTCTCGTACGTGGCGTTGAAGCCGGCGATCACCGCTTCGTACCTGCCCTTGCTGAGAGCGCCGATCTGGGTGGCGAGCAGTTCTCCGTCCAGAGTGAGGACCAGGAGCGTGTTCGTGGCGCCCTGTGCCGGCGCAGCCAGTTGGTGCTCGAGGAAAGCGCGGTAGTGGTCTGAATACAGCCACTGACCCTTCTTCCCCGTGTGTTCGGCCCATGTCCGCTTCTGCGCCAGCGTCCAGTCGACCAGCGAGCTGACGCGGTCGTCACCCGCTTCGACGACGGCGAACTCGAACTCCCCCATGGCTTCGAGCCGGCGACGCGACTTGGCGAAGTCCTTGCGGTAACTCTTGCTCAGGGAGTTGTAGAAGTCGTCCCAGTCGGGCTCATCGCGGAGGGAAACCGAGACACACGCAACGCTGCTCGCCTCGACCGCGGAAGCCGGGAGCGACCTGAGGGCCGGCGCCGTGGGGCTCTCGTCGAAGAAGGAGACATCGATGACGTCCGCCCGCGCATGGGCAGTCAACGCCGTCCACGCCTGCTCTATCCACGTGTCCCGGTCGAGCGTCTCGTCGACGAGCATCTCGTGGAGTTCGACACCGCTGGCCACCAGCTGCCGGGCGTGCCGCCACAGCCGGTTGCGGTAGGTCACGAACGGCCACACGGCAACCAGCTCGTTCCCCCGCCAGCCCGTCACGCAGGCGAGCTGATGACCTGTCGGTTCCTCGACCAGTTCCCACGCGTCCAGGCAGTACTCGAAACTCTGGAACAGGCCGACCCCTGGGCAGCGGGTCCACAGCGCGCTCCACTGGTCGGCCAACGCTTTCAGCCCCGCGGCGTCGGTCACGATCTCGACCGAGGACACGGAACTGTTGGTCAAAACGATGGCACTCACGGTCACGAGAGACTACCGGCCGGCACGCCGGCAATCCGGGGAAATCGGGCCACCCCCTACTTCCGGGTCACATCGGCCGAGCGGTGGCGGCTGCTCCCCGCCGTGCACGGACGGCCTCGGCCAGCTCGGCCAGCATCCGCTCGGTCGTAGGGGGATCAACGCAGGCGTCGGTGACGCTCTTGCCGTATTCGAGGAACTCGGGTTGCCGGCGATCCAGGTCCTGCCGTCCCGCGACGAGATTGCTCTCGACCATCACGCC
>JAODNA010000097.1 GCA_025465135.1 Frankiales bacterium | reverse complement strand
ACCGACGAGCACGGCGACTTCTTCCTCACCGCGAGCGGTCTCGTCTCGGGCAGCTACACCGTGCGCTTCGCCGGCGACGCCGACTGGGGCTCGGCCACCTCTGCACCGATGCGGATCACGGTCGCGTGAGCGTTCTCACGTCCCGCGGGTGGCTACCGGCGGGTAGCCGGTGGGAGACTCTCCCGTAACGCTGCTGGCACGACTCCGTCGTGGCACATGACGAGGGAGCACGACCCATGGGACGCCTGGCCAACACCGAGGGCCTCACCGAGATCCAGAGCGAGATCCTGTCGACGGTCCGCAGCTTCGTGGACAAGGAGATCATCCCCTACGCGACGGACCTCGAGCACAAGGACGAGTTCCCCGAGGCCATCGTCGAGGGCATGAAGGAGATGGGCCTGTTCGGGCTCATGATCCCGGAGGAGCACGGCGGCCTCGGCGAGAGCCTGCTGACCTACGCCCTCGTCGTCGAGCAGATCGCCCGCGGCTGGATGAGCGTCTCCGGCGTCATCAACACGCACTTCATCGTCGCCTACATGCTGCGCCAGCACGGCACCGACGAGCAGAAGTCGCGGCTGCTGCCCCTCATGGCGACCGGCGAGCTGCGCGGTGCGTTCTCGATGAGCGAACCGGGCTGCGGCTCGGACGTCGCGGCCATCAAGAGCAAGGCGGTCCGGGCGGGTGACGAGTACGTCCTCGACGGCCAGAAGATGTGGCTGACCAACGGCGCCCGCGCCGGCATCGTCGCGACCCTCGTCAAGACCGACGAGGGCGGCGACTCCGTCTACAAGAACATGACGACGTTCCTCATCGAGAAGGAGCCGGGCTTCGGCGCGAAGAACGGCCTGTCCATCCCCGGCAAGATCGAGAAGATGGGCTACAAGGGCGTCGAGACGACCGAGATGGTCATGGAGGGCCTGCACGTGCCGGCGTCCTCGATCCTCGGCGGCGAGGAAGGTCGCGGCCGCGGCTTCTACCAGATGATGGACGGCATCGAAGTCGGCCGCGTCAACGTCGCAGCGCGCGCGTGCGGCATCTCGATCCGCGCGTTCGAGCTCGCGATCGCCTACGCGCAGCAGCGCGTCACGTTCGGCAAGCCGCTCACCGGCCACCAGGCGATCCAGTTCAAGCTGGCCGAGATGGCCACCAAGGTCGAGGCGTCACACGCGCTGATGGTCAACGCGGCGCGACTCAAGGACGCCGGTCAGCGCAACGACGTCGAGGCCGGGATGGCCAAGCTCCTCGCGTCGGAGTACTGCGCCGAGGTGACGCAGGAGTCGTTCCGGATCCACGGCGGCTACGGCTACTCCAAGGAGTACGAGGTCGAGCGGCTCATGCGCGAGGCGCCGTTCCTGCTCATCGGCGAGGGCACCTCCGAGATCCAGAAGACCATCATCAGCCGCGGCCTGCTCAAGGAGTACAAGCTCAAGGGCTAGACCAGACCAAGTGGAATCCTCAGGGCAACAGCCCTGAGGATTCCACCGGGAAGGCCGAACGAGCCACTTAGCAGGCGGGGTTGACGGTGCAGCTCGACCGGGTCTTCGCCGTGTGCATCGGGTGCTTGATCATCTTCCCGCCGGACGTCGCCGCGATGAAGATGGGGTTTCCCACCGGCTTGGGTCCACCGACCGGGTTGAGCAGCGTCGTGTCACCGCCGGTGATGAACAGCTTCCCGTCCTTGTCGTAGTTGATCGTGTAGAAGTCGCCGAGCCGCCGGTCGCCCTCGGGGAAGGTCGGGCTGGCGTTGCACGCCGTTCCGCTCAGGCAGATCGGGCCGAGGTGGACCGGCTTGTGCGAGGCGTTGGCGACCGACCACTGCGGCCCGATGAACTTCTTGCTGCCGTTGGCGCAGGTGACGGTCGTGCCGTGGGCGTTGAGGGTCTGCGCGACGTACATGTAGAAGTCCGTCGGGTGGCCGGGCTTGCTCTGCAGCCAGGCGACGGCGACCCGACCGTCGTCACCGGCGACGACCCACGGCCACAGCATGTCGCCCTGGCCGGCCGGGATGCTGACGGCCGAGTCGGCCCACTTCTTCGTCGTGCGGTTGAAGTAGTTGAAGGTGACCTCGCCGTCGGCCTTCTTGTCGCTCGACCCCTTGTAGCCGCCGGCGGCGGCCCGGTAGACCCAGCCGGCCTTGTCGACCGCGACGGCACCGAAGAAGTCGACGTCCTTGCCTGTGTTGGCGCCGTCGTAGGCCTTCCAGGTCTTGCCCTGGTCCGCGGAGATCGAGACGCCCTGGTCGTTGTGCGGCCCGATCAGGCCCGTCTTCGGGTGGATCGGGTCGATGTACATCTTGGCGTCGGGGCCCGCGGCGTTGTTCAGGCTCTGGTTGGTCCAGGTGAGCCCGCCGTCGCCGGAGCGCCAGATCTGCTGGTCGGTGTTGACGTAGAGGTAGACCTCGTTCTCGTGCCCGCCGGTCAGCCAGGGGCGGTCGCCACTGGTGACCTCGGGGTTGCCGCGGCTGTAGGTCTGGCCGTCGTCGCCGCTCGAGAAGACCGACACGTTGGCCAGGTCGATCTCGGTGTTGTAGATGCGGCCCGCCGCGTCGATCGCGTAGTCGGGGTCCGAGAACCCGGTCGACGTGGCGCTGTGCGGGCCGGCGTTGACGACCGGCATCCCGACGTAGGCCCAGGTCTTGCCGCCGTCGGTGGAGCGCCAGTTCAGCGTCTCGTTGCTGTAGCCGACGAGGAAGTCGGCCGCGCCGGGGAGGGCATTCGGGTCCTTGTAGATGTGCGTGGTGCCCGCGTGTGCCGAGACGCTGATCGAGCCGTCCTTGGCGACGACGCTGACCGGCTCGCCGCCGGCGCGGTTCTTGTCGATGTAGACGCGGTTGCCGAACTTCAGCGGAGGGGGCTTGAGCTCGCTGCCGCAGGCCGGTGCCGAGCCGAGCGCCGCCCCGGCCAGCGGGAGGCCCGCGGCGATCATCAGGGCGGGGAGGAGGACGACGCGACGACGGACCATGCGGGACTCCCTGGCAAGCGGTTGGTCTGACCCCCTTCGCCATGTGCAGCGCGATTCCTGCTGCGCGTCGCGGCTCCTAGGATCGGCAGGTGCCCGACCCGGACAGCGTGCTGGTCGAGGTGGAGGCTCATCTGGTCGCCGTCCTGGGCGAGGACAGCGGTCGCGCGGGCGTGTCGTTCGTCGGCGCGGACCGGGTCGACGTGCTCCGGTTCGGGCCGGATCCGGACGGCCTGGTGCGCTACGCGACGGTGGGCATGAGCCGGGCGCCGATGGCTGACCCGGGCGCCGACCTGGTGGCCGACAGCGGCCCCCGGGCGGAGCTCATCCTCTCCGTCCGGGGTGGCCAGGACTCGGCGCTGCGGCGTCTCGCCGTGCTGGCCGCCACGCCCGCGGTGGAGGGCGTCGTCGTGACGCCGGGCGCGGGCCTCGACCTCGGCGAGCCGCTCTGGGACGGCGGGCGCTTCACCGCGGTCCTCGTCGGGGAGCCGGGCGGCCTCGTGCCCGACCTCGTCGTCGAGGGCGCCGAGCCGGTGCGGTTCCTGCCCGTTCTGCCCATGACGCCGAACGAGGCGGCCTGGAAGCGCGTCCACGGCGCAGCGGCGCTCGAGGGGAAGTGGCTCGGTCAGGCGCTCGACCTGCGCGACCCGCAACGGCCCGAGGCTGATCTCGCATGACGCTGCTCCCCACGCGGTTCCGCGCCCAGGCGGAGCAGTGCGCGCTGCACGGCAGCCCGCTGACGGCCGCGCTGCTGATCGGTGCGGCTGACGACTACGCGTCGGGCGGTCCGGCGCGTGACCTCCTCGGCCCGCACGCCCACGACCCGAGCGGCACCGTCCCGTCGCTCCGCTTCGCCGGGGCGCTGCACCGGCTCGTGCTGCAACGGCAGGCACCGCAGCTCGCCCTGCACTACCCGAGCGTGGGCGGCACGGCCGGCCCCGACGGGGCCTGGCCCGCGGCCCGACGGGTCGTGGAGCAGCAGCGGGGTCTGCTCGCCGAGGCCATGCTCCGGCCGGTCCAGACCAACGAGGTCGGTCGTTCGGCGGCGCTCTACGGCGGACTGGTGCACGCCGCTGCGGCGAGCGGGCTGCCGATCCGGCTGCTCGAGATCGGCGCGAGCGCCGGACTCAACCTGCGGGTGGACCGCTTCGGCTACGAGATCGCCGAGGGCCTCGTGCTCGGCGACCCCACCTCGCCGGTCCGGCTGCACCGGCCGTGGCGGGGCAGCATGCCGCCGTACGACACCAGGCCGGACATCGTCGAGCGGGCCGGCTGCGACCCGGCACCACTCGACCCGGCCAGCGAGGACGACCGGCTGACGCTGACGTCCTACGTGTGGGGCGACCAGGTGGACCGCTTCGAGCGGCTCCGTGGGGCGCTGCAGATCGCGTCGGCGCTCCCGCTGCAGGTCGAGGCGCTGCCCGCGTCGGCCTTCCTCGAGCGGGCACTGGCCGTCTCGAGCCCCGGCCTGGCCACCGTCGTCTGGCACTCCGTCGTGCGGCAGTACCTCAGTGCCGAGGAGCGCGCTGCTGTCGACCGCCTGGTACGGGCGGCAGGCGAGCGGGCCACGAAGGCGGCGCCGCTGTTCCGGCTGTCGCTGGAGCCGGAGAAGTCGCCGCCGCCCTCGACGTTCCGCTTCGTCGTCGAGCTGACGTCGTGGCCGGGCGGTGAGTCGCGGGTGCTGGCCGAGTGCATGGGGCACGGACCCCCGGTCGTCTGGGCGTAGGACCGCTGCGAGACTGGCCACCCGTCGTACGAAGGAGTGGTTGTGCAGTTCGGCCGTTACTACGAGGAGTTCGAGGTCGGCGCCGTCTACAAGCACTGGCCGGGCAAGACCGTGACGGAGTACGACGACCACCTGTTCTGCCTCATCACCATGAACCACCACCCCCTCCACCTCGACGCCAACTACGCGAAGACGACGCAGCAGGGCAAGAACGTCGTCG
>JAODNA010000055.1 GCA_025465135.1 Frankiales bacterium | reverse complement strand
CGGCCGGCCTTGCGAAGGTCGCGGCCCAGCTGCCCGGCGCCCGCCAGGACGCAGCTGCTGCGCGCGGTGAGCTGGCCGGCGCCCGGGCCCGGCTGCAGGAGGCCACGACCCTGGTCCGCCGCGCCGAGCTCGCGACCGCGGCGGCCCAGCGACGGGTCGACGACGCCAGCGCGAAGGTGACCGAGGGACGGGCCACCGTCGGGCTGCTCGCTCGCCGCAGCTACCAGCAGGGCCCGCTCGGCGACATGCGCGAGATGCTCGCCACCGGGTCGCCTCAGGACCTCGTCGACCGGGTGTCGCTGCTCCAGCAGGTCTTCCGCGGTCAGAACGACGCGCTCCACAACCTCAGCGTGGGGCGGCTGCACCTCGCGACCGCGACCGCCGGTCTCGCCGCGCAGCAGCGAGACCTGCAGAAGGCACAGGCGGCCGCGGCTGCCGGGGAGCAGCGGGCCCAGTCCGTCGCCGTCCGTGCCGATGCGGCTGCCGCCCATGTCGCCCAGCTCGTCGCACTCCACAAGAGCGCCCTCGCCGACGCCCAGGCGGCGCGCGCGGCCGACGTCGCGGCCTACCAGAAGGCCCAGGCCGACTCGCGCCGGATCGCCGAGCACCTGCGCAACCTGGCCCGCGCACGTGCCCTCGCCGCGGCCCGCAGCCACACCAGCATCGCCCGGCCGAGCACGGCCCGGTTCCTGTGGCCGACCGACGGCCACTTCACCAGCCCCTTCGGCTGGCGGATGCACCCGATCTTCCACGAGATGCGCTTCCACGCCGGCATCGACATCGGGGCGCCCTACGGCACCTCGGTCTGGGCCGCCGACCAGGGCACCGTCGTCTACGCCGGCGAGGCCAGCGGCTACGGCACCCTCGTGCTCATCAGCCACGGCACCGTCGACGGCAAGGACATCACCACCGGCTACGCGCACATGTCCGAGCTCGACGTCTCCCAAGGGCAGACGGTGAGCCGCGGTCAGCAGGTCGGGCGCGTGGGCAACGAGGGCAACTCCACCGGTCCGCACCTGCACTTCGAGGTCCGGCTCGACGGCAACCCGGTCGATCCGCTGGGATGGGTCTCCATCCCGTAGGGCGAAACCGCCGACGTACAGTCGCCGGATGTCCCCGTTCCTGACGGCTCGCCGGGTGACCGCTGCCCTGGCGGGCGCGGCGGCGCTCGGGTCGGCCTTCACCGTCGGCGTCGTCGCCGGCGCGGGCAGCGAGCCGGCGCTCGCGACGGCGCCCAGCAGGCCGACCACCGGGGTCCTCGACGACGCGGCGGCCCAGATCGCCGGTCAGGGCCTGCACCCGGTGGACCGCAAGACCCTCGATGCCGCGGCGATCAACGGGATGCTCCGCGCCGCCGGTGACGAGTGGGGTGCCTGGTCCGACCGCAGCACCCGCGGGCGCGCGCTGCCGGCACCGGCCGCGGTCTCCACGGCGCTCGAGAGCGGCGGTCCGGGACAGAGCGTCGGGCGGGTCACCGTTCCCTCGTTCACCCGCGGCACCGGTCGGGAAGTGCGCGCAGCGCTCAGCCGGCTGCACGCTCAGCACGCGGCCGGCGTGGTCCTCGACCTGCGCGGCAACCCGGGTGGGCTCCTCGACGAGGCGGTCGAGACGGCGTCGGCGTTCCTCGACGGTGGGCCGGTCGTGACCTACACGCGCCGCGGGGGCCCTCCTGTCGCGCTCGACGCCCTGGGCGCCGGTGACGTCGCGACGCCGCTCGTCGTGCTCGTCGACGGCGGTACGGCGAGCGCTGCGGAGGTCGTCGCGGGCGCGTTGCAGGACCGTGGGCGTGCGGTCATCGTGGGCACCCGCACGTTCGGCAAGGGCAGCGTGCAGGAGCCCTGGACGCTGTCCGACGGTTCCGCGCTCCAGCTCACCGTCGCGCGCTACCGGACGCCGGCTGGGCACTCGCTCGAGGGCGTCGGTCTCGCACCCGACATCGAGATCGCGCCGGGCTCGAGCGCGACCGTCGCCGTACGACGTGCGCTCGAGGTCCTGACCGGCCTGGTGGCGGACAGCAGCGCGCGGATCCACCGGTGACCGGCCGCGAGACCGGGCGCGGCAAGCTCGTCGCGCAGAACAAGAAGGCCCGCCACGACTACGCGATCGACGAGACGTTCGAGGCCGGCATCGTGCTGACGGGCACCGAGGTCAAGTCGTTGCGGCAGGGCCGGGCGTCCCTCGTCGATGCCTACGCCGCCGTACAGGACGGTGAGCTCTGGATGTTCGGCGCGCACATCCCGGAGTACACCGAGGGCACGTGGAACAACCACACGCCGCGGCGGGCACGCAAGCTGCTCATGCACAGGGCCGAGATCGTGAAGCTCACCGTGAAGCTGAAGGAGGGCGGCCTCGCGCTGGTGCCGCTGCAGCTCTACTTCAAGGACGGGCACGCCAAGGTCGAGCTCGGGCTCGGCAAGGGCCGCAAGTCCTACGACAAGCGGCAGGTGCTCGCCAAGCGCGACGCCGCGGATGAGATGCGCCGCGCCGCGGGCCGCTTCGCCAAGGGGCGACGCTGAGCTCTCCGGCCACCCAGGCCCCTGCGACCGACGACGACGTCCCCGCGCTGTGGCAGTCGCTCGGCCTGCCCGGCCTCATCGATGTGCACGTCCACTTCCTGCCCGACAACGTGATGCAGAAGGTCTGGGCCTACTTCGACGCCGCCGGCCCGCTGACCGGCGCCACCTGGCCGATCCACTACCGCGAGGCGGAGACGACCCGGCTCGCCCGGCTCCGGGCGATGGGGGTGCGCGCGTTCCCCTCGCTGGTCTACCCGCACAAGGCCGGGATGGCGGCCTGGCTCAACGAGTGGGCGGGGGAGTTCGCGGACCAGCACGATGACGTGCTGCGCACCGCGACCTTCTTCCCGGAGGCATCGGCGCCGGCGTACGTCGAGAAGGCCATCGCCGCCGGGGCCCGCATCTTCAAGGCGCACGTCCAGGTCGGTGGCTACGACCCGCGGGATCCGCTCCTCGGCCCGGTGTGGGCGCAGCTGGCCGCGGCCGGGCTCCCCGTCGTCGTGCACTGCGGTCACGGGCCGGCGCCCGGCCGGCACACCGGGGCGGCAGTCTTCGCGGACGTTCTCGAGGCGCATCCCGACCTGTGCGCGGTCATCGCTCACATGGGCCTTCCGGACTACGGCGAGTTCCTCGACCTGGCCCGGCGCTTCCCGCGGGTGCACCTGGACACGACGATGGCTTTCACCCCGTGGACCGAACGGACTGCCCCGTTCCCGTCCGGTCTGACCGGTTCCCTGGTCGCCCTCGGTGACCGCATCCTGTTGGGGAGCGACTTCCCCAACACCCCGTATGCCTACTGCGAGCAGGTCGCCGGCCTGGTCCGGCTGGGCCTCGGCGACGACTGGCTACGCGCGGTCCTGCACGACAACGCAGCCGCTCTGCTCGGTTTGCCCTAGTACGACGGCCGAACGGCGCGTTCAGATGATCCGAAAGGACTACGCCCCGGGCCATGGCTGGGCCCCGGATCAGGCCGCAGACTGACCCGAGTCGGTCATCGAGCCCCGGGAGATCCAGATGGTGCAAGCGCTGGCGCAGGTCGGGTCATTGCGGGCCAAGCTGGCGCACTGGGCCAGCAACGCCTGGACGCGCACCGCGTTCGAGCCGGCCGCCGCGCGACGCATCGCCGGGCTTCGTTACTGGGATGGGAACTGCGTGTCGTGACCGAGGCCGTCGCCGCGCGGGGCATGCGCCTCTCGCGACTCGAGCGCCTCGTCGTCGGGACCGGGGCGCTCGGACTTCTGCTATGGACCACCTCCGCGGTGGCTTCGGTCTACGGGCCGGCTCCGGTTGTCTGGAAGCTCGCCGTCGTCGCCGTACTGATCCCGCTGTCGGAGCTCGCGCTGCTGCATGTCCGCTACGGCAGCGACCAGTTCTCGTTCACCTGGGGCGATGCGTCGCTGCTGGTCGGGTTCGTCATCATCGGTCCGGCGTGGTTCGTGATCCTCGCGGCTCCGGGTGTCGTCATGGTGCACCTCGTCGCGCACCGCGGCTGGCTGAAGTCCGCCTACAACGGCGCGACCTTCACGTGCGGCGCGAGCGCCGCGTACGCCGTGGTGCAGCTGGGTGCGGCGCGCCCGCTGACTGTCCAGACGCCCCGTGACGCGCTCGTGCTGGTGCTCGCGACCCTCGCGTTCAGCGTGTGCAGTCACCTCGGCACGAGCATCGCGGTCGCCGTGGCACAAGGGCCGGCCTTCTCCCGGGTCCTCCGCGAGGGTGTTCGCATGTCGGCGCTGGTCTGGGCCGGGAACGTCGTCGTGGGCAGCGGCGTGCTCGTCCTGCTCGACCGCAGTCCGACGACGCTCGCCAGCCTCCCGCTGGTCCTCGCAGCGGTCTTCCTCGCCTACCGCGGCTACCTGTCGGCACGGCAGGAGCGCGACATGTGGCAGCAGCTCGAGGTCGCCACCCGTGAGCTGAACCAGCTCGAGGAGAGCGAGATCGCGGAGGCCGCGCTGCGCCGCGCGCAGCACCTGTTCGGCGTCGACGCAGGCGAGCTGCAGCTTGCGGGGGGCGCGCGCCGCCCACCCCGCGTCTACCTGATGTCCGCCGACGGCTCCATCGTGTGCCGTCCAGGTCCTGCTCGGCGCCCGACGGACTCGCCGATGACGGCCTACCTCGGCGATCGGGATGAGCGACGTCGTACGCCGTTCGTCACCGACGTCGTCGTGGCGCTCACCGGACCCAAGGGCGACATCGGCAGCCTCCGCCTGGGCTTCTCAGGACCGGTGCGGTTCAGCGCGCGCGAGCGGCACGTCCTGCGCACCTTCGCCCACGCCGTGGCAACGACGGTCCTCAACGCCGCGCTGTACGACGACGTGCGCGCTGAGGCCGCGCGCCAGGCGCACGAGGCCTCGCACGACCCGCTGACCGGGCTGGCTAACCGCGTCCTGCTGCAGGAGCGGATCCGGGCCGCGCTCGCGGAGCAGCACAACCTCACCACCGCTCTGGTGCTGCTCGACCTCGACCACTTCAAGGAGATCAACGACACGCTCGGGCATGCGGCGGGTGACTTCCTGCTCGAACGGGTCGCCGACCGGCTGCGTTCGCTGAGCCGGCCCGGTGACCTCGTCGCCCGGCTCGGTGGCGACGAGTTCGCCGTGCTGCTCACCGGACTCGAGTCCGCCGCCGATGCGGAGCCGGCCGCCGAGGGCGTGCTGCGGCTGCTGAGCGAGCCGGTCGAGCACGAGGGGCTACGCCTCTCCGTCGAGGCGAGCGTCGGCGTCGCCTGCTACCCCGCCGACGCGCAGGATGCCGACGAGCTGCTGCGGCGTGCCGATGTCGCGATGTACCAGGCGAAGTCGGATCGCGGTTCGTGGGTTCGGTACGACGTCGACCGCGACGGCTCCAGCGTCCATCGCCTCGCGCTCGTCGCCGAGCTCCGGTCCGCGCTCGAGGGCGACGAGATCGTGGCGCACTTCCAGCCGCAAGCCGATCTGCGTACGGGCCGGATCATCGGGGTCGAAGCCCTTGCCCGGTGGAACCACCCGTTGCGCGGCCTGCTGATGCCCGTGGAGTTCGTCGGGGTCGCCGAGCAGTCGGGGCTGGTCCGGCCGTTCACGTTGCGCATGCTCGATCTCGCTGTCGCGGAGTGCGCAAGGTGGGCAGCCCAGGGGCAGCCGGTGACGGTTGCCGTCAACCTCGCGGCCCGGTCGTTGCTGGACCGGCAGCTCCCGCACGACGTCGCCGCCGTGCTCGCCCGTCATCACCTGCCACCGGACCGGCTCGTCCTCGAGATCACAGAGTCGACAGCGACCAGCGAGCTCGAGGTGGTGGAGGACGTTCTCGGCCGGCTGCGACGCCTCGGGGTCGCGCTGTCCGTCGACGACTTCGGCACCGGCTACTCCTCGCTGGCGTTCCTGCAGCGCACCGCTGTCAACGAGCTGAAGGTCGACCGCTCGTTCGTTCTCGGCATGCTCACGTCTGACAGCGACCTGGCACTGGTGCGCACCACGGTGCAGCTCGCCCACAGCCTCGGGGCACGCGCGGTGGCGGAGGGCGTGGAGGACGCAGCCCTCGCCGAGGCGCTGCG
>JAODNA010000049.1 GCA_025465135.1 Frankiales bacterium | reverse complement strand
CAGGACGCAGCGGCCGCTGCGGACACGAGGGCGACCGCGACCCACAGCAGCCTGGCGGAGGTGCGCAGCTCGCCACCGTCGAGCAGGTCCGGTCGAGCAGCGGCGGCCACCGCGGCCGCGGCCGCGAGGGCGGTGGCAGGCAGGACGACCAGCGGGAGGCCGCGCCGGACCAATGGCGCCGTGAGGGCGAACAAGGGCACTGCCAGCAGCGTCAGGATCGACAGGGCCTCGAGCAGGTCGTAGCTCGACCGGCTGCCGACCTGCCCGAGCACGAGCAGCAGGGCGAGCCCGTAGCCACCCGCCACCCAGCGCAGCCAGCGGTCGCCGATGACCAGCGCCTGGACGATGAGGGCGAAGCCGGCGAGGACCGCCGCCACAGCGGCGAGGGCGCGCGCGTCCGCGAGCAGCGTGCTGTCGTGGCTCCCGCCGTGCCATACCGGGGCGATGGGTACGAAGACAGCCACGGCGAGGGCGATCGCGAAGGCCGACAGCCACACGCCGCCGACCCAGGTCTCCGGAGGCTGCGGGGGAAGCGCCCAGCCAGGGCGTCGCACCGACCCCTTCGCAGCCACGCCCCACCCTCTCGTCTTGCGCCAGATCACGGCGCCTGCCACGCCGCGTCGATCCCTCGGTAGCGCCCGTGACGACTACCGTGTATCCGTGACGCCCTCCCCGATCTTCCCGCTTCCGCGCGGATGACGCTCTACCGGGACGAGGGCGTCGTCCTGCGCACGCAGAAGCTCGGCGAGGCCGACCGGATCATCACGGTCCTGACCCGCCGCAACGGCCGGGTCCGCGCCGTTGCGAAGGGCGTCCGCCGTACCCGCTCGAAGTTCGGCGCGACCGTCGAGCCGTTCAGCCATGTGGACCTGCAGCTCTACGTCGGGCGCTCCCTCGACATCGTCAACCAGGCCGAGAGCCTGATGTCGTACGGCGAGGTGCTGGTCGGTGACTACCCCCGCTACACCGCGGGGACCGCGGTGCTCGAGACCGCCGAGCGGCTCACCGCCGAGGAGAAGGAGCCCGCGCTCCGGCTCTTCCTGCTGGTCATCGGTGCGCTGCGGGCGCTCACCGAGGGCGAGAAGGACCCGTCGCTGGTGCTCGACGCCTTCCTCCTGCGGGCGATGTCCGTGGCGGGCTACGCGCCGGCCCTCGAGGAGTGCGCGGGCTGCGGAGCGCCGGGACCGCATCGTGCGTTCTCGGTGCCGGCCGGCGGAACGATGTGCGCGGTGTGCCGCCCACCCGGTGCGGCGTCGCCCTCTCCCGCCGCGCTGGCGCTGCTGCGCGACCTGCTGACGGGGGCGTGGGAGAGCGCGAGCCTGTCGGAGGAACGGACCCGGCGGGAGGGCAGCGGGCTCGTCGCCGCGCACCTGCAGTGGCACCTCGAGCGCGGCCTGCGCTCCCTGCCACTGGTCGAAAGAGCATGAGGCGCAAGCAGCCGGTTCGCGCACCTTCTCCGCATCCGTCCGGCGCGAGGCCGCCGGACATCCCTGCCGACCTCGTGCCACGCCACGTCGCGATCGTCATGGACGGCAACGGCCGGTGGGCGAAGGAGCGTGACCTGCCGCGCACCCGAGGGCACGAGGAGGGCGAGTCGTCGCTGTTCGACGTGGTCGAGGGCGCGATCCAGCTGGGTGTGAAGTGGGTGTCCGCCTACGCGTTCTCCACCGAGAACTGGAAGCGGTCGCCGGACGAGGTGCGCTTCCTCATGGGCTTCAACCGCGATGTGATCCGGCGGCGTCGCGACGAGATGCACGAGCTCGGTGTGCGGGTTCGCTGGGCAGGCCGGCGGCCCAAGCTGTGGCGCTCGGTCATCGCCGAGCTCGAAGCGGCGGAGGAGCTCACCCGCGGCAACGACGTGCTGACGCTGACCATGTGCGTCAACTACGGCGGCCGGGCCGAGATCGTCGACGCTGCGAAGGCGCTGGCTGTCGACGTTGCCGCCGGTCGGCTCGACGCGGCCAAGGTCGATGAGCGCACCCTCACCCGTTACCTCGACGAGCCCGACATGCCTGACGTCGACCTGTTCCTGCGCACGTCAGGCGAGCAGCGGACCAGCAACTTCCTGCTCTGGCAGTCGGCGTACGCCGAGATGGTGTTCCTCGACGTCCTGTGGCCCGACGTCGACCGCCGCGACCTGTGGCGCGCGGTGGAGATCTACGCCGCGCGCGATCGCCGCTACGGAGGCGCCACGTAGCGTGAGCCCCATGGCCATCGCAACCGTGAACCCGACCACCGGCGAGACCCTGAAGACCTTCGAGGCGCTGGGCGACGCGGAGATTCGCGACCGCATCGCGCGCGCGGCTGCGGCTTTCACGTCGTACCGCCTGACGACCTTCGAGCAGCGGGCCGGCTGGATGCGGGCAGCCGCGGACCTGCTCGATGCCGACAGCGAGCAGCTGGCCCAGCTCATGACGACGGAGATGGGCAAGACGGTCAAGGCGGCGAGAGCAGAGGTCGCCAAGTGCGCTGCAGGTTGCCGGTTCTACGCCGACCACGCCGCCGAGTTCCTCGCGGACGAGCCGGCCGACGCCGGCGCGGTGAAGGCCGTTGAGGCATATGCCTGCTATCAGCCGATGGGACCCGTGCTCGCGGTCATGCCGTGGAACTTCCCGATGTGGCAGGCCATGCGGTTCGCGGCGCCCGCGCTGATGGCCGGCAACGTCGGGCTGCTCAAGCACGCGTCCAACGTGCCGCAGACCGCGCTCTACATGGAGGAGCTGTTCCGTCGGGCCGGCTTCCCCGCCGACGTCTTCCAGACACTGCTCGCGAGCGCGGACAAGGTCGAGCTCATCCTCACGGACCCGCGCGTCGTCGCCGCGACGCTGACGGGCAGCACGCCGGCCGGCCGCTCGGTCGCGGCGATCGGCGGCAAGCAGCTGAAGAAGACGGTCCTGGAGCTCGGCGGCAGCGACCCGTCCGTCGTCATGCCCTCCGCGGACCTGGCGAAGTCGGCAGCGGTCGCGGTGACCGCTCGGGTGCAGAACAACGGCCAGAGCTGCATCGCGGCCAAGCGGTTCCTGGTGCACGCCGACGTCGCTGCGGAGTGGACGCGCCTGTTCGTCGAGAAGATGCAGGCACTTGTCGTGGGAGATCCGACGGACGCTGCGACCGACATCGGACCACTCGCGACGGCGAGCGGCGTCACGGACCTCGAGGATCTCGTCGATGACGCCGTGCAGAAGGGGGCGAAGGTCCTCTGCGGCGGGTCGCGGCCGGCCGGTGCGGGCTGGTTCTACCCGCCGACGGTGCTCGCGGACGTCGACGAGTCGATGGAGATCTGGACCGAGGAGGCCTTCGGGCCGGTCGCCGTCGTCAGGACCTTCGCCGACCTGGACGAGGCCGTGCGGCTCGCCAACGACACGCAGTTCGGGCTGGGGTCGAACTTCTGGACCGACGACCCGGCCGAGCAGCAGCGGTTCGTGCGCGACGCGGAGGCGGGCATGGTCTTCCTCAACGGCATGACGACGTCGTACCCCGAGCTGCCCTTCGGTGGTCTGAAGAACAGCGGCTACGGCCGTGAGCTTGCCGCGCAGGGCATCCGCGAGTTCTGCAACGTCAAGTCCGTCTGGCGCGGCGAGGCGAGCAAGGGCGCGGAGGAGTAGGGCTCACGCCCTGACGGCGACGACCTCGAGGTACTCCGCGGGGGCGAGCACCGTCCCGTCGGTGGCCGAGTTGTGCCGCTCGTAGAGCGCGAGCAGCTCGCCCGCCATCGCCTGCTGCCCCTCGTCGTCCAAGGCCGCGAACTGCGTCGCCGTCGGTCCGAACCAGGTGCGGAAGTAGTCGAGCATGAAGGCCGCGGAGGGGTACACGAAGTCGGCCGTCCGCACCCGGATGCGGACATCGGTAGCGGCAGCTGCGAACAGCTCACGAAGGCCGTCCGGCGTGCCCCATCTCGTCGGTGGCTGCACGCCCTGCGGCGGGGCGACGTAGCGCGACCCGAGCGCGAACGTCCGCCCGATGAGGCCGTCGGGTGTCCAGTTGGCCATGCCGATGCGCCCGTCGCGTCGCACCACCCGCAGCAGCTCTGCTGCGGTGCGGTGCTGGTCCGGCGCGAACATCGCGCCGAACGTCGACGTGACGACGTCGTACGTCGCGTCGGCGTAGGGCAGTGCTTGTGCGTCGGCGACCTCGGTCGTCAGCTCGAGTCCCTCGGCCGCGGCTCGGGCCTGTGCGCGCAACAGCAGGTCGGGCACGTAGTCCGTCGCGGTCACGACCGCCCAGCGCCGCGCGGCCGCCAGCGCGGTGTTTCCCGCTCCGGCGGCGACGTCGAGCACCTTCTCTCCGGCACGGACGCCGAGAGATCGGACGAGCCGCTCCCCGACGCCGATCTGCGCCACGCCGATCCGGTGGAAGTCACCGGTGGCCCACATCGTCTGCTGCTTCGCCGTTACCGCGGTCAGATCCATCGGCCCCCCAGCCCCGGAGCGAGTATGGCTCAGCGGCAGGCCCTGCAGGTGCCGAACACCTCGACGGTGTGGCTGACGTCGCGGAAGCCGTGCTTCTTCGCCACCTGCTCCGCCCAGGTCTCGACGGCGGGCCCGGTGACCTCGACGGTCGTGCCGCAGACCCGGCAGACCAGGTGGTGGTGGTGGTCCTCAGCCTGGCACCGTCGGTAGACCGCCTCGCCGTCGTCGGTCCGCAGCACGTCGACTTCCCCGGCGTCGGCGAGGGCCTGCAGGTGCCGGTAGACGGTCGTGAGCCCCACGCTGTCGCCGGCATGCCGCATGGCGTCGTGCAGGGCCTGCGCGCTCTGGAAGCCCTCCGAGGAGGCGAGGGCCCGGCTCACGGCGGTGCGCTGCCGCGTCATCGCACGGTCCGCAGCTGGGAGCCGAGCGCGGCGACCAGGAAGAGCCCGAGGGCGAGTACGACGGTGCTGGCCCCGGGCGCGACGTCGGCGTAGAAGGCCATGATCAGGCCACCCACGCTCGCCACGACACCCACGACGCAGGCGCCGGTCAGCGTCGCCCGGAAGGACGCGCTGAGCTGCTGGGCGGCCGCGACCGGCACGACCATGAGCGCGCTCACCAGGAGCAGCCCGACCACCCGCATGGCGACAGTGACGGTCACCGCCGCCGTGACCGCGACCAGGATGTTGAGGAAGCGCACGGGCAAGCCGGACACCCGCGCGACCTCCTCGTCGAAGCACACCGCGAACAGCTCGCGCCCGAACACGGCGACGACGCCGAGCACCGCGACCGACAGCCCGGCGATGACGACGAGGTCGATCGGCCGGACGCTCGACAGCGAACCGAACAGGTAGCTGACCAGGGTCGCGCTCGACCCACCGGGCGACAGGCCGATGAGAAGGACGCCGCCGGCGATGCCGCCGTAGAAGAGCAGGGCAAGGGCGACGTCACCCGTCGTCCGGCCGCGCTCCCGGATCAGCTCGATCGCGACCGCCCCGAGGATGGAGATGACGATGGCCGTGAGGACCGGAGCGGTGCCGAGCAGGAAGCCGAGCGCCACCCCTGTCAGCGCGATGTGCCCGATGCCGTCACCCATGAGCGCGAGCCGGCGCTGCACCAGGAACGTGCCGATCGCCGGTGCCGCGGCACCCACGAGCACTGCGGCGACGAGCGCTCGCTGCATGAAGGCGAACTGCAGGAAGCTCATCGGTCGAACGTCCTCGGATCGAGCACCGACGGCCGGCCCGGAACGGCCGGCTCGTGCGCGTGGGTGTGGACGTGGTCGGCGCGCGCGTGGTGTCCCTCGGGCGCCGGCGGCGGCCCGTCCGACAGCACCCGGCCGCCGCCCATGACGACGGCGCGGTCGATCAAGCCCGCGAGCGGTCCGAGCTCGTGTGCGACGAGCACGACGCTGCCCCCAAGGCGCGACAGGTGGCCGAGCGCACCGGCAAGGGTGTCCTGGCTGTCGGCATCGACGCCGGCCGTCGGCTCGTCGAGGACGAGCACCTCCGGCTCCCCGGCGAGGGCTCGGGCGATGAGGACCCGCTGCTGCTGACCCCCCGAGAGCGTCGCGACCCGGTCCTTGCCCCGATGCGCCAGGCCCACGTCCTCGAGCGCGTGGTCGATGGCTGCGTGGTCGGCCCGGCCGAGCCGGCGGAGTCGGCGGGCGCGGCCCGTTCGCCCGGAGGCCACGACCTCGCGGACCGTGGAGGGCACGCCACCGCCGACCGCGAGCCGCTGCGGGACGTAGCCGAGGCGCGGCCAGTCGTGGAAGTGCGCGATCGGCGTACCGAAGATCTCGAGCCGGCCGGCGGCCAGCGGGACCAGCCCGACGAGCGCCCGCACCAGTGTGGTCTTGCCGGAGCCGTTGGCACCGAGCACCGCGACGAACTCGCCGCTGTCCACGGACACGGTCACCTCGTGCAGGATCTCGCGGCCGCCGAGGGCGACGCACCCGCCGCGCAGGTCGAAGACCGTCATGCGCACTGCAGCCCTTCGTGCAGGGCGCGCGCATTGCGGCGCATCACCGTGAGGTAGTCGTCGCCGCGAGCGACGCCTTCGACCGGGTCGAGGATCGCCGTCCTCGCTCCGACCTCCAGGGCCACGGTGTCGGCGAGCTTGGGGTCCACGTCCGAGCCGAAGAAGACGGTCCGCACGTGGTGTGCCCGGGCGTAGCGCGCAACCCGCGCCAGCCGGCCGGGGGAGGGCTCGGCATCGGGCGAGATGCCGGCGACGCCGACCTGCTTGAGCCCGTAACGGCCGGCGAGGTAGGCGAAGGCCGTGTGTGCGGTGACGATCTCCCGATGCCTGCAGGACCTGAGGGCCGTCCGGAACGTCGTGTCGAGATCGACCAGCCGGGCGAGCGTCGCTGCGGACCTCTCGGCGTACGCCGACGCGTGGGCCGGGTCACGCCGGCTCAGCGCAACCGCGACGGCGCGCACGATCTCGGACATGCGGACGGGGTCGACCCAGACGTGCGGGTCGATTCCGCTCTCACCGTCGCCGGTGAGGTCGCTCGAGAACGGGCGCACGTCGACGGCGGAGGTGAGATCGAGCCGGGCCTTCTTGGGGGAGATCTCGATCGCGTCGTCCACCGCCGGCTGGAAGCCGTGCAGGTAGACGATGAGTCCCGCCTGCTCGAAGGCGCCCACCTGCCGAGGGCTGAGCTCCACGTCGTGCGGCTCCGCGCCGGCCCGGACGAGGTCGTCCACGTGGACGTCGGGCCCACCCACCTGCTGCGCCGCCCAGGCGAACGGGTAGGCCGCAGCGAGCACCCGGACCCGACCGTCGCCGGCGGCGCTCGCCGTGCAGCCGCAGAGGCCGAGGAGGACGAGCAGTGTCAGGAGTCGCACCCGTCCAGTCTCGGCGAAATGACAATCATTGTCAAATAACGCGAGACCCGAGAGCGATCAGGATGAGCACCAGGGTCGCGACCCGGACGGCGCGCGCCTGACCGACGATGGCCGGCCACGACAGGAACGTGAGCCAGCCGACGAACAGCGCGAGCAGCGCCAGGCACGCGACCCCGAGTGGAACCGGCAGCGCCAGCCCGCCGAGCAGCAGCAGGACCGACACCAGCGGCACGACCGCCTTGTGCTGCTGGGAGAGCAGGACGAGGACCGGAGCGCTGCGCTTCTCGACGGCAAGACGGACGGACATGCCCACTAGCCTGGCATCCGTGCTCGTCGTGACGCGGTTCGAGGTGCCCGAGGCCGACGGCCCGGCCTTCCAGGAGCAGGCCCAGACCGCACTCGCCGCGCTCGCGGCGCGCGACGGCTACCTGCAGGGCCGGATCGGGCGGGCGGCCGACGACCCGACCGCATGGGTCATGACCACCGAGTGGGTGGGCGTCGGTGCCTATCGGCGAAGCCTGTCGTCGTACGACGTGAAGGTCCTCGCCACGCCGCTGCTCGCGCGAGCGCGGGACGAGCCGAGTGCGTTCGAGGTGCTCGTGCGCGACGGCGAGACGCGCGCGAGCGGCCGCGCCTAGAGCCCGCGGAGCACGTCGGCGAGCGTGTCGCTGTCCTGGTAGGTCATGCCCAGCAGCGAGATGTGCGACCAGCGCAGGACGCCCTCGGCGTCGATGACGAAGACAGACCGCTTGGTGTGCCCGAGCGGTGCCGCGACGCCGTAGAGCTTCTGCACCGCGCGGTCGGTGTCGGCGAGCAGGGGGAAGGTGAGGGCCCGCTTCGCGGCGAAACGCTCGTGGCTGTCCAGGTCCTGGGACGAGATGCCCCAGACCTGGGCTCGCAGGTCGGTGAGCCGGGCCAGGTCGTCCTGGTAGGAGCAGAGCTGCTTCGTGCAGACGAGGGTGTCGTCGCCGGGATAGAAGGCCAGCACCAGGCACGAGCCCTTTGCGTCGGCAAGGGAGAAGGAGCGGCGCTCCCCGGATGCGACACCCTCGAGGGTGAAGTCCGGTGCGGGGCGACCTGGGGCAGGGGGCATGGGTCAAGTGTCACCCACCCGATATCTTTGTGCCCACCATGAACAAGCCCGCCAAGACCGCAGACCGCATGGACACGATCGTCAGCCTCGCGAAGCGGCGCGGTCTGGTCTTCCCGAGCAGTGAGATCTACGGCGGCCTGCGCGCCTCGTGGGACTACGGGCCCCTCGGCGTCGAACTGAAGAACAACGTCAAGCGGCAGTGGTGGAAGTCGATGGTGCAGGGCCGCGACGACGTGGTCGGCCTCGACTCGTGCGTCATCCTCGCGCGCGAGGTCTGGGAGACCAGCGGTCACGTCAACGCGTTCGTCGACCCGCTCGTCGAGTGCACGTCGTGCCACAAGCGCTACCGCGCCGACCACCTGGAGGAGGCTGCCGGCAAGGAGCTCAAGGACATCGCGTGCCCCAACTGCGGCAATCGCGGCACCTGGACCGAGCCGAAGATGTTCAACGGCCTGCTCAAGACCCACCTCGGTCCGGTGGAGGACGAGAGCGGCCTGGCCTACCTGCGGCCCGAGACGGCGCAGGGCATCTTCATCAACTACCTCAACGTGCAGCAGTCCGCGCGCAAGAAGCCGCCGTTCGGCATCGGTCAGATCGGCAAGAGCTTCCGCAACGAGATCACGCCGGGCAACTTCATCTTCCGGACGCGTGAGTTCGAGCAGATGGAGATGGAGTTCTTCGTCAAGCCCGGCGAGGACGAGACCTGGCACCAGTACTGGATCGACGAGCGGCTCGCCTGGTTCACCGGTCTCGGTGTCAACCCCGACAATCTGCGGCTGTACGAGCACCCGCAGGAGAAGCTCTCCCACTACTCCAAGCGGACCGTCGACATCGAGTACAAGTTCGACTTCACCGGCACGGAGTGGGGTGAGCTCGAGGGCGTCGCCAACCGCACCGACTACGACCTGACGGTGCACAGCAAGGCGAGCGGCGCCGACCTGTCGTACTTCGACCAGGAGAGCGGCGAGCGCTACACGCCGTTCGTCATCGAGCCCGCCGTCGGCGTGGACCGCTCCGCCCTGGTGTTCCTGCTCGACGCCTACGCCGAGGACGAGGCACCCAACGCGAAGGGCGGCGTCGACAAGCGCGTCGTCCTCCGGCTCGACCCGCGGCTGGCCCCGGTCAAGGCCGCTGTGCTGCCGCTGTCGCGCAACGCCGACCTGTCACCGGTCGCGCGCGATCTGGCCGCCGCCCTGCGCCGGCACTGGAACGTCGACTTCGACGACGCCGGTGCCATCGGCCGGCGCTACCGACGACAGGACGAGATCGGTACGCCGTACTGCATCACCGTCGACTTCGAGTCGCTCGAGGACCAGGCGGTGACCGTCCGCGACCGCGACGCGATGAGCCAGGAGCGGATCGCGCTCGACCAGGTCGAGCGCTTCCTGCACGACAAGCTCGGCCCGCTCTAGCCCGTGCTGGCGCTGCTGCTCGCCGGCGCGCTCGCCGCCGGCGGGTACGACGGCGGCCGGACTCTGTGCACGCTGCAGGATCCGCGCATCGCCGAGTCAAGCGGCCTGGTGGCCAGCTCGACCTACCCAGACGTCCTCTACACCCACAACGACAGCGGCGACACGGCACGGTTCTTCGCCATCGACCGCGGTTGCCGCACCCGCGCCACCTTCCTGCTGTCCGGCGTACAGGCTCGCGACTGGGAGGACATCTCGCGCGGGCCCGGTCACACGCTCTGGCTCGGCGACATCGGTGACAACTCCGCGAAGCGCACCCGAGGTCTGCTTGTGCACTCTGTCCCGGAGCCAGGACCCGCCGAAGGCGTGGTCCGGTTACGACCGACGAGCTATCGCCTGGTCTACGCGGACGCTCCGCACGACGCAGAGGCGCTGCTCGTCCACCCCAGGACCGGCCGGCTGCTTCTCGTGACGAAGGGGCTGGCCGGCGGCGCCGTCTACGCCGCACCGCTGCCGCTTCAGGCCGGCCGTCCCAACATCCTCGAGCGCGTGGGCCGGGTGCAGGTCCCGGAGGTCACGGCCGGAGACATCTCGCCGGACGGCTCGCGGGTCGTGCTGCGCAACTACACCGCGGCGTACGAGTGGGACGTGCACGGCGACGACGTCGTCGGAGCACTGCGGGGCGAGCCGGTCCGGATCCCCCTGCCGAGGTCACCGCAGGGCGAGGGCATCACCTACAGCAGCGACGGCCGGTCGCTCCTCGTGAGCAGCGAGGGGATCGCGACACCGATCCAGGAACTGGATCGGGTGACGGCGCCGCGCAGCGGGCGGCCGCCGTCGACCGCGAGACCGGCGCGTAGCGCCCGCTCGAGCCCCTGGTTGCGCGCCACGCTGCTTGCCACGCTGCTTGCCACGCTGCTGCTGGCGCTCGGGGCGCTCGGCCTTCGCCGTACCCGGACCCGGGGCGCCCGGTAGCCTCGCCAGGAGCCGGACGGACCCCCGAGGAGGTGCTCATGCCGAAGTACGTCTACGACTTCGCCGAGGGCAATCGCGACATGAAGGACCTCCTCGGAGGCAAGGGCGCCAACCTCTCGGAGATGACCGTCCTCGGGCTGCCGGTGCCGCCGGGGTTCGTGATCTCGACCGAGGCGTGCAAGACCTACCTCAACACCGGCGAGGTTCCCACCGAGCTCGCCGACGAGGTCACGCAGCACCTCGACGGTCTGCAGCAGCAGATGGCCAAGAAGCTCGGTGACGCCGACGACCCGCTGCTCGTCAGCGTGCGGTCCGGCGCGAAGTTCTCGATGCCCGGGATGATGGACACCGTCCTCAACATCGGGCTCAACGACGACTCGGTCACCGGCCTGGCGAAGCAGTCGGGCAACGAGCGCTTCGCCTGGGACTCCTACCGCCGCCTCGTGCAGATGTTCGGCAAGACCGTGCTCGGCGTGGATGGCGAGCTGTTCGAGCACGAGATCGACCGGGTCAAGAAGGACAAGGGCACGACCAACGACCTCGACCTGTCCGAGTCCGACCTGCAGACCCTGGTCGAGACCTTCAAGGGCATCGTGCACAAGGCGACCGGCAAGCCCTTCCCGCAGGACCCGCGCGCGCAGATGGACCTCGCCGTACGCGCGGTCTTCGACTCCTGGAACGGCGACCGGGCCCGGCTCTACCGCCGCCAGGAGCGCATCCCGGCCGACCTCGGCACCGCGGTCAACATCTGCACGATGGTGTTCGGCAACCTCGGCATGGACTCCGGCACCGGCGTCGCCTTCACCCGCGACCCGGGCTCGGGCGCACAGGGAATCTACGGCGACTACCTCCAGAACGCGCAGGGCGAGGACGTCGTCGCCGGCATCCGCAACACGCTGCCGTTGGAGTCCTTGGCCGACTTGGATCGGGCGGCCTACGACGAGCTGCTCGGCATCATGTCGACGTTGGAGAAGCACTACCGCGACCTGTGCGACATCGAGTTCACGATCGAGCGCGGCAAGCTCTGGATGCTGCAGACCCGGGTCGGCAAGCGCACCGCCGGGGCCGCCTTCCGCATCGCGACACAGCTCGTCGACGAGGGCTTGATCGACGAGCAGGAAGCCCTTCGCCGGGTCAGCGGCGCGCAGCTCGCGCAGCTGATGTTCCCGACCTTCGGCGACGTCGGCTCCGCGAAGAAGCTGACCAAGGGCATGAACGCGAGTCCTGGCGCCGCGGTCGGCAAGGCCGTCTTCTCCAGCGAGACGGCCGCCGAGTGGGCCGCGCGCGGTGAGTCCGTGATCCTCGTGCGGCGCGAGACCAATCCCGACGACCTCGTCGGCATGATCGCCGCGCAGGGCATCCTCACCAGCCGCGGCGGGAAGACGAGCCACGCGGCGGTCGTCGCCCGTGGCATGGGCAAGACCTGCGTCTGCGGCGCCGAGGAGCTCGACGTCGACGTCAACGCCAAGCAGATCCGGCTCAAGGACGGCACGACCGTTGAAGAGGGCGACGTCCTGTCCATCGACGGCACGACCGGTGCGGTCTACCTCGGCGAGGTGCCGGTCAGCCCCAGCGAGGTCGTGCAGTACTTCGAGGGCACTCTCGACGCGAAGGCCAACGACCTCGTCGAGGCGGTCGACCGGCTCACGAAGCAGGCCGACGGCGTACGGCGCTTGAAGGTCCGGGCCAACGCCGACACCCCGGAGGATGCCGAGCGCGCCCGCCGCTTCGGCGCGGCCGGCATCGGCCTGTGCCGCACAGAGCACATGTTCCTGGGCGACCGAAGAATGCTCGTCGAGCGGCTCGTTCTCGCCGAAGGCGAGGACGAGCAACGCGAGGCCCTGCAAGCGCTCCTGCCTCTGCAAAGGGAGGACTTCATCGGCATCTTCCGGGCGATGGACGGCCTGCCGGTCACGGTGCGGCTGATCGACCCGCCGCTGCACGAGTTCCTGCCCGACATGACGGAGCTCTCGGTCGAGATCGCCGTCGCGGACGCGACCGGCAAGAAGGTCGACGATGCGCAGCGCAAGCTGCTGACGGCCGTCCGCCGGCTGCACGAGCAGAACCCGATGCTCGGCCTGCGCGGGGTCCGCCTCGGTCTCGTCATCCCCGGCCTGTTCGCCCTGCAGGTGCGGGCGATCGCGGAGGCGGCGAAGGCGCTGAAGGAGGAGGGCCTCGATCCGCGGCCCGAGATCATGGTTCCGCTCGTCGGCGCCGTGCAGGAGCTGGAGGTGGTTCGCGAGGAGGCCGAGCAGATCCTGGCCGAGGTCGGCGTCGAGGCGCTGATCGGGACCATGATCGAGGTGCCGCGCGCGGCACTCACGGCCGGTCAGATCGCCGAGGCCGCCGAGTTCTTCTCCTTCGGGACCAACGACCTGACCCAGATGGGCTGGGGCTTCAGCCGTGACGACGTCGAGGCGTCCTTCTTCTCGCGCTACCTCGACCTGGGCGTCTTCGGCGTCAGCCCGTTCGAGTCGCTCGACCGCGACGGCATCGGCCGGCTCGTGCAGATCGCCGTGCAGGAAGGCCGGGCCACCCGTCCCGACCTGCACCTCGGGGTCTGCGGGGAGCACGGCGGCGATCCCGACAGCATCCACTTCTTCCACGAGGTCGGGCTGGACTACGTGTCCTGCTCGCCGTTCCGGGTCCCGGTCGCCCGACTCGAGGCCGGTCGTGCGGCCCTCGAGGGCGGCGGGAGCGACACCCGCTAGGTGTTCCTCGCCTTCAAGGTCGCCCGCCGGGTCCTCGCCGGGCTGCTGCTCCTTGTCCTGCTCGTCGTGGGCACCACCGCCTTCCGGGTGTGGTGGGTCGCCCGGCAGGACCATCACCCCACCAGCGATGCGATCGTCGTACTCGGCGCCTCGCAGTTCGACGGCAAGCCGAGCACCGTCTTCCGAGCCCGGCTGCTGCACGCCAAGGTCCTGTACGACGAGGGCGTCGCCCCCCGCGTGGTCACGGTGGGCGGGGGCGCGCCCGGCGACCGGTTCACCGAGGCGGAGGCCGGCGCCCGCTTCCTCCGGGACCGCGGCGTCGACGCGGTGGCGGTCGGGAAGGGCCGCAACACCCTGCAGTCCTTGCAGGCGCTGAAGACCGAGTTCACCGCCCAGGGCTGGAAGACGGCGGTCCTCGTCACCGATCCCTGGCACGAGCTGCGGGCCCGCCGGATGGCCTCCGACCTCGGGATCAAGGCCTGGACGTCGCCCACCCGCACCGGCCCGGCCGTCCGGGACCGTGGGACCGAGCTGCGCTACGTGGCCAGGGAGACGGCCGCCTACCTCTACTACCGGATCTTCGGAGCGAGCAGCGAGGCCGGTCCCCAAGCGGTCTGAGCAGGAATGCGGGGCGCGGCGTCGAAAGACGTTGCATGATCCTGCGTCGTCCTTCTCTCGTCGTGGCCTCGGCCGTGGTTGCCGCGCTCTCGGCCGTGTCCTTCGCCCAGGCAGCGACCGCCCCGAAGCCGCTGGCGTTCCGCAACACCGTGCTGGACCCGCAGGGGTCCTACGGCGAGCCCTCGCTGGCGATCACCAAGGACGGCAAGCACATCGCCGTCTGCGTGCCGGGCGGCAGCGGGACCTACGTCTGGTACTCCGGCAACGACGGCCACTCCTTCGGCAAGACAGCCACCGCGAGCGACAACGGCGGCGGCGACTGCGAGCTCGACTTCCTGCCGAACGGCGACCTGCTCAACGCCGACCTCGAGGTCTACGACAGCAACGTCAAGCTCTCGCACGACTTCGGCAAGACGTTCGACGGCGGCCGCAGCGTCGGTGTGGAGCAGGACCGGCAGTGGTTCGCGCACTCGGCGGACGGCAAGACGACCTACCTCGTCTACCACGACTTCGCGGCCGAGGGTGAGTTCTTCGCGCGCAGCACCGACGGCGGCAAGACGTGGCCGACGGCCGACGCCGCCAACCCCGTCAACGGTGCCGACCAGGTCACGCCCGGCGGTCCCGTCACGCCCGCCAAGCCAGGTGGCTCGGCGTCGCTGCTCGACCAGGGCGGCAACACCTTCAGCGGCCCGATGCTCATCAGCCCGGACCAGCGCGACCAGTACGTCCTCTACTCGATCTCCGACCTCGGCAGCAACACGGTCGGCACCACGACGCCGCCGTACGGCCCGACCCGCGGCATCGTCGTCGCGCACAAGGGCGCCGAGGACACGTCCTTCACGAACAAGTACGCCGTGACCAGCGACGGAAAGTCGATCAACGGGGCCATCTTCCCGTGGGGCACCATCGACAAGGCCGGCAACGTCTACATCTTGTTCAACAGCGACGCGGGGACGCCGGGCCACTTCCACACCTACTACGTCGTGTCGAAGGACAAGTCGAAGTCCTGGTCGAAGCCGGTCAAGGTCGATGACGCGCCGATGGCAGCGGGTGCGCAGGTCTACGCGACCGGTCAGGCCGGAGCCGCCGGCGTCGTCGACATCGCCTGGTACGGCGCGGATGCCGCGGCCAGCCCGGCCGACAAGACGGCCAACTGGAAGGTGCACTTCGCCCAGGTCCGCAACGCGACCTCGGCGCACCCGAGCATCACGCGGTCGCTGATCGACGCCGACCCGATCCACAAGGGCGACATCTGCCTCAACGGCCTGCTCTGCATCGCCGGCGGCGACCGCAGCCTCGCCGACTTCTTCGAGCTGGCCATCGGGCCCGACGGCATGGCGCAGGTCGCCTATGCCGACAACTCCGGCTACGGCGGCAAGGCCGGCCGGGTCGTCTGGGCCAAGCAGACCGGTGGGCGCAGCGCGCTGTAGCTAATTCGCTGTACGTCGACGCGGGGACAGGCCTAGCCTGTCCCCGCGCGGCCGTTCAGGGGCCGCCCGAGCGCGAGGGGGTGTGGTCATGCCGTTGTTTCGCCTGACCCCCACTCCTCCTTCCGGAAGGCACTGCTGTGCTGCCTGGCGCTCCGCTCGACCACGCTCTTCCTGACGGCACCGTTCTGGCCCGGCTTGCCCGGGTCGACCGCTCCGCCTACGACGTCCTGACCGACACCGGGCACCTGCGGCTGCCCGCGTGGCCCGCTCCACCGGACCCGCTCGACGCGCCCACGGTGGGAGACTGGCTCGCAGTCACCGACACCGAGATCGTCGCCCTGCTGCCGCGGCGCACCCTGCTCGCCCGCGGGGCGTCGTCGGGGACGAGCACGGCCCAGCCGCTCGCGGCCAACGTCGACGTCGTGCTGATCTGCGCCGGCCTGACCGGCGCGCCGCCGGTCCGCCGCATCGAGCGGCTCCTCGCCCTGTCGTGGGAGAGCGGCGCGACTCCTGTCGTTGTACTGACGAAGGCTGACCTCTGTGCGGACCCGGAGGCCGCCGTACGGATGGTGCTGCCGCACGCGCCCGGCGCCGAGGTCATCGCGGTGTCCGCCGCGACGGGGGATGTCGAGGCGCTGCGGCCGTACGTCGTGGAGGGCGCGACGGTAGCCCTGCTGGGCTCGTCCGGTGCCGGGAAGTCCACCCTCGTGAATGCGCTGGCCGGGGCCCCGGTCATGGCGACCGGCGACGTCCGGCAGGTGGACGGGAAGGGGCGGCACACCACGAGTCACCGGGAGCTGATCGTGCTGCCGAACCGGGCGGTCGTCGTGGACACGCCGGGACTGCGCGGTGTCGCTCTCTACGCGGCGGACGAGGGCCTCTCCCGGGCCTTCGCCGAGGTCGAGGAGCTGGCGAGTGCGTGCCGCTTCAGCGACTGCCGGCACGGCGACGAGCCGGGGTGCGCGATCACGGCGAGCGTCGAGGCCGGCGACCTGGCCCAGGTACGCGTGGACTCGTGGCGCAAGCTGCAGCGCGAGCTGGCGTTCCAGGCCCGCCGCACCGATGCCCGGCTGCGCTCCGAGGAGCGCGCGAAGTACAAGCGCTTCAGCAAGGAGATGCGCGCCCGAGGGGGAGGCAAGCCCTAGCCGCGGGCCGCCGATGGGCGCAGAATGCTGCGCCGGGGGGTCACGATGGAGACGCCGTTCACGCAGCTCGTCGACTGCACGCACCCGCTCCAGCAGGCCGCGATGGGCGGGGTCGCGGGGCCCGAGCTCGCCGGAGCGGTCGCCGCCGCCGGGGCGCTCGGGATGCTCTGCGAGTTCGACGTGGAGCCGTCGACCGACCGCATCACGCGCGCGCTGCAGCTGAGCGGCGGTGGGGCCGTCGGCATGGGCTTCTTCGGACAGTGGATGGACGGTGACCTCGCGACCTTCGAGGATGCCGCGTCGCGGTTGCGCGTCGTCGAGGTGTTCTGGACCGAGCCGGACCCCGCCGTCGTCGGCCGGGCCCGCCGGTCGGGTGCGGCCCGCGTGGCCTGGCAGGTCGGGACCGTCGACGCAGCCCTGGCCGCCGCGGACGCCGGCTGCGACTTCGTCATCGTGCAGGGCGTCGAGGCCGGGGGGCACGTGCGGGGAAGCACCGGCCGCGACGAGCTGCTCGCGGCGGTTTTGGGTCGTACGTCGCTGCCGGTGCTGGCGGCGGGAGGCATCTCCAGCGCGCCCGACGTGGCAGCGGTGATCGGTGCGGGGGCCGCGGGGGTGCGGGTCGGCACGCGGTTCGTCGCGACCGCCGAGTCGCGGGCGCACCCGGCGTACATCTCCGCCCTGGTTGCTGCGACGTCGGGTGAGGACACCGTGCTCACGACGACCTTCAGCGAGGGCTGGCCCGATGCGCCGCACCGGGTGCTGCGGTCAGCGGTCGCGGCAGCCGAGGCGTTCGACGGGGACTTCGTCGGTCACGTGGTCTCCGGGCCGGTGCGGGTGGCGGTGCCGCGGTTCGGGGTCGCCACCCCGAGCCGGCACGTCGAGGGCGAGGTCGCAGCCATGGCCCTGTACGCCGGTGAGGGCGTCGGCAGCGTCACCGACGTCAGCCCGGCCGCCGACGTCGTCGCGGAGCTCGTCAGCGGCCTCGGCTGATCAGAAGGGTGGCGCGTCCCACGGTGGCTGGTCGTCGGGACCCGGCGGTCGCAGCAGCTCGGCTTCCACGTCATGAAGCTCTTGTGGATCGGGCAGCTCGGCGTCCGGATCGAGGTCGGGTGGTGGCCCGGTGTGATGCGGGACCTCGACGATCTGGCCGGCCGGACTGAACCAGAGCGTCGCGGTGGCCGTGCGTAGTGGCGTCCAGCCGTTGTACTTCAGCACGTGCGTGCGGGTCGCGCGCGGCTTGAGGTTCCACGCGGCCGTCGGCCCGTCCGGGTAGCGGATGTCGTGGTCGTGCTCGCACCGCGAGGCCGGCACGCGCGTGCCCGTAGGCCCGTCGCAGTCGAGGTCGCGGACATCGACGAAGCCCGCCAGCGCCGGGCTCGGGTCGTGCCGCGGCTCGGATCGGAACGTCTTGTCGGTGATCTCTCCGGGATCGGAGACCATCGCGAGGACCGCGTCGCGCACGCCCACCGGCGTCGGCTCGGGACGGACCACGCGGTCCGCGGTGTCGAGCACGAAGCCGTCGCGCCCCACGCAGACCTGCCGCAGCTCGGCCTCCGTCAGCCACTGCCGGCACTGGGGGGCGCTGACCCAGCCGTAGCCGTGCAGCCAGCCCGGCTCGTTGTCGAGCCCCAGCGCTGTTGTCACGGACAGGTTGAGCAGCGCTTGGATCGGTCGCAGCAGGCGGCGGTCGCCGAGCCAGCTCGGGACCACCGACCCGGTCGATCGCTCGTCGGGGCCACCTGCCTCTGAGGCGACGGCCTCCGATGCGTCGGTGTCCCCGGTCTCGACGACCGACCGCATCGCGGCAGCGACGGGGACCTCGGCAGGCACATCGAGGGCGAGGTCGAAGCGGAGCGCGTCGATGCCCCGCGGATCCCCGGCGGCGCGGGCGGCGCGCGCCGCGGCCGTGACGGTCTCGTAGAACTGGACGAGGGGAAGGGCCGGTCCGGACAGCACGATCGTTGCCTGGTCGTCGCGGTCAGCGCTCAGCCGCACGTTGCGGGTCGCTGTCGCCTTGGCTGACCGGGCGGCAGCCGCATCAGCGTCCATGCGGAGCTCGATCTGGCGGACGGCGTCGCGGATCCGCGACGGTGTCAGCCGGCAGGCCCGTTCTGCGAGCTCGGCATCCACTGCAGCGCCGATGGCCGACTCGCAGCCGGCCGACTCCTCGAGCAGGACGCGGGCGTTGTAGAGGGGGAGCCGGCCGGTTTGCAGGAAGGCAAGCGTCTTCGGATGCGACGTCGTCAGCGCGACCGACAGGTAGATCTCCTTGGCTGCGGCCTGGTCGCTGCAGCGACGCGCGACCGCGATCTCCCGGACGAAGGACTTCCAGGCGGTCGCGGTCCGGGTGATCCCAGCCTCGCAGGGCACCTGGGCGGCAAGTCGGGCCGTGACGATCGCCTGCTCCGCCCAGCGCTCACCGTCGGCGCGCACGGATGTCGCCAGCAGCTCGAGGTCGTCCCTGAACTCCGGCCGCGCGAAGGCTTCCCAGCCGTCATCGACCTGCGGCGCGGCGCTGGTCGTGATGAACATGTTCGAACACTAGTTCGAAGAAAAGGCCGTGTCAAGCGTGAATGTCCCCTGTGCACAGCCTTCTTTCGGAGCCGCGGACTGACCCGCGCTCCTGCCCGTGACGTTGCCGTCAGCGGCGGTGTAGGTCCTCAGCCGTGGACACGGCACCAGCACCACGGCGTGGGCAGTAGGCCCTGTCCGACGAGGAACGCCCCTGCGCGGTGCTCGGTGTCGTGCAGCCGGCGCGATGGCCACCTGCGCGGCCATGCTGGCATGCCGGCTCGCTAGCCCGCCGCGAGCGACTCGGCGTACCGGGCGAAGGCTCGGGTCTGCGCGACGCTGCCGGGGCGGGCCGTGGCGTCGGGGTCGAAGCCGAGCGGCCGGTCGAGGAAGGTCTGCTCCAGCAGGGGTTGCCAGGCGGGGTCCAACGCGGCGTGGGCCCAGATCAGGGCGCCTGCCTTCGACGCGACCTCGGCGGTCTCGAGCGTGTAGAGCATCCGGGCGTACGTGGTGACGGCGTAGCGCTGGCCCCAGGCGAGGTCGAGGCTGACCCACGTTGCGAGGTCGTCGAGCAGCCTGGGGATCTGCTCCTTCATGGCGGAACGCAGGGCCGACGGCGGTACGACGTCGATCACCGACTGCGGGCCCGGTCCGGCAAGGGTGATGCCGCGCTCGCGCGTGATCCAGCGCGCGACCTCGCTGTTGCAGTGGGTCGACCACGACATCTCGCGCCACCCGTGGTCGACGAACAGCCATGCGCGGCCGAGGGATGAGACCGATCGCAGCTCGTCGGCGACGGCGTACGAGCCTTCGAGGTGGTGCGTCCAGTGCCCGGGCCGGGTCGGGATCTCGTCATGCAGCGCACGGATGCCGGCCTCCTGCTCGGCGGTCAACGGCGCCCGCGTCGTCACCAGGAAGTCGCAGTCGCTCTGCAGGTCGCCGGCGTCGAGAGCGAACGACCCTTGCACGTAGGCACCGTGGAAGTTGTCGCCGAGAACGCTCGACGCGCGCCGGACGAGGTCCGTGAGCAGGGCGTTCAGCTCGTCGTACGGCGTGGGTGTCACGGCTGCATCAGAGTCACTGAGAAGGGCGCGGGCAAGCGGTTTTCGGTGCATGCTTCGGAGGTGGTGCGCCGCTGCAGGCAACTGGCCGTGGCGCTGCTGTGCGCACCGTTGCTCGCTGCCTGTACGGCGTCGCCCGCCCGCGCCCCGCTCGCGGTTCCGGAGTCGTCGTCGTCGTCGCCCGCCGCGGATCTGCCCTCCGCTCCTGCGACGCGCGCAGCCGTCGCGGGCATCAAGTCCGCCCCGACCGTGAGGCTCGCCGAGACCGACGAGTTCGGCCTCGTGGTCAGGGCGATCCGGTCCCAGGGTCGGGTCTCGGTCGACGTCGACCGCGTCGACATGCTCTCCGGCGACGAGGGCGAGAAGGCGGCCGCTGCGGCCGGCCAGGACTACGCCAACGACTACTTCCTCGTGAACAACAACCCCAGGACCAGGCGCTACGTCCTCGCCGGCGCCGTGCACATCTGGCGCGTCGACAACGCCCATGCGGACACGCCCCGCGCGGTCACCGTGACGCAGTGGCTGACCTACCTGCACACGCCCACGGAGCGCAAGCCCTTGTTCCACTTCGACGTCGAGAACGGCCTCGTCGTCGGGATCGAGGAGCAGTACCGGCCATGACGCCGGAGGAGTGGCTGAAGGAGCGGCTCGACCTCGCCGAGACCCTGATGCGCGAGCACCCGCCTGAGCCGAGTGACCGGCCCACGACGTTCGAGGAGTTCGCGGAGGGCATGCGAGGCGCCGTCGCCGTGATCCTGCTGCCCACCGACCACTACCTCGGCCTGACGATCCCGGAGGCCGAAGCCGTCGCCGCCCGGGAGGGCCGGATCCTCAAGGACCACACCGGCTTCGCAGGGCGCCGAGCCGACCTCATCTGGGCTCGCGTCAACATCACCCGCGGTGCGGACGGGCGCATCGACAGCGCGGCGACCGACACCCGCCCGTGGGAGGTCGCCACGCCGTAGGCTCGCTGCAATGCCTGGCTACGACGACGTCGACGCGGAGCGGCTCGTCCCCGAGTCACCGTCGCAGTCGGGTCGTGGGGCGTTCGCGCGCGACCGCGCACGCGTCCTCCACAGCAGCGCGTTGCGCCGTCTTGCCGGCAAGACGCAGGTGGTCGAGCCGAGCAGCGCCAGCGTCCCGCGCACTCGGCTGACCCACTCCCTCGAGTGCGCGCAGGTCGGCCGCGAGCTCGGGGCGGCGCTCGGCTGCGACCCGGATCTCGTCGACACGGCCTGCCTGGCCCACGACCTGGGGCACCCGCCGTACGGTCACAACGGCGAGACCGCGCTCGACGACGCGGCCAAGGCGTGCGGCGGGTTCGAGGGCAACGCGCAGTCGCTGCGGCTGCTCAGCCGGCTCGAGGTGAAGGTCCCGGGTGCGGGGCTCAACCTCACCCGCGCGACGCTCGACGCCGCGACGAAGTACCCGTGGCGCAAGGGCGATGGCCCGAAGTACGGCGTGTACGACGACGACGAGCCGATCTTCGCGTGGCTCCGTGCGGGGGCACCCGAAGGGCGGCGCTGCCTGGAGACGCAGGTCATGGACTGGGCCGATGACGTGGCCTACTCGGTCCACGACCTCGAGGACGGCGTCGTGGCCGGCCTGATCCCCCTGGACGCTCTCGCCGGCGACCGCGACGCGGTGATCGCAGCCGCTCGTGCCTACTCCGAGCCAGCGGCCGACCTGGGCGCCGCGCTGGAGGAGCTGCTGGCCCAGCCCTGGTGGCCGCGGCAGTACGACGGCTCCTCCGGCGCGCAGGTCGCGTTGAAGTCCGCGACCAGCTCGCTGATCGGGCGCTTCTGCCGGGCGGCGGAGGACCGGACGCGCGCAGCGCACGGCGACGGGCCGCTGACGCGCTACGACGCTGATCTCGTCGTGCCGGAGACCGCCCGCGCCGAGTGCGCGGTGCTGAAAGCGGTGACCGCGCGCTACGTCATGGACCGGCCGGGGGTGCGCGTGGTCCAGGAGCGGGAGCGCCAGGTCGTCTCCGAGCTGGTGTCGCTGCTCGCGGACCAGGCGCCAGGGCCCCTCGAGCCGTCGTACGCCGAGGCCTGGACGTCGGCCGGCGACGACACCATGCGGCTGCGCGTGGTCGTGGACCAGGTCGCGGGGCTGACCGATGCGGCCGCGGCCGCGTTGCACCGGCAGCTGAGCTAGTCGAGGCGGCGCTGCGCCTGCAGGAACCGCCATGCGAGCGCTCCGCCGTCGACGCCGTCGTGCTGTGCGGTCGGCCATCGGTGGCCCATGGCCGGGACCGTGATCAGCTGCACCGAGGTGCGCTCGGAGCAGCCGCGGTAGTCCATCCGCAGGTAGCGCTTCGCACTCGACGTGTGTCGCGCCGTGCATCCCGACCGGGCCGCCAGCATTGCCGCGGACGCGGGCGCGGACCTGACCGGCACGCCGAGGAACGTGCTGTGTGCCTCGCCGTCGTACGGCACGGTCGTGTCGCGCAGGCCGTGGATGATCATCGCGTTGACCGGCCGCCGGCCGAGACAGGGGGCCTGCAGCGGACCCGATGCCGAGACGGCGCCCGCGAAGACGTCAGGACGGTTGCAGACGGCCTTCAGCGCCATCATGCCGCCGTTGGAGAAGCCGGCGATGTAGACGCGGTCGAGATCGATCGGCCGGATCTTCTGGACCAGACGCACCACCTGGACGAGGAAGCCCACGTCGTCCATGCCCTGCGCATGGCTGTCGCCGCAGCAGGTGCCGGCGTTCCAGCTGCCCTGCACGCCCGCCGGGTAGGCGAGCGCGACGTCCTCGTTGTCGGCGACGGCATCGAGGCCGCTGCTCGCCTCGGCGCTCGCAGGGTCGAGGTAGAGCCCGTGCAGGACGATCAGCAACGGCACCGGCGTCTGCACCGGCACGCGGGGAGCGACGTAGAGGTTGAAGGTCCGGACCTGGCCGGCGTACGGCGTCGCGATGGTGGCGTCGATGCCGCCCACCGGGGCCGCGGAGGCAGGCGCAGCGAGGACGGCCACAGCGACCGTCACGAGCAGCGCGAGCATGCGGCGGACCTGCGACACGTCTCCCCTTGGCTCCGGGCGCGGGCGCGCCACGTTGATCAACGACTCGGGTCGGATCTGGTTTCGGCGTACCCCGGAAGATCCCTGCCTAGAACCAGCTGTCCGACATCTCCACGGTGGTCCGGTCCAGGCTGGCCAGCAGATCGAGCATCGGGCCGGTCTTCGGCAGCTCGTAGCGGAAGAAGTACCGCGCCGCCTGCCGCTTGCCGTCGTAGAAGTCGCCTGTCCGGCCCTCGGCCGCGAGCAGCTGCTCCAGCCAGATCCAGGCCACCACGATGTGGCCGACCGCCTCGAGGTAGACGGACGAGTTGGCCAGCGCGGTCTCCGGGTCGCCCGTGGACCACAGCGCCGCGGTGACCTGCACCACGCGTTCGAGCGCGCTTTGGAGAGCGGCGGCCTCGCTGCGCTCGGCGCCACCGGCCCGCTCGGTCGTTGCCTTGATCGTCTGGGCCAGCAGCTGGAGTCCGGCACCTCCCTGCATGACGACCTTGCGGCCCAGGAGGTCGAGGCCCTGGATGCCGTGGGTTCCCTCGTGGATGGGGTTGAGGCGGTTGTCGCGGTAGAGCTGCTCGACGTCGTACTCGCGGGTGTAGCCGTAGCCGCCGAGGACCTGGATGGCGAGGCTGTTGGCCTCGAGGCACCACTGCGACGGCCAGGACTTCGCGATCGGGGTCAGCACGTCGAGCAGCAGCGTCGCGCGGGCCCGGTCCTCATCGCTGTCCGCAGTCCGCTCCTCGTCGACGAGGCGGTTGCAGTAGAGGAGCAGCGCCAGCGCTCCTTCGACGTACGACTTCTGCGCCAGCAGCATCCGCTTCACATCCGCGTGCTCGATGATCGGCACCTGCGGCTGCGTCGGGTCCTTCGACGCGATCGGCCTGCCCTGCGGCCGGTTGCGCGCGTAGTCCAGCGACTGCAGGTAGCCGGTGTAGCCGAGTGACATCGCGCCGGAGCCGACGCCGATGCGTGCCTCGTTCATCATCGTGAACATGTAGGCCAGGCCGCGGTGCTGCTCACCGACGAGGAAGCCGACGGCCCCCGGCTCTCCGCCGGGCCGGTGCACGCCCTCGCCGAAGTTGAGCAGGGTGTTCGTGGTACCCCGGTAGCCCATCTTGTGGTTCAGCCCCGCGAGCACGACGTCGTTGCGCTCGCCGGTCTCGACAACGTGCTTCGGTACGACGAACAGCGAGATGCCCTTCACGCCAGCCGGCCCGCCAGGGATCTTCGCGAGGACGAGATGCACGATGTTCTCCGACAGCTCGTGCTCGCCGCCGGAGATCCACATCTTGTTGCCGAAGAGGCGGTAGGTCCCGTCGTCCTGCGGCTCGGCCCGCGTCGTCACGTCGGACAGCGACGACCCGGCCTGCGGCTCACTCAGGCACATCGTGCCGAAGAACCGGCCCTCGACCATCGGCCGCACGTAGGCGTCGACGATCTCCGGGGTGCCGTACTTCTGCAGCAGGTTGGCATTCCCGATCGTCAAGAACGGGTACGACGACGTGCCGACGTTGGCGGCCTGGAACCACGCGAAGCAGGCGCCGGCGACGACGCTCGGCAGCTGCATCCCGCCGATCTCGTGATTCATGGAGCTGGCGACCAGCCCGCTCTGCGCGAAGACGTCGAGCGCGGCCTTGACCTCGGGGATGAGGTGCACCCGCTCGCCGTCGAAGGTCGGCTCGTTGGCGTCGCTCTTCTTGTTGTGGGGCCTGAAGTGCCTGGTCGCCATCTGCTCGGACAGGTCGAGCACGCTGTCGAAGGTCTCCCGCGAGTGCTCGGCGTACCTGGCCCGCTTCGTCAGGAGCTCGACGTCGAGCCACTCGTAGAGCAGGAAGTCCAGGTCACGGCGGGACAGCAACAAGGAGGGCATATCGGAAGCCTAGGGGGCTTAGACTGCCCCATCGGGCCCTTCCCCCAAGCCGCCCGCAAGTTCGGCGTGCAGCCGGGGGAGGCAGGAGGTCGAGTGGCCGGGCGCATCCGCGACGAGGACGTGGTCCTGGTGCGCGAGCGCGCGCCGATCGCCGACGTCATCGGTGAGAGCGTCCAGCTGCGCAGCGCCGGCGGTGGCCGGCTGAAGGGCCTGTGCCCCTTCCACGACGAGAAGACCCCGTCGTTCAACGTCAACCCCGCGCTCAACATGTTCCACTGCTTCGGCTGTGGGCAGTCGGGTGACGTCATCACCTTTGTCCGGGAGAACGACCACCTGTCGTTCGTCGAGGCGGTCGAGCACCTGGCGGGTCGCTACGGCGTGCAGCTGCAGTACGAGCAGGGCGGCTCCGCAACCGGCCGCAACACCGGCCAGCGCACGCGACTGGTGGAGGCCCACCGGTTGGCGCAGGAGTTCTTCGTCGAGCACCTCGCCGGTGAGGAGGCCGTGATCGGACGCAGCTTCCTGGCCGAGCGCGGCTTCGACCAGGCAGCGGCCGAGCAGTTCGGCGTCGGCTACGCGCCCAACGGCTGGGACCACCTGATCGTCCATCTTCGCGGCAAGGGGTTCTCGGGGGAGGAGCTCCTCACGGCCGGACTCGCCTCCGAGGGCAAGCGCGGCCCGATCGACCGCTTCCGCGGCCGGCTCACCTGGCCGATCCGCGACATCACCGGCGACATCATCGGCTTCGGTGCGCGGCGGCTGCACGAGAGCGACAACGGGCCGAAGTACCTCAACAGCCCGGAGACGCCGATCTACAAGAAGTCGCACGTCCTGTACGGCGTCGACGCGGCGAAGAAGGAGATCGCCCGGCGCCGGCAGGCCGTGGTCGTCGAGGGCTACACCGACGTGATGGCGATGCATCTCGCCGGCGTACCGACCGCCGTCGCCACGTGTGGCACCGCCTTCGGTGCCGACCACATCCAGGTGATCCGCCGGCTGCTCATGGACCAGGACGAGTTCCGCGGCGAAGTCATCTTCACCTTCGACGGTGACGACGCGGGGCAGAAGGCGGCGCTGAAGGCCTTCGGCGACGAGCAGAAGTTCGTCGCGCAGACCTACGTCGCGATCAGCCCGGACGGGATGGACCCGTGCGACCTCCGCCTGGCCAAGGGCGATGTCGCGGTGCGCGACGTCGTCGCGAGCCGGGTGCCCCTGGTGGAGTTCGCGATCAAGTCGATGCTCGCGAAGTACGACCTCGAGACCGCCGAGGGCCGGGTCCAGGCGATGCAGACCACCGCGCCGCTCGTCGCCAAGATCAAGGACCGCGCGCTGCGGCCGGAGTACGCCCGCCGCCTCGCCGGCTGGATGGGCATGGAGGTCGAGCCGGTGGCCTCGCGGGTCGCCGAGCTCGCGGGCGACACCCGCGCACCCCACCAGCGCCGTACGACGTCGCCGGCGCGGTCGGCCGATGCGGCCGCGGTCGCTGTTGAGCGCGAGGCAGTCAAGCTCGCGGTGCAGCTGCCGGTGCTGGCGGGGCCTCTCTACGACGCTCTCGGGGAAGAGGTGTTCACGGACGACGACCTCCGTGCGGTGCACCAGGTCGTGATCGCGGCCGGCGGTGCGGCGACGTCGTCGGGCGGCGAGGCGTGGGTGACCAAGCTCCTCGAGCAGTGCCCCGACGACCGGGTCCGCCAGCACGTGACGATGCTCGCCGTCGAAGGGCTGCGCAGCGACAACCCGCCCGACGAGCGCTACGCCGGCGCCGTGCTGGCGCGCGTGCAGGAGCACGCCGTGACCCGCAAGGTGACCGAGCTGAAGCCACGGCTCCAACGGGTCAACCCCGTGGAGGACCCTGAGAAGTACAACGCGTTGTTCACTGAGCTGATACGCCTCGAGCAGACGGCCCGCTCGCATCGTGAGCGAGGGATCGGAGCCTTGTGATCGCACCCGAGCGTGTCGTCGCGACAGTCGTCGTACCGCCTCAGCCCTTGGCCACACTGCCGAGGGAGGCGCAGGTCGATGAGGTCCGATCGCTGATCGCTCGGGGCAAGGAGGCCGGCTTCCTGTCGGCCGACGAGGTCGGCACGGTGCTCGCGGCGGCCGAGATCACGCCCGAGGCGATGGACTCCGTGCTCGCCGTGATCAACGACGAGGGCATCGAGATCATCGACTCCGGCGAGGAGCTCGAGGCCGCGGAGAAGGACGAGGCGCGGCTGCGCAAGGAGGAGGAGCTCGCCCTGAAGGCGAGTCCCACCAACGACCCCGTCCGGATGTACCTCAAGGAGATCGGCAAGGTCGCGCTGCTCACGGCCGAGGAGGAGGTCGACCTCGCGAAGCGGATCGAGGCCGGGTTGTTCGCCTCCGAGAAGCTCGTGACGATGCGCGTGCCTGCTGCGCTGCGGCGTGACCTCGAGGCCATCGAGTACGACGGCTCGATCGCCAAGCGCCGGCTCGTCGAGGCCAACCTGCGGCTGGTCGTGTCGATCGCGAAGCGCTACGTCGGCCGCGGCATGCTCTTCCTCGACCTGATCCAGGAGGGCAACCTCGGGCTGATCCGCGCGGTCGAGAAGTTCGACTACACCAAGGGCTACAAGTTCTCGACCTACGCGACGTGGTGGATCCGGCAGGCGATCACGCGCGCGATCGCCGACCAAGCGCGCACGATCCGCATCCCTGTGCACATGGTCGAGACGATCAACAAGCTGATCCGGATCCAGCGCCAGCTGCTGCAGGACCTCGGCCGCGAGCCGACGCCCGAAGAGGTGGGCAAGGAGATGGACCTGCCGCCCGACAAGGTCCTTGAGATCCAGAAGCTCGCGCAGGAGCCCGTCTCGCTCGACACGCCCATCGGCGAGGAGGACGACTCGCACCTCGGCGACTTCATCGAGGACTCCGACGCGATCGTCCCGATCGACGCGGCGTCGTTCATCCTGCTGCAGGAGCAGCTCGACTCGGTCCTGCACTCCTTGAGCGAGCGGGAGAAGAAGGTCATCCAGCTGCGCTTCGGGCTGACCGACGGTCACCCGCGGACGCTGGAGGAGGTCGGCAAGGAGTTCGGCGTCACCCGTGAGCGGATCCGCCAGATCGAGTCCAAGACCCTGTCCAAGCTGCGCCATCCGAGCCGCTCCCAGAAGCTCCGCGACTACCTGGATTAGCGTCACGACGTGGCTCTCCTCCGGCGTACCTCCGTGCCTGATGCGGTGAAGGCGGTCGCGCTGGGATCGGGGGAGCGGCGGGTCGCGTGGGGGACGACGCCGGACGGTCAGCCGGTGGTGGCGAGCACGCGCGCGCTGTACCTGCCCGACGGCACGACCCTGGCCTGGGACGAGATCGAGCGGGCGCAGTGGGAGAAGCCGACGCTGCGGCTGGTCGAGCTGACGGAGCGCGAGGGCAGCGGCCGCACCCACGAGCTCGACCTCGATCTCGACCACGACACCGACCTGCCCGAGGTGGTCCGCTCGCGGATCAGCGCGAGCGTCGCGTGGACGTCGCACGTGAAGCTCAAGCCGGCGGGCGGGGTGCGGATCGTCGGGCGCCGCCGGGCCGGCCGTGAGGTCCTCGACTGGCAGCTCGTCTTCGACCGCGACACCGACCCGGACGACCCGGCGCTGCGCTCGCAGGCGGAAGCTCACCTGGAGACGGCGCGCCGCACCATCGGCTGACCGCTACCGGCGGCGAGGCCGCCAGACCGCCGCCACGGACGCGCCCGCGAGCGTGACCAGACCAGCCGCGAGCAGCGTGAGGGGGAGCGGGATCTCGTCCTGCTCCGAGCGGCTGGTGGCACGCGGCTCGGCGACGGCCGTCGAAGGACTCGCTTCGACCACCGGCGCCGGCGGTGTGGGGCTCGGACTTCCCGGCCCGAGGCTGGGCGGGGCGGCCACACGGCTTGCAACCGGCTTCGGGCTCGGCTTGGCCACGGGGGACTTCGCGGGCCGCACCACCGGGACCGGACTCGGCGCCTGCGAGGCCCGGGGAGCGGTGGCCGGTACGCCCAGTGCGGCGGCGGCGTCGACGACCCCGTGCCCGGCCTGGGCCAGCGGCCGGGCCGTGTCCTCGAGCCGCGAGATGACCTGGTCGCGCGTGCGCGCCGGGTCCTGCGCGAGCAGCAGCGCGGCGATCCCGCTGACGTGGGGCGCCGCCATCGACGTACCGGCCGCGACGGCGTAGCGGTTGCCCGGGTAGAGCGACGTGACGCAGTCGGACTGCGTGCAGGTGTCCTTGGTCTTCGGGTCGCCACCGGGCGCGGCGAGGTCGACGCCCGTGCCGCGCTGGCTGTACGACGCCAGCTGCCCGGAGCGGGCGGTCGCGGCGATGACGATGGCGTCGGAGCCGTAGCTGTTGGCGACCGGCGCGCTGCTGTTGCCGGCGGAGAAGATGACGACCGCACCTGCGTCCGCGGCTTCCGTCACGGCGCTGGGGATGGCGGTCGACGAGGACAGGCCGGGGACGTCGGGGCCGAGGGACAGGTTCAGGATGCGGGCGCCGCGGGCGACCGCCCAGCGGATCCCGGCCGCGACGTCGTCGGGCTGGCCGATGCAGTTGCCGGACTTCGCGTCATAGGTGAGGACGCGCACCGGCAGGACCCGCGCCTTCGGGGCAACCCCGAACGAGGAGGAGGCCACGGTGCCGGCGACGTGCGTGCCGTGGTCGCACTTGTCGGGGGTCGCCGGGCCGTCCTTGCACGTCCCGCCGATGCAGTCGGCACCCGGCAGCACCCGCCCCTCGAAGTCGCGGTGGGAAGCGTCGACCCAGGAGTCGAGGACGGCGACCGTCACCCCGGCGCCCGAGTGGCCTGCCGTCCGTGCGGCGGGGATGTGCACCTGGTCGAAGTTCCAGGTGCGCTGGGCCGCGGTGCCGGCGGCGAAGGCCGGTACGGCGGCCGCCACGAGCCCGAGGGCGAGCAGGGCCCCGGCCCACCTTCCTCGCCGCGTCATCGCCTCACCGTACGACGTACGGCGTCCGCGCGCCCTAGCCTTCGGGCATGGAGCTGGTCCGGCCCGCAGCGCGACGGCTGCGGAAGGCGGCGCGCGCCGACGGCGCCGGCAGCAGCGGTCTGTCCGCGCTGCTGGGCGTCCATGCCCTGCAGTCGGCCGGCGACGCGTTGGTGGCGGTGGCGCTGGCGGGGACGCTGTTCTTCTCCGTCCCGCTCGGGCAGGCCCGTGGCCGGGTCGCGCTCTACCTCGTCCTGACGCTGCTGCCGTTCTCGTTCCTCGTCCCGATCGCCGGCCCGCTGCTCGACCGGTTCCGGCACGGCCGGCGCAACGTCCTTGCCGCGACCGCGGGCGGGCGCGGGTTGCTGACGTGGGTGATGGCCGGCGCGATCGCCGGGCTCGGGCTCTACCCGCTCGCGCTCGGAGTGCTCGTGCTCGCGCGGGCGTACGGCGTCGCGAGGAGTGCGGCGACGCCGCGGGTCCGCCCCGAGGGGATGGGGCTGGTGCAGGCCAACGCGCGGCTGAACATCGCGGGCACCGCGTCGTCGTCGGCTGCAGCAGCGGTGGGCGCGGTCGTCGCCAAGACGCTGGGCGCCTCGTGGGTGCTGTACGCCGCCAGCTTGCTGCTGCTCGCCGCCGGGGTCCTCGCGCTGCGACTGCCGAGCCGGGTCGACGAGGCACCGGCTGATCCGGCCGAGCGCTCGGCGCCGTTCCTGCTGCGCGACTCGGGTCCGGTGGTCCTCGGCGCCCTGAGCTCGGCCGCCGCGCTGCGGTCGGTCTCCGGGCTGCTCACGGTGTTCCTGGCCTTCCTGCTCCGGGCGACGCACGCGTCGGCCTGGGACGTCGCGCTCGTCGTCGGAGCGGCTGCGGTCGGTCAGATCGGCGGAACGATCGGCGCCGCCCGGATCCGGATCTCGGTGCGGGCCCTGACGCGGCTGTCGCCGCTGCTCGCGGGACTGGCCTGCCTCGCCGCGGCGGTCCGGCCCCACGGCGTACTGCCTGCGGTCGCCGCCGGGGTGGCCAGCTTCGTCGCGTCGATGTCGAAGTTCGGGCTCGACGCCTCGCTGCAGACGGAGGTGCCGGCGCGTTCGGTGAGCAGCGCGTTCGCGCGGTCGGAGACGGCGCTGCAGCTGACCTGGGTGTTCGGGGCGGCCATCGCGCTGGTGCTGCCCGCGTCGGGCTCGGTCGGCTTCGCCATCGCCGCCGTGCTCTCGGCCGTCGGAGCCGTCGCCGCCCTGCGCCCCCGTCGCTAGCCGGCCTTGGAGAGGATCTCTTCCGGGGCGTCGCGCAGGAGCCGCAGCACCGCGGCCTCGATGGCGCCCTGGAACGCGGGCTCGCCGTACGACGCGTCGGCACCGAGCTTGTCGAGGTCCTTGCGGATCGTGACGCCGGCGTCGTACAGGTCGATGATGCGCGGGTCGATGTACGACGAGCGACACACCGCCGGCGTGTTGCCGAGCTGCTCCGAGACCTCTTTCACCACGCGCGCTACGGCCCGCTTGCGCGCCGACTCCGTCACGGCGTTGGTCGACACCGCGAGCCCGATCGCCGCGAGCACCGTGGCGGACCACGTGCGGAAGTCCTTCGCGGAGTCCTCGCCACCGGTGGCCTGCCGCAGGTAGACGTTGATGTCACCGCTCTTGACGTCGACCCACGCGCCGTCGGTGCCGCGATACGCGAGCACCTCCTCGCCGCCGCCGCGCCGGCGCTTGAGGGCGGCCATGACCGCGCCGACCTCCGGCTCCGCGAGTGACTTGTGCAGGTGCTTGCCGCTCTTCGCGGTGTAGTCGAAGGTCAGCGTCCCGTCCTTGGCGACGTGCAGGTGGTCCTTGCGCATCGTTGCCAGGCCGTAGGTCTGGTTCTCCTCGGCGTACTGCTCACCGCCGATGCGGAAGAACCCGAGGTCCAGCAGGCGGACGGCGCACGCCAGCACCCGCTCGCGGGTGAGGTCGTCACCAGCGAGGTCGGCCTTGATGCGCTCGCGGGCGGCCGGGAGCCGGGCTGCGAAGTCGAGGATGCGGTCGTGCTTCGCGAGGTCGCGCTGCAACCGCCACACGTCGTGGTAGCGGTACTGCCGCCGGCCGCGCGCGTCGACGCCCGTCGCCTGGATGTGCCCGCTGGAGGTCGGGCAGATCCAGACGTCGTTCCACGCCGGGGGGATCACCAGCGCCTTGATGCGGGCGAGTGTCGCCGGGTCGGTGACCAGGTGGCCGCCGGCGTCGACGTAGACGAACCCCTTCCCGCGCCGTCGCCGGGCGAGTCCCGGTCCGGAGCAGGAGATGCGGCGCAGTCGGGTGGCTGCCACGACGTGCTCGTCAGACCTCGGGCTCGAGGTGCATCGCCGACTCCTCGGCGGAGTAGCCGCCGAGGTCGGTGCCGACGTCGGCCGCGACCAGCTCGGCCTCGGTGTCGGTGCGTGCGCCTTCGTCGGACTCGACGAGCCGGCCGACGCCCTGGCCGGCGCGACGGTCGTCAAGGCCGGCACTCTCGTCGGCGTCCTGGTCGACGAGCGAGATGACGTCGGGCTCCTCGCGGGCGATGCGGCCGTCGAGGGGCTCGCCGTCGTGCATCTCGGCCGCCGTCGTACCGAAGTCGTCGACGGCAATCGCGACGTCGTGCGGCGGCTCCATGGCGCCGTCGTCGTCGGTGTCGGGGATGCCCTCCGCCTCCATCGCCGAGGGGGTCTCCGGGAGACGCGAGCTCATCAGGCGTCCGGGGCCGTCGCGCTGGGTGCCGCGCCAGGCATGGGCGCGGCTGCGGTGCGCGCTCCCGTGCGGGACTTGCCGCTCCCGCCGGTGGAGGTTCCTGCACCGAGGTCGACGACGTCACTGACCTTGTCGCCCACCGCCGCGACCTTCTCGTTGACGGTGGCCTTGGCCTTGTCACCGATCTGGCCGGCCGTGTCGGCGAGCGTCTCCTTGACCTCCTGCACGGCGGGCATGCCGGCCAGCTCGCGGAGCTTGCCGACGATCTGGTCGTAGCGCTGCGTGCCGGCCTTGGCGCCGAGGACGTAGCCGGCACCGAAGCCGGCGGCGAGGGTGAGCTTGCGGATCACGGGGTCCTCCGGGGACGTTCAGGGGTCAGTTGGCTGGACCCCTACCCGCGATCCGGCGGATCTAGCGTCCCAACCAGGGGTAGGCCTTCAGCGCGGACCACTGGCCGGCTCCGATGGTCTCGATCGTCCACAGGCTGGCGCCGACCGCGCCGCCGCGACGGGCGCTGTCGAGGAAGCGCCACGTCTCCGCGCGGGTCGGCAGGCCGCCGCGGCCGCCATCGGTGCGCATGTCGTAGGCCTGGCCCACCGGCGCGACGGGGAGCCAGCGCCCCAGGCGCTGCAGGGACTGCTGCACCAGCAGCCCGGGCTCGTTGCAGGACCAGTAGACCATCGGGACGAACAGGTCGGCGTACGGCGCGAAGGCGGCGTACGGGAAGGACGTCAGGCGCTTCGGCGTGGGCCGTGGCACCGTCGCGGCGATGGGCCGGTTGCCGGCCACGGACCGCACCAGCGACAGGTAGAGCGACACCCGGCGGCTGCTCGCATGGGTGCCCTCGGCGGCGGTCTCGATGTCGGGTGCGAACGCGTCGATGCCGGCGGCGAGCGCCTTGTGGGCGCGCACGACGTCGGACACGGGATCGGACAGGAACGGGAAGTCCCAGGCGACGACCTTCAGCCCGGCGCGGTGGGCTGCCGGCACGAGGGCGGGCAGGACGCGGTTGCCGTAGTAGCCCTGGCGGGAGCCGCCGGTGCGGACCCAGATGCTCGTCAGGCCCGCGGCCTTCGCCTTCGCGACGACCCCCTTCACGTCGACCGTGTCCTTCGGCCAGTTGGTGACCCAGATCCCCTTGCCGGTCACGGCGCTGAGGTCGGTGGCCTTCGCCCGACGGGGGAGCGTCTTGGGCAGTGCGGCGTCAGCGACAGCCGGGGCACCGAGTGGCTTCGGCGTCCACGAGCTCGGGTGCTGGACCGGAGCGGGACAGCCCGACTGCGGGACCGTCGGCGCGGCGGCCATGGCCGGCAGCGCGCCCGGTACGGCGGGTGCCTGGACGGGCGCTGGCTTCGGCTGGAGCGTCGGCGTGGGCGCGACCGGGCCCATCGTCGGCGCCGTCGTCGGAGCCGGGGCGGTGGTCGGCGTCGTGACGTCGGCCGCCTTGGCGGCGACGGCCGGCGGGCCGGCGTACGAGGTGCTCACCAGACCCACCACGAGCACGCCGCCCGCTGCGACGGCGATGAGGCGTTCGGGACGGGTCAGCACACCTCTAGTGTCGGTGACCCAGGCCGCCCCTGTAGGCGAAACCGGACGAAAGGCGGGCTGTCGGTTGCGCTAATGTTGGCTTCCGCCGCCGGTCCGCCGGCGCGATCCCCCGTAGCTCAATTGGCAGAGCATGCGACTGTTAATCGCAGGGTTTCTGGTTCAAGTCCAGACGGGGGAGCACCCTAGCCACCTCTTCCCTGCCCGAGGATCCGCTTCCTCACCAGATCAGGGGCTGCGTTCAGCCGAGGGCGACGTTCACGATCCGAACCGGCAGCTTCGGTGCTCCGTCGTTGGGGGGAAGCGCGCCGCCAGCGGCAACACCCGTCAGGACGTCGAGTCCGGCCGTGATGTGTCCGAAGACGGTGTAGTCCGGGCCGAGCTGGCTGGTCTTGTAGACGAGGAAGAACTGGCTGCCGTTCGAGTCGGGGCCCGCGTTGGCCATCGCCACCGTGCCCGTCGGGTACGTCGTGCCCGGCAGGTGCTCGTCGGCGAACGTGTAGCCGGGACCACCGCTACCGGTGCCGGACGGGTCGCCGCACTGCAGGACGTAGATGCCCGCGGTGGTCAGGCGATGGCAGCGGGTGCCGTCGTAGAACTTGCTCGTGGCCAGGTGCGCAAAGCTGTTCACCGTGCAGGGCGCCTGGGTGCGCTCCGGCCTGAAGTCCACGGTGATGTCGCCGCGGCTGGTGTGGATGGTCGCGCTGGCAGGTAGGTTGCGGGGCTCCGCCGCGGGAAGTCCGACGGCCGGGCCGACCGCGTCCTTCGGTGAAGGGCGGTAGACGCAGCTCGTTGCCGCAGCGCTTTCCTGCGGCGCGGCCGTTGCCGCGGCGGACGCCGTGGGTGACGCCTGCGTCGATCCGGGCACGGCCCAGCTGGGCTGCGAGAAGCCAGTGCCGAGGACAGTCGCGGTGCCGTCGGCGTCCAGCCGTAGGAGCTTGCCCGGTGTCTCCGGCGTGCCGTACTCAGAGAGCAGCAGTGCCCCGCCGGCGGCCGAGAGAGCGATGGGGCTGCCTGCTGGCAGCTTTCGCTCGAGGCTGACCGCGCCGTCGAGCCCGATCCGGACCAGGTCGGCGCCGCCGTCGCACTGACGGACCGCAAGCAGCTGGTTGCCCGAGTACACCGGCAGCGTGAACTGGCACGTCTGCCGCCCGTGGAGCGCAGCGGGCACCTGGGTCACCGGGGTTGGAGCCGCGTCTGTCGCGAGCACGTGCAGCGTGGTGCTGGCGTCGCAGCACACGCTGGTCTGGAAGGCGAGGTGCTTGCCGTCGGCGGACCACGACAGCTGCGATATCTCCCCGCTGCCCACCTCGCCGGTCCACCGGCGCACTGCACCGGTAGGGCCGTCGCGCAGTACCAGGTCGGGGCTTCCGCACGGCACGCCCGGCTCGGCGTCAGGGCGGTGGCCCAGCGTGTAGGCAAGGGTCCGCCCCCCCGGCGAGATGGCCAGCGCACTCATGTGGCCGCCGATAGGTCCTTCACCGTCGAGGAACGACGACTGCCCGGCGTGGAAGAAGCGCAGGACGGACGAGCACCCGGCGCCGGCCCCGACGTACACCCCGAGCGGGTCGGTGGAGACTGCTGTAGCCGACCCGAAGTCCAGTACTCGCGTGCCGTCAGTCGCATTGAACAGACCAGCCCGGCCGGCGACCAGCGCCACGAACGCCGACGGGGTCGGGCCGTCGCCGGCCGCGACGACGGCTCCGCCACCACCGCCTGGGGTGAGCACCGACGGCAGGATCATGACTGCGGCGACTGCCGCGGCAGCGGCCGGGATTGCGACCGCCCCCCATCGACGACGCCGGTACGCGGATCGGGCCGCAGTCAGCCGCCCGAGAGGATCCCCAGGCGACGAGTGGCCCTGCTCGGCCAGCGCGACGGAGTCCTGGAACAGCTGCTCAAGATCGGTCATGACGTGATCTCCATCCGTTTCGACCCGGCCGTGAGACCGGCCTCCCGCAGCGCCGCCAAGCCGCGAGAAGTACGGCTCTTGACCGTGCCCGGCGCGATGTCGAGCGCATGGGCGGTCTCGGCTTCGCTGAGTTGCTCGAAGAAGCGCAGAGCGAGGACCTGGCGCTGGTCGACAGGCAGGCGCCGCAGTGCCTCCAGCAGGACCAGACGCTCATCCGTGGCGGGCGTGTGGTCAGCAACGGCGCCGCCCTCGTCGAGTGGAAGCTCGATCCGTCGGCGTCGCCGCCAGTTCGCAGCACCGTTCACCACCGAACGCCGCACGTAGGCGTGCGGGTCGTCAGTGGCGATCCCGGACCAGCGTCGCTCGCAGCGCACGAGCGCGTCCTGGACGAGGTCCTCTGCCTCGGTCCAGTCACCGGTCAGCAGATAGGCGAGCCGTCGCAGCGCCGGGAAGCGCGCAGCGACGTACTCCTCGAAGGCGATCGGCACCTCATCAAGACACCACAGAGGGCCGGTTGGTTCCGTCCGTATCGTTCTCGAGTGCCGGGGGAGCTGCGAGGCACCTACCCGCGGCGGAGCCTGGACCTCGCGGACAGAACGCCGGACCAAATCAAGGCAGCAGTCCCGACCGCCATCGAAGTGACCATCAAGTAGTCATGGCGTTTGATGGCATGGAGCCTTGTACTACGAACAGGAGCACGAAAGCGACCCTGACGAGCTGCCAGAGGACTGCTCGTGGCCTAGTCCTGGACGAGGTCCAGGCCCTGAGCGCGCAGCCCGGCCAGCGACGTGAGCATCCGCTGTAGTTCGTCGTCGGTGTGCCCGGTCCACTCCGAGACCTCAGCGAGGACGCGGAGTGGCTCGCGGGATCTGTAGGACCGGGTCGGGTTTCCGGGGAACCGGCGGTCCGTGACGTTCGGGTCGTCCTCGAACGGGCCGAGCGGCTCGACCTTGTAGATGCGGGGCATCGAAACCCCGTCCACGCCGTCGGGGGCGAGCGCGGCTGCGAGCTCTGCACCCCAAACGGCTGTCTCGCTTCGCGTCGTGAAGTAGACGTGCTCCAGCGGGCGGGCGGGACGGAAGTGCGAGGGTCGCCTGGGCAGAACGAGCTCGCCAGGCGCGAAGGGGACCTTGGTGCCGTGGAGGAACGGCCCACCCACATGGCCGTGGTCTGCCAGTGTCGCGGGCGGCGGCGGATCGAAGTCGTCTGGCACGAAGAGGATCGTCGCACGCGCCGCGGACACGACCGCTGTGTCCGCGAGCGGCCCGGCGCCGTCGTCTAGCGGTCAACGGTCCGTCCTGACGCAGAGCATCGCCATCCTGCGCGCCTAGCCGCCGTCACGGACCCTCCTGGGCCCTGAGGAGCTGTGTCGCGCGACGTCGCTCTTCGCTTCGTTAGAAGGTGAACCAGGGCTCAGGGGCGACGGAGACGACGAGCTCGCAGAGTACGGCCAGTCCCAGGACACACGCCGCCATCCAGGCTGCCCCCACCCGATGGCGCGGTCCGAACGCGGCCGTGGCGAATGTCGGCGTCGCTGCGGCGAGGCCGTAGAGCACGAAGAGACCGGCGCCAACTCGATGGTCGACGACACCGTTCGTGGTCGTCCGCCAGTGCCGATCGTGACGAGCGGCCGCCTGCAGCAGCGGCAGCGCCAGCAGCAGTGACAGGAGCGGTCCGGCGGCAAGCAGCAATGACGTGAAGCGGGGCGTGACATCGGAGATCCGAGGAGTGGCCATGTCCGCAATCGTGATGCGACCGGGCCATGCGGACCTGAGTAGTTCCACCCACGGAACCGACCTGGCAAGCCCCGCGTCCTTGCATCCGTGGAGGAACGGAGACGCCGCTGTACCTCGGCCATCTTGTTTGCGCTGCCTTGGCCGGTCCCGATCTATGCGTTCGTTGGGTCGCTGTTGATCGTCATCAACGAGCACCTGCTCGGCGTGCACTTCTTCGATGCATCGGACGTCGCGAGCGCAGCTGCGGTCAGCTCCATGGCGGCTGCGGCGGCCTGGTCCGAATGGCACGACCAAGGTCCTTCCAGCGGGAGCGGATCTGTACGTGGGGAGGAGGGCGAGTGCTCGCCTACCCAGCTCGGCCGCTAATCGCGGACGAGCCAACCGCGGCACCCTCCGTCGCGCCCTCTCCGCTGTATGCACCGGTCCGAGCAGAAGTCTGCCCGGCGCCCAGCAAGTCGAGGCTGCCTCCCGCCGAGCGGCACGAACGGCCGGTGCAGGATTCGCCGATCCGCTGTCGAATCGCTATCCGACTGCGTACCCGGGGGGACGGCCGTGCGGTGGACCAAGCTGTTGCGCGTCGCGCCGGCTGCGGCAGTAACGGCTGGCCTGCTCATGGCGGGAAGCGCGACGGCAGCGCCTGCTGGCGTCGTGCCCTGTCGACTCGTTACCGACCCCGCGGGTGACGCTTCTCTGTCCAGCAGGGTGCCGTCTGCGACGCCGAACGACCCTGCCCTCGACGTTCTGTCGGCGGACGTTGCGTCCGGGGCCCGGAACCTCACCCTCGTCGTGCGGGTAGCCGGGCTGGGAACAGCCGTCGATGCCGGTCCCCGGCTCGACCAATGGGTCGTTTACTTCACCTTTCGCGGCGGGGGGTTCGCGGCCACCGCGGCCAGGGCGATCGACGGGCTTCAGTTCTGGGTTGCCGGAGACTTCGCGGAGAAGCAGGCCGCCCCCGGCTTCACCGCCACGATCCCGGTGACTGGTGAGTTCGATCCGACCACCAACGAAGTGCGTATCGTGCTGCCGCGGGATCTCATCGGGCACACACGCGCGGGAGACAAGATCAGCAAGATCAGCGTGGATACCGTGACGGGGGTGGGGACTCTTGCGACCCAGAGCACCGGGTTGTACGCAGGGACGACCGTCGACCGCACGCAGCAGCCTGGCGCCACGACGACCATCGGTGCACGGAACTGCGTGAGGTCGAGCTAGCAACTGCAGCGCCGGTTGTCGGCGAGTCGCATCGAGCCGTTCTCCCGGAAGCGCGCGACTAGCGTCGTCGTCCGGGTACAGCGAGCCGGATCGCGGCCGTAGTGACGGCCAACGAGGCAAGGACGCCGACGGCCAGCGCATCCGATCGCCGCCCGCTGATCACTGCCTGACAGGTGCCTCCTTCTGAGCTCCACTGTGGTCCAGGGCTGATAACCGAGCCGCAGTCGAGTGTCTGGGCCGGGGCCGTCTGCACCTGGGTCTGCCCCACCAGTTGGGGCATCGTGCTGCTCGCCACGTGCACGCGGCTAGGGACGAGCAAGAGCGCCGCAGTGCCGAGGCTCAGCCCGAGGGCCACACCAAGCGACACCAGCCCCCTGCGCATCAGTCAATCCTGGCGCTCGGCAGAGCGGCGGTCTACACAGGTGTCAGGCAGCTGCGCTTCAGACGGGGCGCTGCCATCCGCGTCGGTAGCGCCGGAGCGTGCGCCTCGCGCTGGACCGAAGCGTCCTCGTAAAAGGATGTCAATGCGATGTAACGATGCGCCGTCCTGCAGACAGGTAGGGGCATGACCGATGTAGTGGACGAGCTCCGTGCCCGCCTGAGTCCCGTCGAGCTGAGCTGCGAGGAGGGCTACGAGGGACTCCTCGCTGCCGTGAGGCAGATCCGCCCTGCGTCGAGCCGCCGCCGTCGTTTCGTCGCCATCGGCGCGGTCAGCGCGGCTGTCATGGGCATTGGCGGCGTAGCGGTAGCGACCGGCGGCAGCCACACCGGTCTGTTCGGCCTGCCGGGCGCGACCGAGAACGACACGAGCGAATACCTAGACCTCAATGCTCCCGACTTCCGGGACGTCGCCCTGCGCTACACGTCGGGTTTCGACTATGCGCCGGGCTACTCCGCGCAGATGTACCTGGGGCTACTCGACCCTCGTCGCATGGACGCCGATACCGCCCCTGAGCTGCGCGGTCGCGGCTACGTCATGCAGGTCACCGGCGTCCGGGGCTCGGGGCTGTCGTGGGCCTTCTGCTCGTGGGCGCGGACGTCGACGACCGACCCCGGCGCGCTCGAGCACATGAGGCGCTTGGCGGACTCAGACCTCGCTCGCCGGATCAACCTGCGCTCCTACAACCTCCGGCTGGTCGAACAAGCCCAGCAGGGCGACCCCGCGCCGCTGCAGCAATACGTCGACATCAACTGCCCCGACCCCCGGCCGTGGCCGGCCTCGTGACCGACGACGAGCCGTTCGCCCAGCTGTACGAAGCTAACCGAGATGATGTGCTGCGCTACTTCTTGCGACGAGTCCAGCAGCCAGCGGATGCAGCGGATCTGCTGTCTGACGTCTTCGTCGTGGCCTGGCGGCACCGTGGGGTGTCCCACGACAACCCACGCCTCTGGCTCTTCGGGGTCGCCCGAAAAGTGCTCGCGGCACACCGCCGGGGTAAGCAGGTGCAGAACTCCCTCGCTGAACGCCTACGAGAGCAGGTGGTGGAGCAATACGAGCCTTCGCTCGACGACCTGCACGTCAGCGAACTACTCAGCAAGCTGTCGCCGAGCGACCGTGAGCTCATCGAGCTCATGGTCTACGACCAGCTCACGCCCGCGGAGATCGCGACTGTCCTCGGCAGGAGCCCGGGCACTGTGCGAGTACGCATCCACCGGGCCCGACAACGACTTCAGGTGCACCTACAGGCGGGCAGCCAAGAAGTGGACAAGGCGGCCACCCGCTGCTGACCCAAGGCATATCGAGAGGCGACTGCCGAGCTTTATGTCCGGGCAGTCTGGCGTCGGTGCCCGACCCGGTCTGCCAGCGCGGATTGATGACGACCACGGCGTGTCACGAGGCCAGACCTCCCATAGCTACTGAAACGACTACTGCCCCACCGGCGAGTCCCCGAGTAGCCACAGCCAATGCCAGGCTGAGTAACAAGAACGCGGCACCCGCGACCGCCACGCCCGTGAACATCAGCAGCAGCGCGTGCCGGTCCGCCACGCTTTCCCTCCATGGTCATCCCGAGGCGCCATCCGGGGCGCGGCTCTGTGCGCTTCATGACACCCTCACCGCGTCGTGGCACGGAGAACCACCGATCTGCCACGCATGGCACCCCTGGCCACGGCGAACGAAGTGGCGGTTCACGACGGCACCCGGCTTAGCCATCGGTTGATGGATGACTGCTTCGCCTGCCGAAACAACGTGGCTTCCCAAGCCCGCCCAGTCCCAGAGGCATCCCTGTCGGCGATGGATGGCGCGTGGCGCTGGTGACGCGACTCGCCGCAGGCTCGGCTCGCTCCGCCGCAAGTAGGTGCCGTGCCCGATGATCCAGTTGGAGACTCGCCTCCCAGCGGACCCCGACTCTTTCGGCATACTCGCGTCATGACAACGGCACCGCCGCAACGGCCGCAGCTCGGGCTGGTGTTGTTCGGCGAACAGCACCTGGCCTCGTTGCGGGCGATGCTGGCCGATGAGCACGTCCTGCGCTTCTCGAGGGTTCCGGTGCCCGTGCCGGATGGCTTCGAGCGCGCGTGGCTACAGAGTTACCAAGGCGGACGAGTCGACGGAACGCGCGAGGCGTTTGCGATCGCGGGCGAGTGCGACGAGTTCCTGGGCGTCGCTCTCGCTCCTGATATCAACTCTTCAACAAGGACCGTCGAACTCGGTTACCTCGTCGCGCCTGAGGCGCGCGGTCAGGGTGTCGCCACGGCCGCCCTGAGCCAACTCACAGACTGGGCGCTCTCCGTCTTGGGAGCGTTGAGGATCGAGCTCTACATCAGCGTCGACAATGCCGCGTCGCAGCGGGTCGCGCAGCGATGCGGTTATGTGCGTGAGGGTGTGCTCCGGTCGAGGCACTTCAAGCAGGATCTACGCGAGGACACCGAGATATGGTCACGACTTCCCGACAGCTGACGGTTCCGACATGCACCTCACGGCCGAACGGTTGGCCTCCGAAGACCCGGTCTTTGCCGCCGCACCGTCAGAACGCTAGGTGCCACTCCTACCTTCCTTGTCAGGCGGCATCGCAGATCCGAGACTGACTGCATGCGTGTAGCGCAACGGCTTCGCGGTCTGGACCGTCGGGCTGAGACGTACGGCAAGCGGTTCCAGCGGCCACACGACATCGAGCCTCCGGTGTGGATGAAGTACGCCTGGCTTCTGGTTCTGCTCGGGCCGCTGATGCTTCCTCTGAGCATCATCACGTCGGCGGTCGTGTCGATCGTGGTGCTGTCGGTCGTCCTCATGGCGTATTGCGCGGTTGCCTTCCGTTGGGTGTCCAAGCACCGCCTGGAGGTGCCGTTCGTTGGTGCTTGGTCCGACGTAGCTTGGGTTGGGTGATCCTTGTCGTCGGTGCTTTGTTCGTCGATCCCACCGCCCGAGATGACTACCTGCGCGGATGCCGGGCCTGGACGACGGCGGATGCTCCGACTCAGGTGGCCGCCGTGGAACCGCCGAACATCATGAGCCCAGGCGATGACGGGAGCCGCTGCTCGACCCGTTCATGACGTGGCACTGAATGGGTGCCCTGTCCGGGCGACGCGGGCCGCTGTCGGAGTTGAGGCAGGAACGGCGTGCCGGGTGTCGAACCGTATGGGTCATGGGGGTTTGGTCGCGGGCGACCCTAGCCGTTGTCGCAGCATGTTGCTGCCTCGCAGCAGGTCCCGCGACGGCGTCGCCGTCCTCAGATGCCGCTCGGATACATACGGTTTCCCGGGTGTACTCGTTCAGCCGCTTGGCTGGAACTGCGGATGGCCCGCTCGTGCTGCACATCCAGGTCGGGACAGCCGGCTACTCGACAGCTCCGGTGGCGTTCTGGGTGCTCGACCGGGCGGGGCAACCGATCGAACGCCCAGACCTCGTCGTACAACCGGCTGGCGTCTTCGCGCCACAGACCAACGCCACCGGATCCCCAGCAGGATGCACGACCCTGCCCGTCCAGCCTGAGACAGTCTGCGAGAGCCGGGCCGGCAACCTGGTCTTCGTTGACGTGACCATTCCCGCCTCGAGGACAGATGCCCGGCGACTCGTGATCGGCCTGGTCGCCGACGACCGGCTCACTCAGGTCAGCCGGCCAGCGCGCGGCAGCGGGTGGCACGGCGGCCTGATCCATCGACGGCTGCAGCTGCTGCGGGCCGCCGACGTCGCCGACCTCTACGTCTCGAGCAACTCGCAGACCATCGAGCACTTCACGCACGCCACCGCAGCGGGCGGGTCGGGGGGCAGCCTCGCGGTCGCGGCCGTGCCCTGCCAATCCCTCTCGACCGCTCAGACCGGCCAAGGGAGCGCCCAGCTGACAGGCGGAACCAGGCCGGTCGGCCTCGGCTGCGCCCCCGGCTCCACGGTCATTTCGGGCGCGGCCGCCTCGCGGTCAACCATCTGGGCGCTCGCCGGAGACGTCTGGGGAACGACGAACACGGCCGCGCAGCTCAACGCAGGCGTCGCCTTGACCACGTCGCCGGAGGACATCCGGCTGCTCGTCGTGAACGGGCCCTTCTAGCGACCCACGGCCGCCCGGCACCGTCCGAACGGTATGGAGCACCAGCCCTAACCTCGGGCGATGGACAGCCATCCAGGGCCACGCGTGATCCTGCTCAATGGACCTCCCGGGATCGGCAAGTCCACGCTCGCACGGCGTTACGTCAAAGACAGACCGCTGGCCTTCTGCCTGGACATCGACGGCTTGCGTCGCCTGATAGGCGGATGGGAGCTCCGTCAGGAGGAATCAGGACTGCTGGCGAGAGCCATGGCCCTGGCGATGGTCCGTACGCACCTCGACAGCGGCCATGACGTCGTCGTGCCCCAGTACGTCGCGCGGCCGGCGTTCATCGACGAGCTTGCCCAGGCCGCCGCATCGGCTGGTGGACAGTTCTTCGAGGTCTACCTGACAGACGACCGCCAGGTCGCCCTCGCTCGGTTCGAGGCGCGTAAGGACGACCCTCGCTGGGCCGAGCATCATGCCGAAGCCGTTCGCACCATCGGCGGAGCGAACGCGCTTGCCGAGATGCATGACCGCATCGAGGCCGTCCGTGCGGAAAGACCGGATGCCCTGTCGGTCCAGACGCGGGAGAGCGATATCGCGGCCACATATCGGAGTCTGACGACAGCCCTGGACGCCGGGCGAAGGTGACTGCCGGAACCTCCCGCGCAATACCGTCGCAGCGTGAGCACGTTTCCTGAGACGACCCTGACAACGGCCCGGCTCACGCTTCGGCCGTTGGAGATGACCGATGCTGCTGCCCTCGCGGCTGCGGGTTCCGACGATCTGACGCAAACGTGGCTCCCTCTCCCTCGCCCCTATTCGGAGGGCGACGCTCTGCGATGGATCGGCCAGGTCGCTCCTGACCGGCAGCGTTCCGGCTTCGGCCTCGTGCGAGCCATCGACGCGGCCGGTCAGCTTGCCGGGACCATCGACTTCAAGCGAACCGAATGGGCAGCGGGGGTGACGGAGATCGGCTATCTGGCGTGCCCGTGGGCAAGGTCGCAGGGGTTCGTCACGGAGGCCGTACAGGCGATGGCGAGGTGGGCGTTGACAGACCTCGGCTTGCACCGGGTGGAGCTGCGGATCGCTACGGGGAACGCAGCCTCGCTGCGCGTGGCCGAGAAGGCCGGATTCCTCCGCGAAGGGGTGGCACGGCGCGCCGGCTACATCCATGCCGGGCGGGTCGACCTTGCGATCTTCTCCCTGGTCCAAGCAGACCTGAGCCTCTAACGCCGTGAGATGCCCAGGCCTTCTGTTGTTTGCTTGGGCCGCAGCGGGCGATCGCAACGATCCGCGCCGATTCCCTGGCGTGGCAACATCGAAGCCTTCTGTCGACCGCGGACCCCGTCGGACCGCCACCTGCCCGGAGTCGCCTTGGCCTCACGTCGATCCCGGGTCGCGCTTCCCGTTGCCGTCTGCATGGCCTTGGTCGGCACTCTCGTCTCCGATGGCTTGGCGGTGGATTCGCTCCGGGCAAAGCAGCAGGTGGCGCGCGCGGCGTCGGCCAAGCGGGCGGCGGTGGACCGCTTCCGCAGGGCTGTCCGACCGATAGCTGAAGCAGTGTTCGACCAAGTGCAGCCGCTGCTCGACGCCACCACGGACACGTTGGTGCTCGGGCAGGTCGGCTCGGACGTGCGCGCGGACGTGTTCACCCGAGCTGGCGTGCAGGAGGGGCTTGCGGCACAACTGGCTGCCCTGCGCAGGGTGAAGCCGCCTGCTGCGGCAGCACGAGCTGCCACAGGACTTGTGACGGCTCTGGACAGTCTCGCGTCGACGGCGGTCAGCGTCGGGCGCACTCCCGGCGCGCCCGGGACGGACCCGGGGGGCATCGACACGGTCTTGCAGGTACAGGAGCAGCTCGACGCCGCAGCGGCGTACTGGGCGTCGGCTCTCGAGGCCGCGTTCGGGACGCACGACGTCCCTGCGACGCCGAGCTCGAAGGTCGCCAGCCGACGCGACGCGGTGAGCCGCGCCGCATGGGTCCTCGCCGCCGACGGCGCGTGCGGTGAGTCGATCAGCTCTCTGGCCTTCCTCGCAGCAGACTCGCGGCCTGCACCCCCGGCGATCACGGATCTGGGGTTGACGCTGCGGGAGGGAGTGGAACGGGTCCTCCTGGTGAAGGTGCCGTCTGCTGATGCGGCCTTGCACGAGCGGCTCGTCGCCGCACCGCTGCGGGGAGTGCTTCAGTTCTTGGACGACACCCTCACCGCCGCGGCCTCCGCGAAGAACGGGGACCGCGCATCCGTGACACGGAGCCTGGCCGCGGCCAAGGCTGGGAGGCCGGCGTTCGCGAGGGCGGCTAGCGGTTTCAGGTCTCGAGGGGCGACGGTGTGTAGCCGCCTTTTCGGTAGCGCGCTCACCGCACGGACGGGCTAGGTCACGCGCGCCAGCGAGTCGACAGTCGGCGCTGTCCCTGCCTGCGTCCTGGGGACCGGGAACCTTGGCACCCGCTTCGGGGTGTTACCTAGGTGATCGTGAAGCAGGACGCGACCGCGCCACCGGAGTCGGAGGCGTCCCACACGGCGCTTGCCGACTTCTACGCGGCTACCTACTCGCGGTTGCTGGCCGTTCTTACCGTCGCCGCCGGCGACCACCGCGAGGCGGAAGAGGTCGTGCAGGAGGCCTTCATCCGGCTGGTGCCGCGCTGGCAGGCCATCTCTCGATATCAGGACCCCGAAGCATGGGTGCGGCAGGTGGCCTTTCGCCTGCTGAGCAACCGATTTCGACAGCTCCGGCGGGCCCGCGCCGCGTTGGGGCGCATAGAGGGGGCGACAACGAGCCCCGAGCCGTCGCTGTTGGCGATGGACGTCGCCCGCGCTCTCGCAGCGCTGCCCGTGGCTCAGCGACAAGTGGTGGTGCTGCACCACCTGGTCGGTCTGCCGCTGGAAAGGGTCGCTCAGGAGCTCAGAGTTCCTATGGGCACCGTGAAATCCCGGCTGAACAGAGCGAGAGCCGCGCTCGCACCGCTGTTGACGGAGGAGCAACCATGACCGACCTGTCCACGCTGCTCAACGAGCTCGCTGCACCGGTACGCAGCCTGCCCGCCCCGCCGTTCTCCGTCCTCGAACGAGCCGCTGACAGGCGCCGTCGCCGTCGTGTGGCCATGACCGGGACGGCGGGATTCCTCTTGGTCGCGTCCGGAGCGGCGCTGTACCTCGCCTTGCCGACGGGAGGTGACTCCTCGCAGCCGGGCGTCGTGTCTCAGCCGTTCGTGAGCGAACGAGCAACGAGCGCGACCGTGTGTCGCGCCGGAAGCCCCACGACTTGCGAGGACCTGACCAAGCCTCGGCTGGCCGCCTTTCTGGCTGCCGCCAACGACAGTCCGGCGATCCCGGTGGAGAGGACCTGGCCCTGCCAGAATCCGGGGCCGTATCGCAATGCGGACATCACGGTGCGCTCTGCCAGCCTCGCGACTGAGGTCTTCAACGTGAACACCGGCTGCGGTTTCATCCGCAACAATCGCACCCTGACCTACCGCCAAGTCACTCCCCAACTGGTAGCGGCGGTGTTCGGCGTCGGCGTGCGAGTCCACTTCGTCGCGGCCTATGAGCGGGGCGTCGACCCCGACGCCCCGGCTCGACACGAGGCATTCAGGCACTGCCTCTCCTTGCCCGGAGCTCGGGCAACGGGGCAGGAGCCCAACGACCGTCTCACCCGCGGCGTCACCGTCACGGGAACCCAAGCCCAACAGCAGCGCGTCTTCTCCTGCCTCGATGCATTGGCGAACGTCCAGGTGTTGGAGACCGGCCTCGTCACCGGACGCGGCTAGGGCCCGGCGCCGCGGCGCCGAAGAGCTCGCGCGGCTGGCGCATCGTCCGCAGGCGACCACAGACGTCGACCAACGACTCGCTGGACTTCCTGCCCGCGGAGCTCTTGCTGGTCACCGAGGGACCGACGGTGGTGCCATTACCCACGAGCACTCCCGTCCCGGTCTCGCTGGCCCGCCTTGGCTTCGCGCTCGCCAACCCGACGTAGGCGAGCGCACGGAACCTTCCCGGCCGCTGATGTCTCCTAGAGAGTGAGAGCGAGGTGAGGGTGCACCGGGCCGATGACGAGTTCGCGGAGTTCATGCGCGGCCGCTACCCGGCCTTGGTGCGCGCCGGCTCGCTGCTCGTCGGGGATACAGCAGCAGGGGAGGACCTCGTGCAGGCCGCGCTGACCAAGACCGCCATGCGCTGGGACCGCCTTGCGGACAAAGGAGCCGCGGAGGCCTACACGCGCATGATCATGGTCCGCTTGGCGGCGCGCTGGGGGCAGCGCAGATGGAGCGGCGAGGTGCCGACCGCCCGGCTGCCGGAGGCTGCCGGGCCCGACGACGCCGACCGTATGGCGACCCAGGACGCCCTCGCTCGGGCTCTTCGCGCGCTGCCGTACCAGCAGCGGGCTGTGGTCGTGTTGCGCTACTACCAGCAGCTCTCCGAGCGCGAGACCGCCGACGCGCTCGACTGCTCGCTGGGGACGGTCAAGAGCAGAGCCAACCGGGCGCTCGAAGCGCTCCGGCAAAGCGGCCTCCTGTCCGATCCTGATCACGCCCAAGAGGTGCGCCATGACGCCTGAGGAGCGTCGCCTGGCTGCACTGCTGGCCGATCTGGGCGAACGCCACCGCGCGGTCCACACCGACGGGAGCTGGCTCGATGGTCGGCTCCGGCGCGCGCGCCGGCGCAGAACAGCGCTGGCCGCGGCGGCCTCGGTGCTCGCCGTGATCGCGGTGGCTGGGGGAGTGACGGCGGCCACTCGCAACGCTGCCCGCACCGCGGCGCCGGTTCCGGCCGCGACGTCGACCGGCGAGCCGACCGACTCCCCGTCTCCGGCGCCGCAACCCCCAGCGTTCGTGTCCGCGATCGCCCTGCGCCCCGACGGCACGGGAGCCGCCGTCGTCGGCACCTGCCTGGCCGACGTCAGTCCCTGCCGGCAGCTGCTGCGTCTCACCTCCGACCGCGGCCGGACCCTCGACCCCGGTACTGAACGCGTTCTTCCCGAGGGCGCTCACGCACCCGATGTCCGTCGCGTCTCGGTGGCAGGTCAGCACAGCGTCTACGTCTGGGGCAACGGCCTGGCCTACTCCAACGACGACGGCGCGACCTGGACGAGCCGGGATCAGCTGGCCGGTCAGCTCGTCGATCTCGACGTCGCTCCTGACTCCGACTCGGTCTGGATCGCGACGATGGACTGCCCGGCCCGGCCCGGCGCCGACGGCTGCGCGCTGGGGCTACGCGGCGGGAAGGCCGGACAGGACCCGGCATCGTTCGCCACCCTCCCGTTGCCCACCTCGCATGCTGGTGGCGCAGTCGTCGTGTCGCGGGCGGCAGGAGGGCGTGCCGCAGTGGCGGTCCGCCAGCCGGTAGGCGCGGCCCAGCTCCTGCCGGACGCGATCTTCACCTCCGCCGATGACGGCAGCACGTGGACCCGCGAGGCCGCACCGTGCCAGGGGCCGGACGGCGCAGGTCCGTACAGCACCGCCGACATCAGCACCACGCAGACAGGGGCCGTGTGGGTCCTGTGCACGCAAGAGGGGTCCGCGGGACTTCAGCGCAAGCGCGTCTTCGTGTCGTCGGGAACCGGGCAGCCCTTCCGGCCGGCGGCGCTGTTGCCCGACCGCGGCTACGCCGCCTCCATCGCCGCGTCGAGCGCCTCGACGGCCTACGTCAGCGCGTCGCGCGGCGAGGTCTCCGCGACCGCGGACGGCGGCCACTCCTGGGTGCCGGTGACCGACAACTCTGACTTCTTCGGACCCGTGCAGGTCCTCCTGGACGGTCGCGGCGTCGCCCCTGGCCAGGCCGACGGCGCCGGCGCCGTCTGGTCGGGCACCGGAACGAGCCGGTGGACCGCCTATTCCGTTGCCCGTTCCACCCGTCCGCCGCCGCCACTGCCCTCGCCCGGCCCTTGCGAGCGATCCAAGCTCGCCATCTCCGCCAGCCCGGCCGCGGGCGGAGCCGGCGGTGAGAGTGGCGTCCTGCTCGCCATCACCAACATCGGTCCAGGGCCGTGCGTGCTCGACGGCTACCCCGAGCTCACCCTGCTCGACCTTCGCGGCAAGCCGCTCGCGTTCTCCATCGAGCACACCGGCAGCCAGACCATCACCGCCGGCCCGGCTGGGGAAGTGACTGTTCCGGTCGGGGGCCTTGCCTATGTCGCGTTCGGCAAGTACCGCTGCGACCTTGGCGACAAGGCGCTCGCGGCGGCCGTCGACGTCACGCTTCCCGGCCGCGCGTTCCCCCTGCAGGTCCCCTTGCCCGCCACGCCGAGCCGGCTGGGCTACTGCGGGCCCGGCGATCCGGGGAGCCGCATCGTGGTGTCGCCCGTGGAGCCGGACCAGGTGAGCACGACGCGACAATCCGCTGGCCAACCCACCACCTTCGACCCCACCTGCAGCGACCGGCCGATCCGCCCGTCGTACGTCGCGCTCGCCTGCGCGGACGGCAGCAGCATCGCCGAGAGCCTGACGTGGACGTCGTGGGGTCAGACCGAGGCGACGGCGGAGGGGGTCCTGTCGGAGAACGACTGCACACCGCAGTGCGTGAGCGGAACCAAGCACTCCTATCCCGCCACGTTCCACTTCTCCGGCAACAGCAACGGGCACTTCGCCGTCGTGGAGATCGTCTTCCGCGACAGCGGCCCCCACCATGAGCGCCGCCAGACCCGATCGCTGTAGCGATGGCTGAGCGCCCGCTGCGTCACCGGACGCTAGGCAGGACGAGGCGAGCCCGGAGCTCGAGGTAGGTCGCCATCGCCGGCCCACTCCCGATCGCGACCCGGGCTCCGTTCTTGAAGACGTTGCAGCCGGTGGCCGAGACCCAGACCTGCTGCGGTCCGTTCGAGGTCTGGAAGGACAGGACGTCGGTCACGCCGATGTCGTTCGGACAGCTCATGGCCACCCCACTGGCAGGTGGAAGTGCGTTGATCGCCTTGGCCATCGCGGCAGCCAGATCCGGGGGGATCCCAGCGGCACCGTGCTCGGTGCCGGGGTACTTGTTTCCGGGGCCCGGAAGGACCGAGTAGTAGCGGCAGAACAGACCAGCGGTCACGTGCCCGTCCACCAGGCGGGCTGAGCTTGGCTTCCCGTTGCTGGGTCCCCCGGCAGTGCCGATGCGATGCGGGCACTGCGGCTGGTTCAGCTGGACCGTGAACGGCTGTCCGGGCTGCCCTGTCGGACCGACGACGCTGTAGGTGGCGGTCTGGTAGATCCGAGACATCGGCGACGGGTCCGTGGCTGTCGGCCGCAGGAAGGCGCCCGGTTGCCCGCAGCTGGTCAGGAGCCAGTGGTCCGTGGCGGTGGGGGACAGGGCGGGTTCGATGATCGAGGCCCACCTCAGTTGCGCGCCGACCGGAAGATCTGCCTTCCGGAGCTGGGCCCGCACCGTCGCCTCGGAGGGGACGGGAGTGCCGCCGGCGGGTGCAACGACGATGTCGCCGACCCGGAACCCCTTCGCGATCACGTGGCCGGGGCGGGCCGGCACGTTGTACGGGCTGTCGCACACCCCGGCGAACTGCACGGTCGCGTCAGATCGGTGCGCCGTCGCACCGAGCTGCTGCTGGAGCATGAACGCTCCCAAGGCGGCGCCGCCGGCGAGAACCGCACTCGCCAACGGCGCTCCCCACCGGGTGCGCCGGGCACGCCGAGCTCGCGCCGGGACGAACAGCGACGGTGCCTCCACCGCGTCGGTGGCGTCCTCGCAGGCCTGGCGGAAGCGCGCGATGAGCTCGGTGTCGGTCATGCCGTCTCTCCGGTCCGTGATGTCGAGCGCGCGGTTGCCTCAGGCAGCCGCGCGTCGGTGCTGCGCAGCCTGGCTAGCCCGCGAGCTGCCTGGCTCTTCACCGTCCCGACCGAGCAGCCGAGCTCGCGGGCGACATCGGCCTCGGCCATGTCCAGCCAGTAGCGCAGGAGCAGCACTGCGCGTTGCCGAGGGGGTAACGCCCCGAGGGCCTGCAGCAACTCGTCCCGGCCATCCACGGCGGTGGTCACGGACTCAGGAGGCCTGGTGAAGAGGCGGGCAGCGGCGTTCAGGCGTACCCGGCGACGCCTCGCCGAGTCTCGTGCCGCGTTCAACAGGCACTGGCGGACGTAGGCCTCGGGCGCGGCCCCGGACAGGCGGTCCCATCGACGCCACGTCTTCTCCAGCCCGTCCTGGAGCGCGTCTTCAGCATCGCCCTGGTTGCCGAACAGCAGAACGCCGTATCGAAGCAGTGCGGTCGCGCGGCTGGCCACGAACGCATCGAAGTCCGCGCTCGTGCCCTTCCCGTCAATGCCCACACCTCATCAAACGCGCGAGCCGCCCGATCGGTTGAGTAGACGGCAGAAGCGAGGGATAGCGCTGCGCTGGGGATACTGCGCCGCATGGCCGTCCGTCCTCTGCTCGGGCTGCTGGCGTGCGTGTCGTTGGCGGCCGGTTGCGGCACGGTCACGGCTGGCGACGCGGAGCGGGCCGGAGCCGCCCAGACCCACGAGTCCAGCCCGCCTACGCCGTGCACCGGTCCGGGTCTGGCGCCGCCCTTCGCGGTTCTGGTCAACGGGGTCATGGCCGAAGACGGGATCCATGAGTCCCCGGCCAGCAGCACGATCAGCCGTCATGACGGGCTCTCGGTCACGGTCCGGAGCGCTGCCGGCTCGGTGACTGCGTTCTCGGGGTTGCAGGTCTTCGTCCTCCCGGCGGGCACTCAGAACGACAGCGTGACCGCACGGGATGCCGATCACCTTGCTCTGGCTTCAGGAAAGTCGGCTGCAACCGGGCCCGAGCTCACCGTCAAGGTCGCGCGTCCGGACCAGTTGGCGAGTGGGTCCTACGCGCTGCTGACCGAGCTGGAGTCGCCGACGCCGTGCGGTGCTGGCCAGGCCCTGGCGATGCTCCAGCTCCAGGTCCAGTAGTTCGCGCGTTCTGCCGAGCTCTCCTGCCCGCCACCTCCTGTGCCGCAGCGTGCGCTCTAGCTGGTGCCCGGCCCGCTGTGAGCGGCCGCGCTGCCACGGCGGCCCCGTCCAAGGAGGTAGGCACCTGGCAGCCCGAGCACCAAGCACAGCAGACGCCGGTTCGCCGCCAGGCCATTGTGCGCGGCGGCCTGATTCGAGCGGACGATGGCAGTGAGGACCGGGTCGCCCCTCTGGATGCTGGGAACCTGCGCGGTGGTGATCTTGAAGCTCCGCGCATAGGCGGCGGAGTCCACGGTCTGGCCGTTGGACGTTCCTGTCCACGTCAAGACGTGGTGCGGCCACGGCACGAGGAAGACGAGCGCAGCCAGGGCGAGCAGCACCGACCCGGCGAGCTTCTGCTTGACCATGAAGGCGTGGGAGCTACCGGGCCACAGCGAGCTTCAGGGTCTCGGTGAAGTCAGCCGTCCCTGCTCCGACCGAGAGCTGCACCGTGTACGACGCAGCCGACAGGCCCCGCACGACGGCTTGTGCGCCTTGAGACGGAGTCGCGGTGACGGCGGTGCCGCCAGCCGTGTTCGAGCCCAACAGCTGTCCGGTGACGTCGAAGACGCGGATGGTCAAGCCGACGACCGTCGCGCCCGCCACAGCGTTGACGGTGAGGTCCCCGCGCCTGCCGGCTGGCAGCCGCAGCTTCACGGTCGTGACGTCGCACGCGTTGCTGATGCAGACGTCGGCCGCGCCGGGGGCGTACACCGGACCGGTTGGCGAGACGCCCTGCAGGTGACCCTTGATCGACGCCGTCTGGCCGGGGGACAGGGCCACGGAGCCGCCGGCTGAGGCGGGCAGAGCCGACGCGGTCGCGAGCGCGGTCATGGCGAGGAGGAGACCTCGGACCTTCACAGCAACCCCCTGAGCGGTCTGGCACCGGTGACCTAGGCCCCCTATTCGGCAGGTCGCGCCCATCTCCTGCCTCGGTCTGTGCAGGTCAGCGGGTCTTGCTGAGGAACTCACGGGCCGTCGACAGGATCGGTCCGGTGAAGCAGCCCTTGCCGTCACCAAGGAGGAGCACAGCTGCGAGCCGGTACTCGTAGGTCTCCTCTGGGCCGAGCCGGGACGCTTCAGCGTCCGCGAGTTGCAGACGCGCGAGCGCCTCGGACTCGCGAGCAACGTGTCGGCCCGGACCGACGGCGACACCGTCGAGGAAGCGGAGTCTGGCGGCATCTCCGGACTGGGGATGCGCCCGCGCCCATTTCGTACCGACGAGCGTTGCGCGCTGCAGGTGCGACAGCAGGACACCCGCCACGTCCTGACACTGGCGGGCAACCTGCCGGGCATCCTGTCCCGGCAGCTGGACGCGAGCCAGCTCGCGACCCTGCGCATCAAGGGCCCGCACGGTGGAACTCACGCCCACCGGCCACGAGGTGAGGAAGAAGGACCGATGGCGGTAAGCCGGCCCGCCGTCGCGGGCGACGGCGCGGACCGTCTGAGTCGCTGGCGCGGTGAACTCGACGGTACGGGTGCCCGGAGGTGCCGAGCCGAACGAGATGGGCGCCGCTTTGATGGAGCCCGGGGTGCTGTCCGCGCTCCCGGCCACGGTGATCGGCTGCCGGTCGAGGGGCTCCCTTCCGTTCAGCCCGCAATCCACACCGCCGTTGGAGTTCAGAAACGGCACGACGTAGTCCTGGAAGACGCAGCGGGCGCCGCTGCGTCGCTGGAATCCGATCAGCCTGGCTCGGCCGTTCTTGGTCGTCGCGACAGCCAGCAGGTCGGCGGGCGCGTCCGCGGCGAGGTCGCCGCCGAGCTCTGCCAGCTGTGCACGCGCGGCGGCGGGCAGCGGCAGGTGCCCGAGCTCGGGGCCGCCCCTGGCGTAGACCGTCCGCAGGCCGTGGTGGCCCGGGAGCACCAGAGACGGCCCAGCGCCGAGGGCCACAGCGAGCGTCGCAGCCAGGAGCGGCGTCAGCACCGTCGGCACCGCGACGCGCAGCACGCGCCGACGGCGGGCCCGCGCGAGCAGTGGGCCGGAGGGCGGAGCGACGACGTCCCTGCTGAGGTGCTCGGCGGTGTGCGCGAGCAGCGAATCCAGCTGGTCCGTCACGACAGCTCCTCGGCAGCGGGACTCAGGGCAGCGTGCAGCGCGGCACGGCCGCGGACGAGCTGACCCTTCACGGTCCCGGTCGGGCGACCGACGATGGCCGCGATGGACTCGACGGTCTCGCCGAGCAGGTGGTGCAGCACAACGACCTGGCGAAGCTCTGGGAGCAGCTGCCGCAGGGCGTCGAGGACCTCGAGACTCAGGTCGTCCTGGTGCTCGACGGCTGGCGCCAGCCTGGCGTAGGCGCGACGCTGCCGGCTGTGCCGCCGGTGCAGGTCGAGGCTTCGGTTGATCGCGACCCGTCGTACCCACGCCTCAGGGTTGTCCAGCGAGCGCACCCTGCGCCAGCGAACAGCCGCCCGCGTGTAGGCGTCCTGCAGGACGTCTTCGGTATCGGCCTGGTCGGCGGTCACCAGCAGGAGGTCGTGGAACAGCCGCCGATAGCTGCCCACGTAGAAGCTTTCGAAGTCGTCCACACCGTCCCGTTCCGGCCGCCGCGTGCAGCAGCCACGCCCAACACACGCTGTCGAGCGCCCAGCGGTTCTCGTTCGATCGAAGTATTTGGCGCAGGCGCCCCCGCGGGACGCACCGGACGGCCCTTGCATCGTCGGGAGGAGTCGTCCGCTTCATCGTGTCGTGGGCCGTGCGCCACCAGCTCCACGCTCGTGCTGCTCGTGTCCCGGTCTCTCGCCCTATAGGGCGTGACAACCTAGGAGCCCGCCTGCGGTGTCCTTCCCTCGGGACCGAAGAGAGGCAGGCACGTGGCGAGGGACGAGGGCTTCGACGTTTTCGTCCTAGGAGCGTCCCGTCGCTTGCTCCGCACCGCCTTCCTGCTGGTCGGCGACCGCGGTACCGCAGAGGACCTCCTGCAAGACGTCCTGGAGCGCATGTACGCACGCTGGTCCCGGATCGACGACCCGCACGCGTACGCGAGGCGAGCAATCGCGCACGCCGCCACCAATCGCTGGCGCACCCGCCGTCGCCACGCCGAAGTGCCGCTCGGGGAGCGCGACGCCGCCGCCGGCACCGAGCCCGAGTCCGCATGTCGCGACGTCCTCGCGGCCCTCGCCACGCTGCCTCCGGGTCAGCGAGCCGTCGTCATCCTCCGGTTTTTCGATGACCTGTCGATCGACCAGACCGCCGCAGCGCTCGGTTGCTCCACCGGCACGGTCAAGAGCCAGACGGCCCGCGCGCTGCCTCGCCTACGAGCACTACTCGCCTTTGCTGAGGAACCTTGCTGATGGAACTGACCAAGCTCCTTGAACTGGCGACGACCGACGTCGAGCCGTCCCCGGCACTGCTGACCCAGACGCGCCGCGGCGGTCAGCGGCGCATCCGCCGCCGCCGCGCATCGGCTGGCTCCCTAGCACTCGTGCTGGCGCTGGTCGGATTCGCAGCACCGCGCGCCTTGTCGCGTCAGGGCCCGGATCGCGTCGTGTTCGCCGGCGCGCTGTTCGACGGTCAGACCCACGGCGATCTGTCCTCGGATGCCACGTACCGCGCCTCGGTCCTGCAGGCGTGGGGAGCGAGCCACGCCACGTCGCTCAACGCTGGGCGAGGCATCTTCGAAGACATGAGGGGCCAGGCGAAGGTCGTTTGGGCAGGCACCACCCCCGCGGGGCCGGCAGCTGTGGTCAGTCAGGACGCCTTCTTGCACCACCACGCCGACATCTCGCTCGAGCACGAGGGGGTCTACCAGCTACTCGGCTTCGTTGGTCCCGGGGCGGACGGCCAGCCCACAGTCGTCGCCGACACCTACCCCGCACCCGGCGTCCAGTCGGACATCGCCTGGTACGTCGACAGCGGCCGGCACGTGGTTGCTGCGCTGGATACCGGCAAGCCGCTCGGCATCTCGTTCGGCTGGGTGTACGGCAAGGACGGGTCTGTATCCCGCACCTATGCGCCGATGTCCCAGCACGACGGCGTCGCGCTCTTCGAGCTTCCACCGGGAACAGTTCCGGGGCTTTCCGTGCACCTAGGCCTGCTCCCGGTCACCAGCCCGGACGACGTGCGAGGCGTGTTGGGGGGAGTCGTGGACACGCGGCCAGCAATGAAGCGGCTCGATTGGATCAACCCCGGTGGGCAGGGTGAGACGGTGATGCCGCTAGGCGGATCTTGGCAGGCGGACGCCGGTCAGCTGCGGGCACGCTTCAACGCTGCCGTGCGCGCGCATCAAAGCGGTGGCACTCCGTTCTCGGAGGGCTTCAGCCTCTGGTACGCCTACGGCACGACGCCGAGCGGCCGACAGGTGGTCGTCGGTGAGCACCAGCTCGAGGAAGACCCGAGCCACCTGTACGCCGTCCTCGGAACTGGCTCCGGGCAGGTATTCGTCCCGGGCGGCGAGGTCGATCCCGCGTCGCCCCTGCCGGTCGCGATCCGCCTTCCAGACTCGGACGGGTGGATCGTCGCCTCCTTCGAGCGCACCCTGGAGTACCGCATCGGCACCGGAGCGTGGATCCGCGCCGGTCGCGACGCAGCCCTCGTGCCCGACGCATCGACAGCAGTACGCGTCACTGGGAACAGCCAGATCGTGGTGCCCTTGACGCACTGACGTCCGGAGCCAGGTCACCGGACGGCGGCTCCCGGCACTGCCGGCTGACTCGGCGAACAAGCGTCGAGGCGAGAATATTCGGCACGTGGAGAAACCTGGGAAGCACCTGGCGCGTGTGCGAGGTGTGGACAGACCGGCGTTGGACTTCGATGAGTTCTACGGGGTCTCCAGCCGACGCCTGCTGCCCGCGCTCGTGCTCGCAACAGGAGACCTCCAGGACGCGCAGGACTGCCTTCAGGAGGCGTTCGCCCGCGCGGCGGCGCGCTGGCGGACGGTCCGTTCGTGCGACAACCCCGAAGCGTGGGTGCGGCGCGTCGCAATGAACCTGGCCGTCGACGGCCATCGCCGCCGGCGAGTACGACGACGTATCGCTGAGCAAGAAGGCCCACCGGCGCCGGCGCCTGCTCCGGGGGAGGCCGCCGTCGACGTCGTCAGAGCGGTCGCCCAGCTGTCCAGTGAACAGCGGCAGGTGGTGGTGCTGCACCACCTGCTCGACCTGCCCGTTGCTGAGGTCGCCCGGGAGCTCGGGAGGTCGGAGAACACCGTCAAGACGCAGCTTGTCCGGGCGCGAGCGCGCCTCGTCGACTTGCTGTCCTTAGCTGAACAGGAGCAAGCGCGATGACTGATCCCCTCGTCACACTGATGCGGGACGGCGCGCGGGAGATCGCCTCGCACGGCGCGATGCCGCCCGCGGCAGCCGTGTTCCGCGAAGGCAGGCGCCGTCACCGCCGCCGCAGCGCCGCGCTCGGCGCGGCTGGCGCGTTCGCCGCCGCCGCGACGGCGTTCGTGATCACCGGACTGCCAGGCGGCGGCGGGAGCGCCAATGGACAGCTCGGGACCGACGGCGGATCCACCCTCTCCGCGGGGTCCGGCGCCGCGACCATCACCGTCGTGACGGCGTCGACGGCGCCTTCCTACGTCGCCGAGCGCCTGCGGGAGTGTGCCCGTCTGGCCGCAGCCGCCGCGCAGGCAGCGAGGGGATCGCACGAGTTCCGATACCAAACGAGCTCGGCAGCGGCGACCGTCACGATGTACGGCTGCGCGTCGCGCCAGGATGGCGTTGCCCACGTCTCTGCCGTCGGCGAGCACGGTCGCCCCGTGTTGCTTCACTTCACCTACGCAGACCTGCCGCAGGCGGTTCCGGGATCCCTGCGGGACACGGGCATCGCCGGCTCCCAAACCTGGCTTGAGGCGTCCAGACCGGGCGCGGGCACCGTTCCCTGCTGGGGTCAGCCCGACCCGTTCCAGCATGTCTGTGCGGGAAGCATCGTGACCCCTGACGGGGTCGAGCACCTCGACCCCGTCCTCGGACCACCGTGCGAGGAACCTCGATGCAGCCTCATCGGCGGCGTCGTCGCGACGAACGCGAAGGCCGGCACGGTCGACGCCCGTGGAGTTCGGCTGGCCGCGGCCGTGGAGCATTACGACCAGTTCCCCGGCTATGCGGTGGTCGTGGCCCAGTGGACGGGCAAGCATGTGACGGGCGGAGAGTTCGGGGACATCCGTTTCGTCCCGGCGGACTGACGCAGCAAGGCGACGCGAGACGGCAAAGCGGCATGAGACCTGCGACAGTCGGCGCCGTGCGGCCGACCAGGTTCGTGAACCTACTGATCCTTCTCGTGCTGCTGCCCGCATGCACCGGCGGCACGGTCACCGCGCAACCGACGTTGCCGCAGTCGCCCTCGCCGGCATCTCCTGCTAGGAGCACCGCGATCCCTTGGGTGTCCTCCGGGCAGTCGCTCGCGTTGGCGACCGCGGGCAAGATGCTCGGCACGTGGCAGCTGGCCATGACGATCGGCTACGGCAGCCGTCCCTCGCAGCTCGGGCTCGCCGGCGCCCACGGCGGGAAGTCGCCGCCGTCGGGGCCGGCGTCGGCTGCGCCGGCCGCCGATGGCACATGGTGGTTCCTCGACAGCAGCAAGCACCGGCTCGCACACTTCAGCGGCTCGGGGACGTACCTCGGTGCGGTCCCCATCCCCGGTGGGGCCATCCCGGCGCAGTTCCTGCACGTGTTCGAGGGCGGCTCCATCCTCGCACCGTTCGGCTCCGCGAAAGCCGACACCGTGGTGTCCGACGGAACGACTGCGCGTCGCGTCGCGCTGCCCGGCTCAGAAGGAAGGGCTTGGACGTACGACGACGGACAGCGTGCCTATGCGCGACGCGCCGCCAGCGGTCCGGTCGCCACCGTCGAGGTCGTCGATGGCCGACCACTCGTCGGCACGACGGATTGGTTCCGGACGCACCACGGAGAGCGCTTCTCGGTGTCGATCAGCGACCTGCGTCTGCTCGTCGAGCTGCCCGACGCGCTCCCGCCGACGCGGCTGACCTTCCCCCTCAGCTCGGCCGAGCATCCGAAGGCGCGCGTTCTCGCCGGCGTGGAGTACGTCACCGACGCAGACGGCACCCTTCACCTGCTCGTCTACGGCAGCACGGACGAGGGTCCGCACACCCTGGTTCTTGCCTCCTACTTGGCCATCGACCGGAAGGCCAACGTGTCGAGTGTCGACCGCATGCCGTCGATGCAGAGCCACGTCGACTCGGGGTCACCGTCGCACCTTCACATCCAGCCGGGAACGACGATGCCATCCCTCGTTCTGGAGAGCGATGACGCGCTGCGCGTCTACACCCAGCGCAGCCGCTTCTATGACTGCAACAGCCTCAAGCCGGGTGACAGGTTGGACCTGGACAACGTCGGCCGCTGCGACCCAGGGAGCACGCAACCGCAACGCATGACCTGCAACGCCGGCGAGTACGTACGCCTCGACAGACCCGGAGCACTCGACGACATCGAAGGGATCTTCGGTCTCACTCCCAGGTGGCGCAGAGCCAAGCCCATCGACCCCAGATACGGGCGGACGCAGTGGGCGTTCCAGCACTGCCAAGAGCAGAACTAGCAACCCTGCCCGAGGGCCGACTCATGCCTCGACGTGCCGGAGCCCACGGCGACCCTTGCCCTGGGCCCAAGGGCTGGTCACACTCTCGACATGCGGGCAGCGGGGCGGGCGGCAGCGGTGTGCGCGGCGCTCGCCTTCACCTGGTCGGTGCGCGGAGCCTGGATCAGCTGGCACGGCGGCCGGATCAGCCCGACCGCGTTCGCCACCGACGGGGGCGCCGGGGACGCGGCTCTCTGGGTGCTCCTGGCGGTCGTGCCGCTGACCGCCCTCGCCTGGCTGACTGGGCTCTTCGTCGCCGGGATGACCGACCGACTCGTGCGCGGCATCGACGCAGTCCGGGCCGCAGAGCCTGCTGTAGCCCTGGTAACGCAGTTGGCAGTGGTCTTGACCGCAGCGACGCTGGCGGTCTGCGCGATGATCATCATCGTCCGGTGATCGTGCGCCTCCACGGCGAGCGCATCCCGGGCAGGCGCGGAAAGCTAAGTGGGAGCCTTCGGTGATATGACCGCGGCTCCGCCCGCAGGGCGAACGGCCGCGATGTGGGGCACGGCGAGCAAGCCGTGCCCGTGTCCGCTGCGGATGTGTAATCGGTGCTCGTAGCGCGCGGCCGCCGCGACGCTGCCGCCTCGGCCGTCCTCGACTCCGACGGCAAGCGAGAACGTCCCTTCGAGCGGGGGCAGCTGATCCACCGTGAAGATGACCTCAGACTCTCCGATCGGCAGCTCGACCGCTGTCGGTGTCTGCAGGACGAACATTGGCAGGTCGAAGTGGCCGGTGATCACAACTCGTACGACGAGGCTGCGGGGCTCTTCGAGGCGCAGGCGGACGTGAAGTCTTATGCCGTCGCCCGCCGCGGCCTCCATGTGCGGCCGGCCGCCTCGGTCGAAGAGCTCGACTCCCAGACAGGCGACCACCGAAGCCTGATCCGAGCCGGCTTCCTCAGCCCGCTTCTGGGTGGCCGTGCTGAGGACTGCACGCAGGACCTGCACACCCTCGTCTGCAGCGCCGTCGTGAATGACTCTCCCGGCGCTGAGCACGACGGCGCGGTCGCAGACCGCCTGAATCATGTCGAGGGAGTGGCTGACGACGAGAATCGTCCGTCCTTCAGCCTGGAACTCGCTGATCTTTGCCAGGCACTTCGCGGCGAAGGCCTCATCACCCACGGCCAGGACTTCGTCCACGAGCAGCACGTCGGGGTCGACGTGCACAGCCACCGCGAAACCGAGCCGGACGTACATGCCCGAGGAGTAGTGCTTGACGGCCCCGTCGATGAAGTTCCCGAGCTCGGCGAACTCGACAATGTCGTCGAAGAGGCTGTCGACCTCACGCCGCGTGAGACCGAGCATCGCGGCGTTCAGGTAGACGTTCTCGCGGCCGGTCAGCTCGCCGTTGAAGCCGGCCCCCAGTTCGAGGAGTGAGGCGGTGCGCCCGGTGACGTCGACCGCGCCGGCGGTGGGCCGAAGGATGCCGGCCAGGATCTTGAGCAGGGTGCTCTTGCCGGAGCCGTTTGCACCGATGAGGCCCACAGTCTGTCCGGCCTCGATGTCGAGCGTGATGTCGCGGAGGGCCCAGAAGTCGTCGTGCTCGAGCCGTCCTCGTACGAGGCGCTCCTTGATCGATGTGGGACGGTGCGTATAGGCGGAGAAGCGCTTGCTGACTCCCGCAGCGCGTACGACCACCCGTGTCCCCCTTGCTGCGGCTCCGTGGCCGTCCAATCCCTGGTTGTAGCACGATGGGCCGCATGCTGACCTATGAGCGCGGGGCCTCGGACCCCGCCCTCGCTGCGCGCGCGGCGGACGTCTTGCTCGCGCCGTGTGCGGTGCCCACTGCCTCGGTCGTCATCTGCGCCTATGGCCAGCTCGAGCTGACGGTGCGCTGCTTGGAGTCCATAGCGCGGAACCCGCCCGCACTCGCTTATGAAGTCATCGTGATCGACGACGCCTCACCCGATGAGAGCGCCGCAGTCCTCAGCCAGGTTCCCCACCTTCTCGTGCACCGCAACGAAGCCAACCGCGGTTTCCTGCACAGTGCGAACACCGGCGCCGGCCTTGCCCGCGGTGAGTACGTCGTGCTGCTCAACAACGACACGGAAGTGACCGCCGGCTGGCTCGATGAACTGGTCGCCACGGTAGAGGCCGACCCCCGCGTCGGTGTCGTGGGCTGCCGGCTCGTGTATCCAGACCGGAGGCTGCAGGAGGCCGGGGGCATCATCTGGCAGAGCGGCCACGGCTGGAACTACGGCCGGGGCGAGAGCCCAGACGTCGGGGAGTACGCCTACGTCCGCGAGGTCGACTACTGCTCCGGGGCGGCACTGCTCGTACGGCGCGAGGTCTGGGGGGCCCTCGACGGCTTCGACCCCATCTTCTCTCCGGCGTACTACGAGGACACCGACCTGTGCTTTCGGGCCAGAGAGCTCGGTTGGAAGGTCGTCTACCAACCGCGGGCGACGGTGTTCCACCATGAGGGAGCAAGCCACGGGACGGACGTGACCAGCGGCGGCAAGGCCCATCAGGTACGCAACCATGGGGTCTTCGTCGAGCGATGGGCCGAGCGGCTCGCCGAGCAGCTGCCGGAGGCGCCGCCCAGGCTCACGCGGGCCCGGGACCGCCGCCCCGGCCCGCGGGTGCTCGTCGTCGACGATCGCGTCCCCACCCCCGATGAGGACTCCGGCTCAGAACGGATGTGGCACCTGCTGGAGATCCTCGGCGCGCTGGGCTGCGTCGTGACGCTCTTGCCCGTCGACGGGGTTCTTCGCCAGCCGTGGCTGGACCGTCTGCAACAGCGGGGAGTCGAGGTTCGCTATGGGCCGGTGGACCCGGCCCAGGTGCTGGCCGAGTTGGGACCTGAGCTCGCTGCGGTGGTGTTGAGCCGGCCGGCCAACGCGCTCCGATTCCTGCCCCTTGTCCGGCAGCTCGTCCCCCAGGCCGTGCTTGTGTACGACACCGTCGACCTGCATTTCGTCCGCTTGTTGCGTGAGGGCGAGGCCACCGACGCCAGCCACATCTCGCGGTTGGCGTTGACGATGAAGGCCATGGAGCTCGCGATCGCGTCTGACGTGGACCTCACCCTCGCCGTGAGCGAGCCCGAACGTCAGCTCCTGCTGGCCGAGCACCCCGGCCTGGACGTGGCTGTCGTGTCCAACATCCACCCGACCCTGCCACCGCCGCCCGGTCCCGACGGGCGGTCCGGGTTGCTCCTGGTCGGCAACTTCCAGCACCCGCCGAACGTCGACAGTGCGCAGTACATGGTCGAGAAGATCCTGCCGCTGATCCAGGAGCGGGCGCCCGGGACGGTGCTGCGCATCGTAGGCAGCCGGATGCCCCCGGACGTCGAACAGCTTGCCGGGCCTTGTGTGGAGGTGCTCGGCTGGGTCGCGGACCTGACGGAGCTGCACAACACGAGCCGGGTGCTCGTCGCGCCGTTGCGCTTCGGCGCAGGGGTCAAGGGCAAGGTTGGTGACGCCCTGCGGCGAGGCCTTCCCGTAGTCACCACCTCCGTCGGTGCCGAGGGAATGGACCTCGTAGATGCAACTCACCTGCTCGTCGCGGACAGCGCGGCCTCCACTGCCGAGGGCGTCTTACGTCTGCTCGCGGACGACGAGCTTTGGCGTCGACTGTCTTCCGCCGGTGCCGAGCACATCGCCGGGCGGTTGTCGCCCGATGCCGCGAAGCAGGCGCTCGAGGACGCACTGCTCCGCCTCGGCGTACTCAGCGGGTGACCAAGCTCGCCCGCGATCCGGGGATCGATGCCCTCCGCGCCGTCGCCGCACTGTCCGTGCTCGCGATCCACAGCGGCCTGTTCCCCGTCGGCCGACCACACCCGACGCCGGGCTGGCCCGGCGCGGTGCTCTACCTGCTGTGGGCCAACCTCGACATCGGGGTGGACATCTTCTTCGCCTTGTCCGGCTACCTGGTCGCCGGCCCGTTCCTGCGTCGGCTCCTTGACGGCGGCCCGTTGCCGGACCTGCGTCGCTACGGCGTACGTCGTGCGCTGCGCGTCTTGCCGGCGTACTGGGTCGCTCTCGCGGCGATCACAGCTGCTCCTTACGTGCCGTGGCCGTGGTGGATGTGGACCCTGCACATCCTCTTGCTGCAGAACCCCTTCCCAGGGCAACTCGCACACGGCCTCGGGGTCGCCTGGACCCTGCACTGCGAGATCGTCTTCTACGTCTTCATGCCACTGACCTGCGTGGTGGTTCGGAGACGCCGGGGGAGCACGCCGTTGTCGCCGGAGCGCGTTGTCGGGGCGCTCATCGCGGTTGCGATTGTGTCGGTCACGTTCGCCGTGCTGGCGGCAGGAGTCGGAGATGAGCACCACAGCGTCTGGTCGCGCCCCCTGAGGCTGTCCGTACCCGCGACGATGTGCCTGTTCGTGCCCGGCATGCTCCTGGCTGTGGCTCGGACTCCCGAGGCCGCAGCCGCGTGGCCCCGACTTCCGGTCGTGCTGGCCGATTTCGCGCGCCCGCGGCTCCTAGCGCTCTCTGTCGGCGCACTGACGGTGGCGATGCTGGCACTCGACGCCGTCCCCGCACTGCCGGTGCAGGATGGTCGCCGGCTGCTTCGGGCCCTGGCGGGGGCACTTCTTCTGGCGTGGCTGACCTCCGGACGGCGCCATGGCCCGGTTGTCCGCGCGCTGGCGCCGCTCGGGGTCATTTCCTTCGGGATCTACCTGTGGCACTTCCTCCTTCAACGGGACCTACAGCTCTACGGTGTTTTCACTGGTGCTCGCGGCAGTCTCGGGTTCGCGGTGGACGTGTTCGTGCTGCTCGCGGTCTCCGTCCCTGCAGCCGCCGCGAGCTGGTTCCTCATCGAGCGCCCCGCACTACGGCTGGCGGACCGGATCGCCCCCGCGCGGGCTCGGCCGAGGGGCGGCCCGGGGACTCAGCCGGCCGTGCCCGCCGAGCGGGCTGCGGCATAGGCGGCACGCAACGCGCGGTAGACCCGGTAGGCACGCGAGGACTCCAGGTAGTCCACCCGCACGCGCAGGTCAGCTGCCCGCTGATCCGCATCGCGCAGCCGCTCGCGTGTCGCGACCAGCTCCTGGCCTAGTCGGGCGGTCTCCCCGCGAAGGACATCGGCGTTCGCCATGGAGTCGGCCGTCCGCCGGTCCGCTGCTGCTCGTGCGGTCGCGAGCTGGTCGCGGAGCTGGGCTGCCTGGTCCATCGCGTCGTACATCCGTCGCTGCGCGTCACGGACGAGCTCGATCTGCGGGTCTACGAGCACCGACACCGAGGGCAAGGACGGCAGCGGCTCGTCGGACGCCACGCCTAGTAGGTAGGTCGCCGGCGGTAGCTCCGCGCCTACCCATCCGTCGCCTTGGCGCAGGAGTGCCACCGTCGCCGAGTGGTCGGGGCTCGCGCTGGCGGATGTGACCAGGGACCCGACGGCGATCTGCTGGTCCAGCAGTGCGTAGTTGATGAACGCCCCGCCGAGCAGGTCAGCGAACTCCCCCCGGTCGAGCTCTCGAAGATGAAACGGGTTCTCGCCGCCCGACCGGTCGTCGTTGTAGGCCACCCGTTCCGGTGTCGACGTGACGAACAGGCCGCCGGGCCGCAGTGCCTTGCGTACGACGGCCAGCAGCTCCTGATGCTCAACGACGTGCTCGAGCGCTTCGAAGCAGACGACGATGTCGCAGCTGTCGGCGTCCACCGAAGACGCGTCGGTCATCGACCCTTGAGCGAAGCGCAGTCCCGGCCGGGCGTATCGCCGCTGGGCGTGCTGAACGGCCTCGTCGGCGATGTCGATCCCGACAACCGATCGAGCGTTCGCAGCGAGCAGGTCAGCGCCGTAGCCCTCACCGCAACCCAGGTCGAGGACGTCCCGGTCGGTCACCCACGCCCGGACCAGGAGGTAGCGGTGGTAGTGCTCGTAAAGGACCTGAAGGTCCTCACCCCAGGGCAGCGCCCGCTCGCCGGTCCACGCCAGACCGCGATATGCCCGGTCAGGACCGCGATCCACCGCACCTACTTCCCTCGCCGCCGTTGTTGGCGCCCTTTCGACCTACTGGGAAGAACGACGCCCTCGCCTCCAGGTTCCCGGCCCACCTCGCTCAGCGCGCTCTGCCGCGGGCGCCCCGCTCCCTACAGGAGAGTCCGCGCGGCGGCGTTCGGTTCGGCGAACCGCTGTCTCACTCAGGTTCGATTCATGTCGCTACGACCCCCACTTGGGCTCCGCAATCTGGCAAAGTCCGCTCGTGCGCGATCGGACTCGGCTGCTCGCAGCGGCGTGGGGGGTGCTCACCGTCGCGGCCTGCACCGCGGGAGGCAACTCCATCAGCCTCGACAGCTACCGACTCTTCTGAGACCGCTTACGACGTGGCTGCTGGGGCTCCGACGGCGTAGGACACGATCGGGCGCGGCGAGCGAGCCGGCTTGAGACTCCACGCCCCGGACGCCCGGGTCCACTGCCAGCCACCGCACCTCACGGTCACCACGTCGTACTGCGCGGCTTGCGCGACGAGCCAGCTGGCGACCCGCCAACGCTGCTTGCTGGAGGCGGGCACGCCGGTGGCGCGTGGCCCGAGGTCGCTGGCGAGCGCCGACGTCAGACCCTGCACCGAGCTGCCGGTGTGACCGAAGGCGCAGGCGATGCCCCGCGGCACCTCGCCGGTCAGAGCTTGGGCGATCGCGCGCGCTTCCGGCTCCCAGTCGGCGTACGCCGACCCGGCAGCGCTTCGCTGGACAGCCTGGGCGGCGGTCGCCACGGGCATCGTCTGCCATCCGGGGACCTGCGCCAGGTGTGCGAAGAACGTCGACGCCGCGTAATGCGGTTCGAGCAGCCTTTCGCGGGGACCCCAGCCTTGCGACGGCCGCTGCTGGAAGAGCCCGACCGAGTCGCGGTCCCCGTAAGGGAGGTTGTGCAGCTTGCTCTCCTGCAACGCGGTGGCCAGGGCGATGCTGACCGCGTGGTCGCTCAAGCCCAAGTGAGCCGCCACTGCCGCAATCGTGGCCGCGTTCGCCGCTTGCGGCAGCTCGAGGGAGTAGTGCCCGGCACCCGCTGCCACCGTGCAGCCCACGGGTCGCTGTGCGCCGGGTGCGCCGCTGGTGAGGATGAACCAGGCAGCTGCGGCAGTCACCGGGAACAGCAGGCCGATGAAGACGAGCCAGCCGCGCCAGCGCGAGGGACGTCGGCTCACTGCACGGACAGGCTGACGGCGTCGCGTCCGCGCCGCCTCACTGCGGGCCCCCGGGCGATGCACATGACCGCGCCAACGCGCCGACCTCTGCGTGCAGCACGTACGGTCCGGCGGCGGGCACCGTGATGACCACGTCGCCGCTCGGGCTTGGTGAGACGCACCCGAGCACACGCGGGTCGTTCGTCGACCGGGCCGTGAGCAACCTGCTGTAGGGCACGCGCACCGCGCCGCTACCGGCCGACCGGGCCTCGAGCTCGACGCCGGTGTCCGTGAGCCCGGTGGCGCTCAGCACCCCGGTTGCAACGGGCGCGGCTGCCGTGACGCGGTACAGCCGCCAGTGCTGATCGGACCACGTCTGGTGCAGGTAGGGGAGGCCGCGGGTGACCAGGGCCTTCTCGGCGAGCGCGCTGTAGTCGAGCGCTCCGTCGGGGACGGCGACCCAGCCCACGGCGTGGGTCACCAGCCACGCACGGTACGTCGCCGCGGTGAGCGGTCCGACGTAGAAGATCGGATTGCTGGCTGCGTCGATCTGCCGCTCCCAGCCGCGGGCAAGAGGTACCTGCCTGGACAGGTAGAACGCGGCTCCGTGACTGCGTGGATCCAGGACCTCCAGGCGCTGCAAGGAGGTACCCGCCGGGGGGAGCTGCCGCAGCAGCGGCGAGTAGAAGGAGGCGTGACTGCTGGGTTGAGCTGCGATCGCCATGTCGCTGGAGAAGCTGATCAGCGGCCAGACCAGCAGACCGACGACGAGCACCTTGGCGTGCTGCGTGCCACGACGGGCGGTCGCGACAACCAGGGGGGCGGCAGCGAGCATGGGCATCCGTGCGGCGTTGCTCCCGACCGGGGAGTGGACGGCGACGGCAACGATCGCCAGCACCGCAGAGACAAGAGCCAAGGCTCGCACCAGGCGCGGTACCGGCGCCAGAGCCACGCCCGCGCAGGCGAGCAACGCGAACACGCAGGTGTCGGCACTGAACGGCATGTACGACGGCTGGCCGAACACCAGCGAGATGACGGCGACCGGCAGCAGGCACGCCACGCTCATCGACACGAGCCGCGCCCGGGGGCCGCCGGTCAGCAGGAGCGCCGTGAGGCCCACGAGCTGACACAGGGCGGCAAGGGGACTCACGAAGCCCGTGCACAGTGACAGCACGACTGCTGCGCGCACGTGGCCGCGGCGGAAGGCGCAGAAGCTCGCGAGACAGATCGCCATGCCGGCCGCGAAGGTGATGCGACCGGAGTAGAGGTTCGCGCAGGCGGCGACCGCGACGGCGACCGCACCCGCTCGCGGGCGCTCGGTGGGTCGGACCAGGTCGGCGCCGAAGAGGCAGATCGCGGCGGTCGCCACCACCCCCACCACGCTCACGCCGAGGGCGCTCATCAGGTGCGCGGAGATGAGGCTGTACGTGGAGGTGTTGATCCCGCCGTACCAGCCGGCCCACCACAGCTGCACGCCGCGGGACACGGCGCTTGCTCGTGCGAGCTGTGCCGGCAGGTCCGGCGCCTGTGGGCGCACTGCCAGGTAGATGAGCTCGAGGACGCCCGCCACGAGAAAGGCCGAATCGGCTCGCCACGGCCAGCGCCGTGCCGGGACGGCTTCCCCCGGGACCGGAGCGGTCACCACCCCCGGCGCATGGCCGTCAGGACCCACAGCAGCCCGGCCGCGACCAGCGACCACGGCATGAAGTCAGCCAGCTCCACGGCGGGTTCCGTTCCTCATGGGAGAGCCAAGCGTGCCCCGCGTCCGAGGGCAGCAACTGACCGTTACCTGAGAGCCGACTTCGAGGGGCGGGTCGCGACGCCCGACACCGCAGGTTCGCAGCATCCCAAATCCCCAGAGAAGTGGAGTCCCGGGCTTACCGTCGGTCGATGTCCCCCCGGCTTCTCGTTGGCTTGGTGGCGGCTGTCGTCGGGACGGTGCTCGCCCTTCCCGCCGGTCGGGCTGTCGCAGGCAGCTTCGGTCCCGAGGGCCCCGACGTTGCCAGCTACCAGCACCCCAGTGGGGCGGCGATCGACTGGCACCGGGTCCACGACGCCGGCGACCAGTTCACCTTCATCAAGGCCACCGAAGGCACGACGTACACGAATCCCTACTTCGGCCCCGACTGGCAGGACTCCGCGTCCGCCGGCCTGATCCACGGCGCCTACCACTACGCCCGGCCCTCGTCCGACATCACGACGGCGCAGAGCCAGGCGCAGGCGTTCGCGGGTGCCATCGGCGCGCAGAACGTCCCGGGAACGCTGCCGCCGACGCTCGACCTCGAGGAGAACGGCGGGCTGACCGCCGCGGCCTTGGAGAACTGGACGACCACCTTCCTCACGACCCTGCAGAACCTCACGGGTCGTACGCCGATGATCTACACGTACCCGTACTTCTGGCAGCACTCGATGGGCAACAGCGCCGCCTTCACCGGCTACCCCCTGTGGATCGCGAACTACGGGGTCAGCGCGCCCACCTCGCTCACCTGGCCGACGTGGACGTTCTGGCAGTACACCTCAAGCGGATCTGTCGACGGGATCTCCAGCAGCGGCTCGACCGACGTCGACCAGTTCCACGGCGACCCGCAGCGGCTCTCGGACCTCGCCCTCGGCCCGCCCCCACAGCCGACACCCGGACCGACCGCGCCTGGCACGCCGACGCCCACGCCGGCGGCGGGGCCGACAACCCCGCCGACCCCCAGCCCGTCTTCCGCCGCGGCCGCCGACCCGAGCCCGTCGGGGACGCCGTCCTCCCCGACGCCGCAGCCGACCGGCGGCTCCAGCGGCTCGTGGGGTCCGGGCACGAGCAGCCCCGACGACAACCCGCCGAGTGCAGACCTGCGCACCGCGCCACGCAACAGCCGGTACGTCGGGGTTGACCCGGTCCGCTTCGTCGACACGCGCAGCGGCATCGGCGCCCGCAGCGGTCGGACGAGCAAGCTCACGGTCAGCGTGCCGGCCCAGGTACCCACCGACGCGACCGGAGTGGTCCTCAACGTCTCGGTCATCGGGCCGACCCACACCGGCTTCCTGCGGGCGTCCGCGGCCGGCGCCCAGCCGAGCACTACTGCGCTGAACTTCGCCACCGGCCAGTCCGTCACCGGCCTTGTCGTCACACTGATGGACGCGCAGCGGCGGGTCACCCTCACCCTCTACACATCCTCGAGCCAGCTCGTGGTCGACCTGGTCGGCTACTACACCGCTGCCAGCGGCTCCGGCGGTCACTACGTGCCGCTGGCGCCGGTCCGTTTCGTGGACACCCGCGCCGGCAAGGGGACGACCAGCGGACCGCGCACCGGCGATGTCACGGTCCAGGTGCCGAGCAGCGTCCCTGCCGACGCGGCCGGTGTCGTCCTCGACGTCTCGGTCGTCGAGCCGAGCGGCGACGGCTACCTCCGGATCGCCCCTACGGGCACCACCCCGACCACGACGGCGCTGAACTACACGGGCGGTCAGTCCGTCACAGCTCTTGCCATGACCAGGACCAACAACCGGTCGCTGACCGTCTCCATCGCCGGCAACCCGACGCAGCTGGTGCTGGACGTCGTCGGCTTCTACGACGCAGGCTCGACGAGCAGCAGCGCCTATGTGGCCATCACTCCTCAGCGCTTCCTCGACACCCGCGGCGGCATGGGCGCCACCGGCCCCGGAAGCGGCCCCGTCACGGTGTCCCTGCCGGCCAGCGTCCCCGCCTCAGCCACGGGGGTCGTGATCGACATCTCCGTCGTGTCGGGGGCCGGGAAGGGATATCTGCGGCTGTCGGCCCCAGGAACCACGCCCACAACGACTTCCCTGAACTTCCTGCCCGGTCTCAACACCACCGGTCTCGCGATCTCTGCGATCCGCAACGGGCAGCTCACACTCACGGTGTACGGCGCAAAGACCCAGCTCGTCGCCGACGTCGTCGGCTATCACGCAGGCTGACGACTCTCGCCAGCAGTGAGTCGCTGTCACGGCGTCTGCTGCCCGGCGACATCTACCCTTGCGAGGGCGCGGGTAGCGGGGGCTCGGTACGCCGACGAGCGTCCTTGGTGACCGATTCATGGCGTGGGAAGGCGAGGCGTCGTGCGGCTCAGCGCGCTGCTCGCTCGCGTGGCGCGCTCTCATCGACACTTCACGCGAGCCAACGTCTCGGCGGTGGGCCTGAGCCTCAGCCTGCTGATCCTTGTTGTGGTGGGCGCTGCCGACCTGCGGACGACGTCAGCGCGGCCAGCCGCCGTGCCCGAGACGCCCGCGTCGGCACCCGCGGCCGACCGCGGGCTCTTGCCGACGCGCCGCGCCGTGCTGCTGCCGAGTCTTCCGCCGCTCCGTGCGTTGATCCAAGCGGCCGTGCTCGTCACGAGCGACCAGTCCCTGCCAGATGCCCTGGTCCGCCGCGCGGTGTCTCTTGCGCATGCCAACGCGAGCCTCGTCGTCGCCGTCGGTGATGTCGACCTCGGGCACGGGCGGACCCGCGCGCTCGCTGCTGACCCCGTCAAGACGCGGGTCTGGACGCCGGCGGCCACGGGCCGCGCGACCGGGGTGTGGCAGCGCGCAGCCATCGGTGAGGGGGTCGTGGCGCACCTTGTCGCCAAGGCAAATGCCGTTCCTCTGGGTGGAACTGTGCTCGTCCGCGGACGGCGCTCGGCCGTGCGGCTGCGGATCGGTGCTTTCGCCACCACCCAGCTGCCGGGCGTCGGACTGGTCGTCAACCGCGCCGTGGGCGACCGGTTGGGGCTGCGGCCGCGGACCGGGCTCATCCTTGCCGTACCGGAGACTGACCCCGCGATCGTCGCGGCCGTGCTGCAGCACGCGCTTGGCGGCGACCTCCTGGTCGAGTCGGTCTTGTCCGACGCCTCACCCGACGCCGGGTGGGTGCCGCCTGCCATCGGTCCGATCACGTCCCCCTTCGGCATGCGCATACACCCGATCACGCAGCTGCCCGAGTTCCACAACGGCATCGACATCGGCGCGCCGCTGGGCGCACCGGTCTACGCCATGAGCGCCGGGCAGGTGCTCTACGCCGGAGCGGCGTCGGGGTTCGGGAACGAGATCGTGCTTTCCCATCCCGGCGGCGTGTCGACCGTCTACGGGCACGTGTCGCAGATCCTCGTGACGTCGGGGCCGGTCCGCGCCGGACAGGTAATCGCGCTCGTGGGCGATGAGGGGGAGAGCACCGGCCCGCACCTGCACGCTGAGGTCCACGTGCAGGACCAGCCCGTTGACCCGGTTGCATGGCTGAAGGCGCACGGAGTGCGATTCACGCGATAGTGCCGGGGCGCTGGCGCCCCGGGCCCTGAACGCAACCTGAGCAACCGCCCTCGGCCGGGCACGCAGGCCGGCGACAAGCGTTCCTCCCGAGCAGGTGCTGCCACTCTGTCCATGGAGCTCGCGACGGGAGACGGTCATGGCAACAACGTGCAGGTCCTCCATCGCGACCGTCTCCAGGTAGGCGGCGTGAAGGCCCTCGGTGGGCGGGAGTGGCTGGCTCTGCTGGCGGGTCGGGCCGCCGCCTCGGCGTCGAGAGCCACCGGGCGCGGCGCCGGGGCGACGCTGCCGGGGAAGGTCGCCGGACGTGTCGCTCCCGGCCTGCTCGCCTCGCTGGGAGCAGGACGACGGATCGCCGTCGTCTCCGGGACGAACGGCAAGACGACGACGACCAGGATGCTCACCGCAGCACTGCGTTCCACCGGTCCGGTGCTGTCCAACGAAGACGGCTCGAACCTTGCCCGCGGGGTCCTGACAGCCCTGATGACCGATCCTCGGCGTCGGCTCGCGACCTGCGTGTTCGAGGTCGATGAGCTGGCGCTCGATCCGGTGGCAGGCGACATCCACCCGGATCTGTTCGTGCTCTGCAATCTCTCTCGTGATCAGCTCGATCGAATGACAGAGGTACGTGTGCTGGTCGGCGTCTGGCAGCAGCTGCTGGGGCGGGCGGCAGCCGAGGCCGAGGTGTCGCGGGTCCCGGCGCCGGTCGTGGTGGCGAACGTCGACGACCCCATGGTCGTGGCCGCCGTGCTGCCCGGTCCGGGGTCGGCACCCGTTCTCCCGGTGATCTGGGTCTCCGCCGGCCAGCCCTGGTCTGCTGACGCCGCCGCCTGCCCCCGCTGCTCCCGACCATGGGATCTCGGTCCGCGCTTCGCCTGCCGATACTGCGACTTCGCGCAGCCCGAGCCGACGTGGCACCTGGCGGGCGACACGCTCGTCGGGCCACAGCGCATCGAGCGCGCGCTGGAGCTGTCCCTGCCCGGTCGCGCGAACCGGGCCAATGCCGTGATGGCTGCGGCAGCTGCAGCACAGCTCGGAATCCCGGTCGACAGCGCCCTGCCCCCGATGCGACGGCTCGACTCGATCGGCGGCCGGTACGCGTCCGTGGACGTTGCCGGCGTACCCGTCCGGTTGTTGCTCGCAAAGAACCCGGCCGGCTGGCAGGAGATGCTCGCCCTCGGAGTCGAGGAAGCGCCCCCTGGACCGCCCGGACCGGTCGTGCTCGCGTTGAACGCGCAAGGACCGGACGGCAAGGACACGTCCTGGATCTGGGACGTGCCCTTCGAGCAGCTCGCCGATCGGGTCGTGTACGTCTCGGGCGAGCGGGCTGAGGACCTCGCAGTCAGGCTGCGCTATGCCGAGGTCGCTTACACGCTCGCGACCGATCCGCTCGACGCCGTGTCTCGCATCGACACGGCAGCTCTCGGACGCCGCGTCGATCTGCTGGCCAACTACACCGCTTTCACTGCGCTGTGCCGGCGATTGGCGGTGCCCTGACCGTGGCCGGTGTTCGCCGCGGGACATCCGCGCTCCGCATCGTGTCGTTGTTCCCTTCCTTGCTCGGGACGTACGGCGACGGCGGCAACGTGCTGGTGCTGGCGCAGCGCGCCCGCTGGCGAGGGCAGCGCGTCGACGTGGTTTCCGTATCCGCAGAAGACACGATCCCGACCAGCGGCGACATCTACGTCCTCGGCGGCGGGGAGGACGGTTCCCAGCTCGCTGCCATGTCCGCATTGCAAGGCAGCGGGCGCGAGGCCTCGCCGCTGGCGGTAGCCGTGGAGCAGGGCGCTCAGCTGCTCGCGGTGTGCGCGGGCCTGCAGATTCTCGGCGAGTGGTTCCTGGACGGCAGCGGCACGCAGACCCCTGGTCTCGGGCTGCTCGACCTCCGTACGTCGCGCCTCGGCCGACGAGCAGTGGGTGAGCTCCTCGCCGACCCGGAACCGAGCCTCGCGCTCCCGCCGCTGTCAGGCTTCGAGAACCACGGCGGCCACACGGTCCTGGGATCGACGACGCGACCCCTCGCCACGGTGCGGCGCGGCGTCGGGAACGGCCCGAGCTCCGGCCGGGCACGCGCGAGCGAAGGGGCCGTCACCGACCGCATCATCGGGACCTACCTGCACGGGCCAGTGCTCGCCCGCAACCCGGCCCTCGCAGACCTGATCACGGCTCGTGCCCTCGGCGTAGCTGTCGGGGAGCTGGAGCCTCTCGACGTTGCTGAGCACGAGGCGCTTCGACGACGAGTCAACGCAGACGGCTGAAGAACCCCCACACGTGGGTGGTCGCATCCCAGCCGCCACGGGACAGGGATGGCCAGTCGTGTCCTAGGCGTGGGAGACGAATGACGGTGACCGTGCAGCTGGTGTGCTCATCGCGACGGCGCCACGGCCGAAGCGACGCAGAGAGAGATGTCGTCGCTGCGCCGGCAAAGGCGCTGAACCGACTCCCGAGATAGGGGACGACTCGGTCTCGGTCGCCTTCCACGTCGAGGACGCTCAACGGCACGGCCGGGCGGCAGGTCGGGACCTGCAGCGAGCCCTCGACCACCGCCAAGCCGCTCAGCAGGCCGGGGTGCTCGCAGGCGAACCGGAAGGCCAGCATTCCGCCATTGGAGAAGCCGACCAGCAGCACGCGACGGGGGTCGACGTCCGGCCGCTTCTCCTCTCTCGTGATGACCTGCAACAGGTAGCGGACGTCGTCGATGTGGCGACCCTGAGCGGGACCGCAGCAGCTGCCGGCGTTCCATGATCCGCCGTATCCCGCGCCGTAGACGATCACCGCACGGCCAGCGCCGGCGAACTGGTCCCAGTGCTGCGTGCGCTCGGCCCGCGACGCGGTCTGGCGCCGGCCGTGCAACACGATCACGAGCGGCAGCCTGCCGTGCGACGTCCGCGGAGCCACCTCGATGAGTGCCCTCTGCCGTCCCCCTGAGGTCCAACGCACGGTTCTGCGGACCACGGGCGCTGTGCGCAACGCGGATGCCATGCCGGCCACTGACACGCCCGAGACGGTGAGACGGGAGACCCCCGCGAGCGCAGCCGGCCGTATCTCGCGCATACCGGAGACTGCTCCCGCGCCGAGCAGGCCCGCAACGGTGAGGGCCGCCGAGACGCAACGCAGGCCGCAGCGCAATGTCATGTCTCTCACCCCCGCAACGCGAACGCTCCCGTTGGCCCCCTGGTTCCGGGGCTGCGATCCCTTCAGGAGCGGTTCAGGGAGCCCGGGACAGGCTTGACTGGTGCCCGCGTCGCCGTATCGCCGCGCGCGTTGGGCGTCGTGGGGCGTGACGCGGCTGATCGCGCTGGGTCTGGGGGTTGCCGCTTTCTCCCTGCATCGGGGGAACGTCTTCTTCGACACGAACTACTACGCCCGCTGGGCTCATGGGGCCCTGACGGGCAGCCGCGTTCCCTACCGCGACTTCCCCTGGGAGTACCCGCCGGGCGCGCTGCCCGCCATGGTCGGGCCGGCCGTCCTCGAGCGAGCGCTTCCCGGCGCCTTCTTCGGTCGCAGCGTCGACATGATGTACGGCGCTCTGTGGGTCGGCTCGATGCTCGTGGTGGATGGCGCCGTGATGCGGTTCGTGCTTCACCGCGAGCACGGCGTGGTCCGCCCTCCGGCGACCGCGCTGTGGACGTACGGTCCGCCGTTGCTCGGTGCGGTCAGCTGGACGCGCTACGACCTGCTCCCTGCGGGCGCGGCCCTGCTTGCGATCGTCGCCGCCGGTGGTGGTCGACCTCGGCGGTCCGGGTCCTACGCGGGCGTCGGGGCGATCCTCAAGCTCTGGCCCGCGCTCCTCGCCCCGATCCAGCGCACCCGCCGCGCCGCCCTGATCAGTGTGAGCGGGATGACCGCGATCGTCCTCGGGGCCGGCGCGGTGAGCCGAGTGGTCACCGGCAGCTCCGGGTTCGGGCAGGTTCTGCACTATCAGGCTCGCCGGGGACTGCAGGTCGAGTCAGTCGTCGCCCTTCCGCTGATGTGGCTCAACCGCCTGCGGTTGCCGGGCTACGCGACGCGATACCGCTTCGGCGCCTGGGAGGTCGTTGGCGGACCGGCGAAGACCCTGGCGACGGCGGTTGGCGGCATCAGCCTGGCAGGGATCGTGCTCGTGGTCTTGGCGCACTGGGCGTTCATGCGCGAGAGGGCGACCCCTGGTCACGTGGCCCTCAGCGCCCTGACTCTCAGCCTGGTCATGATCGCCACCGACAAGGTCCTCAGTCCGCAGTACCTGCTGTGGTTGCTGGCTGTTCTGGTCGCGGCGTGCCTCCTCGACCCCGAGTCGTGGCGTCCGTACGTCCCTTGGGCACTCGGGCTGACCGCGCTGACTCAACTGGTCTTCCCCTGGCTGTACGCCGACTTGCTGCGGCGGGCGTGGCCGGGCTTGATCGTCCTCTCCCTGCGAGATCTCGTGCTTCTTGGGCTGCTCGTCGCAACAACACGTCGCGTCGTCTCCGAGCTGCGCAAGCCACCCCCGGTCGTGACCGGGTTCGAGCCGCTGCACCAAGACCTCGCCGGCGCCTCGTGAACGGCCGCTCCTGGCGCATCGCCGGGATCACCGCCGCAGGGTTCGGGGCGAGCGCGGCCTGTGTCGCCTGCACGGCCCCCATCCAGGCATATGGGGCACGCCAACTGCTCGGCCGTTGGTGGGTCGAGGTGACGCGCCTGGCGCCTTGGGATCGAGAACCGCGAGCCTTTGTCCATGGCGGAGCGCTCGTGGTCCTCGCGGTTCTCGGGCTGGTGGCCCTCTGGCTGCTAGGAGCCTGGGTGGTTCTGCACGATCGGGTGCCACCACGCATCGTGCTGGCCGTCGCGGCGCTGTGGGCGACGCCGTTCGCGCTGGCGCCTCCCATGCTGTCGCAGGACGCCTATGCGTTCCTGGCGCAGGGCGCGGTCACCAGCCACGGCAATCCGTATCGCCCTCCCGCCGCCGTACTGGGCGCAGGCTCCCCGTTGCTCCAGGCGGTTGACCCGCTCTACCGAGCTCGGGTGTCGCCGTACGGACCCCTTGCCCTTCGCCTCTTCTCGGCCTGCCTGGCCGTCTCCCACGGCAATGCCGTCGTTGCGCTGATTTGCCTGCGCCTGGTCATACTGCTGGCAATCGCGGTAACGGCGTGGTGCGCGTGGCGGCTCGCCCCAGCGGGCCGACGGTCCTTGACGCTGTGGATGCTGCTGGCCAATCCGCTTGTTCTGCTGCACCTCGTCGGCGGACTGCATCTCGAGGCGGTGCTCATGGCCGGGCTCGGGGTCGCCTGGGTTCTTCACACCGTGGGCAGAACGCGGTGGGCGGTCGTCGTCGTGCTCGTCGCCGCAGCCGTCAAGGTCACCGTCCTGATCGCTCTTCCGGTACTGCTGATCAGCGCTCTGCGACGCGGCGGGTGGCGGGCTCTCGCCCAGCACATGATCGCGGGCGCCGCGGCTGCTCTTGCGTTGGCCTGCGTGCTGCAGCCCGACCCGACCGGGTGGTGGCCTGCGATCCCCGCGACGTTGCGGGTCTGGAACCCGGTATCGCTTCCGACGCAGGCCGCGCTCGTGTGGAGCACCCTCACGCACACATCCGTGCTGGCATCCCTGCCTGTTCTGCGCGGGGCGGCGCTGGCGCTCGGCGTGATGGCGGCGGCCTACCTCTGTCTGACGGCGTCGCGCCGGCCACCCGTCACCACGGCCGGCTACGTGCTCCTGGCCTCGACCTTGGCTGGTCCCGCACTCTGGCCCTGGTACCTCGTCCCGGCGGTCGCGTGCTTGCTGATGACCGGCGGCACGACCGAGCTGGTGGTCGCGGCGGCGGCCGGCATTGCGGCGGTGATGAGCGACCTGCCGATGCCGGTAGTGCAGATGCAGCGCGTGACGGCGCTGGGGGATGCCGGCGGCCTCTTGCTCGTCACTGCGGCCTTGCTCGTCCTGCGACGTCGAGCCGGGACGACAGGCAGGCGCTCGGTCGACAACCTGACGGTTCCCTGAGTGCGCGCTGTGAGCCGGAACTGCGCGCCGGGCCCCACGCGTCCTCCTGGCAGTGAGGTCGCGGAGGAAGGGTGCCGGAGGCTTTCGTGGACATGGCGGGCGGGGGCTCCCACGGGGTTGTCGCTGTCGGGGACAGCTGGCTGACGGGCTACGGCTTGCCGCTCGGCGGACTGAGCTGCGTGTCCTGGGCGGCGTGGCTCGCGTGGGCCGGCGGAGCCTGTCTCACGCAGCACGCCGTCAACGGTGCGACGGCCCAGCAGGTCGTTCGCGACCAGCTGCCGTTGCTGAGCCATCGTCGTTACCAGCTCGGCGTCGCCTGGCTCGGTGCCAATGACATCGGCCGCCTTGACGTCGACGCCCTCACGGCCGCGCTGACGCAGGTCTGCCTTGGACTGCGGTCCTCGTGCCAGGTCGTGGCCGTGGGGACCCTGCCCGCGACGATGCGCACTCCGGACCTCAGCTGGCGGGCCTGCGAGCACGCTGTCGGACTGGCGAACGGCCTGGTCCGGCGCGTCGTCGAACACGCCGGAGTGACGCTCATCGAACTGGAAGGCGCCCTGAACGGGCCCTGGTCGATGGCACCGGACCGGCAGCACCCGACCAGCGTCGGGCAGCTCGAAGCCGCCCACGTCGCAGCAGCCTCCCTGGGATCGTTGGCCCTGCTCCGCCAGCTTCCGGATGCCGGGAGCCTGGTGGTGCCGACCCACCAGCAGCGCCTGTACAACGTGCCTGCGCGTGAGCGGATTCGTGGCGCGCTGGTCGACCGTCGGAAGCGGCGCAACGATCGAGCCCTCTTGGCGGGGGCGGGCTCATGAGGGCTCAGCCGTCGACGAGTGCCTGCGCGAGCAGATGCGCGATCAGCGCCTGGCCCGCCGGGCCCGGGTGGTCACCGTCGGGGGCGAGTAGGGCCGTGTCATCGCGGTCACCCGCGCCCTTGAACGATCCGTACAGATCGATGTACGTCGCCCCGGCCCCGTTGGCTGCTGCGGCGATCTGCTGGTTGACCTTGCGCGTGAGCGCGTCGCTCGTAGCCACGTATGTCGGCCCGTGGCGACGCCCAACGGCACCGTCCAGGAAGACGTTCCAGTACCCCATCACGAGGACGCGCGCGCGAGGAGGGGCAAGTGCGCGCACCCGCTGGAGGAGCGTCGGCAGGGTGCTCGAGAGCTGGGCCAGATCGGACGAGAAGCACCGGGCGCCGTCGCAGTTCGTGCCTTCGGCGAGCGCCGCGTCGAAGTCGTTCGCGCCGATCGTCACCGTCACTACTGCGGCTGAGCGCAAGTCGGAGGTCATCACGCTTGGCCCGGCGAGATCCCTCGCGAGCCGGCTCGCCGTCAGACCGTCCTGCCCGTACCGCCGCAGTCCGGTGACGGCTCCCAGCCGTCGGGCCAGCAGCAGGCCGAAGCCGTCGCAGTCGCACCCGGTCCCGGCGGCGACGGAGTCGCCCATCACCACGACGGTGCCCGACACGCTCGTGGGTCGTGCCGGCGTGACGGATCGCGCCGCGACGCCCGACCAGTGGGCCGGTCTGTCCTGGCTTCCCGCTACGCCACCGGCGAGGAGGGTGCCGCACAGCGCTACCGCCAGGACGACGGGCACGATCAGGCGACGCGCGAGAGTGTTGCCTTCGGTCGCGAGGTCGCGGCTCATCGTGGACTCACTAGCGGACCTGTGCCCAGCCCTCGGCGAGAAACCGCGCCACCCTCGGCCAGAGCGACTGCACCCACGTCCAGCCATGGCTGCCAGGCGTCACGACGGTGCCCGGGGGATGTCCAGCGCGGGTCAAGGCGTCGCGCATGCGGTAGATGTCGCCGCGGATCACCGGGTCGGTCTCGCGGGTGCAGTCGAGCAGCAGCACCCTCGTGTGATCCAGCGCCCACGCGCGACCGATCGGGTAGTGCGCCCAGCGCTCGGCAGAGGACGGGAACACGCCTTGCGGGTCGTCGGGGTGGAAGTAGCCCGCCAAGGCGACGACCTGCCCGTACGACGCTGCGTGCAGCTGCGCGCTGAAGACAGCGGCGTAGCCGCCCATGGAGAAGCCCGCAACGGCTCGATGCGCGCGGTCACGTCGGTTCGCGCCCTCGACCGCAGGCAGCACGTCCCGGCTCAGGAAGGTCTCCAGCAGGTCGGCCCGGTCGGCCGCGTCGCCCCACTCGTCATCGCTGCGGGTCTTCGAGTCCCCATCGGGCACCGCGACGACGAAAGGGGCCACGCCGGACGAGAAGAGCGCATCGAGCGAACCCTGCATCCCGGCGTTGAAAGGGTCCGCCGGCGTGCCGTACTGACCGTGCAGCAGGTACAGCACGGGGAGCTCAGGGCTGTCGGCGACGGCAGGTCTGTAAACGCGAACGACGCGGGAGGTCCGGCCGCGGTCGGTGCTCGGGAGGGTGATGACCTCGACGTGACTCCGCACTGGGCTGGCAGCCGGACTCGGAGTCGGGGTCATCGTGGCGGTCGGCGTATCCGACGGACTGCTCACCGGCGAGGCCGTGGGGGTCGGTGTCTCGGACGCGAATGCGACCGACCTGGCAGCGGTAGTCGGCAGGACTGCGACCAGTGTCGTCAGCAGCGCGGAGGCAGCCAGGCTGGCAAGTGCCACACGCCCCGAAACCATGCGGACAGTCTGCCCGGCCCAGCCAGCGTGGAACCGCCGCCATGCCACTGACGAGTCCGCTGCTTCTCGTGCTGCTCGCCTGCACTGCGGAAGCGCTGCTGTACCTCGCGCTCCGGCGCAGCACCTCGACCCGTTGGCCCTTGCGTGCCGGGGCGGCCGCGACGGCTGCACTCCTCGTCCTTGCCGGGGCCGCGGCATGGACCAACGACCACTACGGCTTCTACCGGTCCTGGCGGGACCTCACCGGCGTCCACAGCCGAGATCTTGTCGTGGCGCACGACCCACTCAGCGTGGCCCGGGCGGCAGCGCCTGCAGTCAGCCAGACCAACGCCAAGCACGGGACGCTGCTCGAGCTGGACATCCCGGCGCCCTTGGCCGGCATCAAACCGCGGCGGGCGTTCGTCTACCTTCCCCCGCAGTACCGGGACCCTCTCTACGCCAGCACGAGCTTCCCCGTCGTCGAAGCCCTGCAGGGAAGCCCTGGTCGGCCGAGCGACTGGATCCTCGGGCTGCACCTGGACCAGGAGCTCGATCGCGGCATCGCGCTCGGCAACATCCACCCCAGCATCGTTGTCATACCTGACACCAACGGCGGTCTCGCGCGCTCCCTGGAGTGCACCAACACGAAGGACGGAATCGCCGACGAGACCTTCCTGACGACGGACGTCCGCTCGTGGATCAACAAGACCTTCCGCGCCGAACCCGGCCGCTGGGTCGCGGTGGGCTACTCGACAGGCGGCTACTGCTCGGTCGATCTCGCCCTGCGCAACCCCAGGTGGTACGCGTCCGCCATCAGCCTCGACGGGTACACCCAAGCGATCTCCGACCACTATGCGCGACACCTGTGGCGCTCGCGCGAAGACCGGCTCGAGCACAGCCCGGACTGGTGGGTGACGCACCGGCCACCGGAACGCGTAGACCTCTACCTGCTTGCGGGAGCCGATGACCACAGCAGTGTTCGCGCGGCGACGCGCTTCTGGAACCTTCTCGGAGAGCACGGCTGGCGAAGACCGCACGACGCTCTCGTCGCACAGCCGCACGGACGGCACACCTTCCCTGACTGGCAAGCGGCGTTGCAGCCTGCCCTGGAGTGGGCCCTGCCCGGCATCAACGCCCCGCGTGACCAGCCCCGCCCGGCGGCAACGTTCGCGCCGTACCCGATGCCCAGCCCTCACCCGGCCAAGGCCGCTAGCCCGCGCGCGTCCGTGCCTCCATCAACGCGCGCGGGCGCAACGGGCAGCCCGAGACCGGGCCCCTCGGCGAGCACGCGGCCAGCGCGGGCGCCCAGCCCGACGCCGAGACTGACGCCGCAGCCGAGTCGGAGCCCATGACGGGCGGCACAAGCCGCGGCGACACGATCTACGGCGTCACGCTGGCTGTTCTCTCTGTCGTCATGGTGGCGTTGGGCGCCGGCGTGCTCCTCATGGGCAAGCAGCACCTCGCGGAGTCCCGCGAGGAGCTCTCGCGCGCCTTGGTCACCGTCTCCGCAGAGCAGCACCGCTCGCCGCGTGACGCCCGTGTGCTGCAGGCGGTGGCCCGACGTCTGCCCTCGGATGTGCGTGTCGTGCCGGAAACCGATTTCGCCCGGACGGGCCGGCTGACCCTCGCCTGGCATCGCCTGCATCGCGAGGTCGACATGTGCATCGTGGTGCCTGTCGACCCGCGCGCCCCCATCGCTCCTTGTAAGCGGGTCCCGAGCCACACGCCCCGGCCGGGTGTCGGGTGACAGCGATCAGGGCTTGCGCGTGTGCGTTACCGCCGCAACCGCGATGACGGTGGTGAGCGGTACGGCGAGCAGCAGGCCGATCGCGCCACACAGCGAGCGAACGATGTCGCTTGCAGCGAGGTCGCTGCCGGCCAGGACGCCCAAGGGCTGGTTCGAGAGCGTGAACAGCATGAGGACCGGCAGCGCGGCGCCGGCGTACGCGAGCAGCAGGGTGTAGATCGTCGAGGCGATGTGGTCGCGTCCGATCCGCATCGCGGCTGCGTAGAGCCGGCGCGGACCGAGGACCGGGTTGGCCGCGTGCAGCTCCCAGACTGCGCTCGCCTGGGTGACGGTCACGTCGTTCAGCACGCCCAGGGAACCGATGACCAGACCCGCGAGCAGGATCCCGGTGACATCGACGTGCGGGGCGGCGGCCTGCACCGCGGTGAGGTCATCCGAGCTGAGACCGGTCAGGTGCGTGCCCCCGACCGCGGCGAGGCCGATCGCTCCGACCAGGCCGAGCCCGCAGAGCGTGCCGAGGACGGCGACGGTCGTGCGGGCGCTGACGCCGTGCCCGAGGTACAGCACCACGATCATCACGGCGGATCCGGCCGTCAGTGCCACGAGCGCTGGATTGCGTCCGGAAAGCAGAGCCGGCAGCACGAACTCCACGAGAGCGGTGAAGGCGACGCCGAGTCCGAGCAGCGCAGCGAAGCCACGGAGGCGGCCCACAGCGATGGCGAGTACGGCGAACACCGCTGCCAGCGCGACCAGTGGCAACCCGCGCGCGAAGTCCTCGAAGTAGTAGGCGGGACGTCCCTGCTCGTCCGCCGTTCGCGCCAGGATCACGTGGTCGCCGACATGCAGCGCCGGTTCCCCCGCACCGGGCGTCAGCAGCACCGCGGCGTCGCTGCCGCGGCCGGCGCCGGAGGTGAGGCGGAAGTGCGCGACGGCGCATGCGGCAGACGTCCCCGGTGAGGGATTGCCCTGGCAGCCGGTGGCGACGATCGAGCTGACGGTCGCGTGCGGGTAGGTGACGTCGACGCCGGCCGCGGTCTGGAACTCAGGAGGGGTGTGGAAGTGGTGGCTGTGCGGCCACAGCGACACGATGCCGGCGACCGTTGCGACGACGAACGGCGCGAGCGCCAGCACCAGACCCACCCGGACCGCTCGCGTCACCGGCGTTGCGGCACCGCCGTGGGAGTGTGACGCATGCCCATCGGCGTGCCGTGGTCCAGCGGCGTCGCTCATGGGTTCGACCGTAGGGGCCCGGTGACTGCGGCTCGACGGCGGGCTTTCAGGTCGCTCTCAGCCGCACCGGGCAGGATCGACGTCGTGTCCGCGGGCCGAAGCGTCCCGCCCGCGGTCGTTGAGCTCGTGGAGACCGCACTCGGACGCCGGCAGCAGATGGACCCCGTCGTGGGGCCGGGCGCCGGGCCTGCGGGCAACGCCCAGCTCACGGCGTGGCTCGGGCTGCTTCTCCTGGTGCTCTTCCTTGCCGAGCTCGTCACCGTGCTCGACGTCAAGGGCCTGATCTCCTGGCACATCGCGTTCGGCGTTCTGCTCATCCCACCTGCGCTGGCCAAGACGGCCACGACCGGGTGGCGGGTCCTGCGCTACTACGCGGGCACGGCCGCCTACGTCGGGGCCGGCCCGCCACCCCTCTTCCTGCGGCTCCTCGGCCCGCTCGTCGTCCTCGGGACGCTCGCCGTACTCGGCACCGGTGTGCTCGTCACGCTGCTCGGTCGCACCGACGGCGACGCTGCGTGGTTCCACGTGCTGGGCAACGGTGTCTCCCCCCTGACGCTGCACCAGGGAAGTGTCATCGTCTGGGCCGTGGCGACGGGTCTGCACGTGCTCGGCAGGTTCACCACCGCGCTCCGACTCGCGGGCGGGCCGTCTCTCCCAGGTGTCCGTGCACGACTGGCGGCGCTCGCCGTGATTGCCGTCGCGGCCGTCCTCCTCGCCATCATTGGGCTCGTGGTGGCCACGGACTGGACGCAGGGCCGGCTGTGACGATCACGTCGCGTGGCTGAGCTTTCGCTCGACGAGGCGCGGGGCAGGTGGGTGCTGTTCGCCGCCGTCCTCGGCAGTGCACTGGCCCAGATCGATGCGACCGTCGTCAACATCGCGCTGCCGCACGTGGGTACCGACCTCGGTGCCGACTTCGCCGGATTGCAGTGGACGGTCAACGGCTACACCCTGACGCTCGCGTCCCTGATCCTCCTGGGTGGTGCACTCGGCGATCGCTTCGGCCGGCGGAGGGTCTTCGTCGTCGGCACCATCTGGTTCGCGGTCGCAAGCCTGCTCTGCGGGTTGGCGCCGAACATCGGCACCCTCGTTGCTGCGCGCATGCTGCAAGGGATCGGCGGGGCGCTCCTCACGCCGGGCAGTCTCGCCCTGATGCAGGCATCGTTCCGACCGGACCACCGGGCGCGTGCCATCGGCGCGTGGTCCGGCCTGGGTGGCGCGGCTGCCGCCATCGGGCCCTTCCTCGGCGGCGTGCTCGTGCAGGTCTCGTGGCGGCTGGTCTTCCTCGTCAACCTGCCCTTGGCAGCGGTCGTCGTCGTTGTCGCGCTGCGCCACGTGCCGGAGTCGTTCGACCGCGACATGGACCCGCGCCTGGACGTGGCGGGCGCTGTCGTCGGAGCGCTCGGGCTGGCGGGCACGACGTACGCGCTGATCGGTCTCGGTGGCGGGGGCGCGAAGACCGCCGCCACCGTCGCCGGGCTGATCGGACTCGTCGGTCTCGTCGCGTTCGTTGTCGTCGAGCGCCGATCCAGCCATCCGATGCTGCCGCTCGACCTGTTCGCGGACCGTCAGTTCACGGCGACGAACCTCGTCACCTTCGCGGTCTACGCCGCTCTCGGGGTCGTGTTCCTGCTGCTGGTGCTCGACCTCCAGATCGTCGCCGGCTTCACGCCGCTCGCGGCTGGCCTGGCGCTGTTGCCGGTCACGGTCGCGATGCTGCTGCTCTCGTCGCGCGCGGGGGCCCTGGCGCAACGCATCGGTCCGCGGCTTCCGATGACGGTCGGTCCGCTGCTCTGCGCCGTCGCACTGGTGATGCTGCGGGGGATCGGGCCCGGTTCGTCGTACGCCGTCGACGTGCTGCCTGCGGCAGTGGTCCTCGGTCTGGGGCTGTCGGCCACGGTGGCGCCGCTGACGGCGACCGTGCTCGCCGCCGCTCCGACTCGCCACGCAGGTATCGCGTCCGGCGTGAACAACGCCGTCGCCCGCGCGGCGGCACTGCTCGCGGTGGCAGCACTGCCGGCGGTCGTTGGGATCTCGGGCGACGACTACCGCAACGCCGCGGTGTTCTCGCAGGGGTTCCGGGCCGCGATGCTGATCAGCGCCGGCCTGCTTGCCGCGGGAGGTCTGCTCGCCGCTGCCACGATCCGCTCGAGGCCGGCAGTACCAGGGACTTTCGGCCCTAGTGCCGCAACTCCTCCTGCCTGACCCTCGAGGAGTCCGCCAGCCTTCAAGGCTGCGCATGTGAGGAGCCACCGTGAGCGTGAACCTCAATTCCCCAGGCCACTACCTGCACTGGTGGGTCGTGCAGATCTCCGTCGCCAACGCGGTGGTGATCGCCGTCATGCTGACGCTCTTCGTGCTGGCCCTTGTCCTCCCCTTCCCCAAGGGGCGGAGCCACCGATGACGACGGCGACGCACGCGCCCACCTGGACCGGCCGGCTCCGGGACCGCGCGACCAAGAGCTTCCCGCCCGACCAGCTGCTGCCGGACAAGCAGCCGATCTACGTGGCGTCGTGGATCTACGTGTTCGGCGTAGCGACCATCGCCGCGCTCCTGGTGGTGCTGGCGTCCGGCACGCTGCTGGCCATCCAGGGCCCGCAGTGGTGGCATCGCTCGAGCACGGGCCACTACGTCAACAGCCTGCACCTGTGGAGCGTCGAGCTGTTCATGGCGTTCATGGTCATCCACCTGTGGGGAAAGTTCTGGATGGCTGCATGGCGCGGCAAGCGCGCGATGACCTGGGTGACCGGGACGCTGTGCTTCCTGGGCTCGATCGGGGCCGCGTTCACCGGCTATCTCGTCCAGTCCAACTTCGACTCCCAGTTCATCAGCACAGAGGCCAAGGACGGCCTGAACTCCTTCGGGATCGGCTCGCGCTTCAACGTCATGGACTTCGGTCAGATGCTGATGTGGCACATCTTCCTGCTGCCGTTGGTCGTCGGCCTGATCGTCGTCATCCACGTGTTGCAGGTACGGCGGCGCGGCGTCGTGCCGCCGTTCGAGATCCACCCGGTGGACCTGCCGATCGACGACGAGGCCCGGGTATGACCACCGTCCCGCTTCTCGACCCCCCGACTCCCGTGCTACTCGCTCCCTCGCAGCACCGGACGGCGGAAGCAGCCGCGCGCGACACGACCGGCGCGTGGGCCGGCCGCAACCGGGAGTACGACCTGCTCAAGGAGTTCGTCATCGCGCTGGTGGTCGTCTCCCTTCTCGCCGCCGCGTTGGCCGCCGTCTTCTCCTCACCGGACGTTCACCAGGTCACGCTGTCCTCGTGGAGTCGGTCGACGCCGAACGACTTCGTCGCCACCGCCGCGACGGAGCTCGACGGAACCAGCGGCACGGCCACGTACGGCGCGCCGTACACACACACTCCCGGCGTCGCGCAGAAGATCGGCCCGGTCTCCCTCCAGCACATCGCCGGTGTCACGCACCCGATCGACAGCGCAGCCGACTTCGTCGTGCGACCGCTCTCCGGCATCCCCGGTGACTCCGCTCTCAGCGCAGCCCTCGCGCAGTGGGGCAGCGCCACCCCGCAGGCGCGACAGAGCTGGGCCTCGTCGTACGACGATGCTCTCCAGAAGGCCCCCGACAACGACCCCGCGAAGGTGGCGGTCGGTTCCTACGGCCCCGTCCCCGTGATGATCGCTCGGCTGCTGGCTCTCGCCCAGACCGGCGGGTTGGACGGTGCGCTGCTGCTCCAGGGCAGCTTCTACCAGTCCGACTACACACGACCGCTGCTCTTCATCGCCGACGGCGCCTACCTCGGCGACAAGGCTGCCGCGGAGCACCTGAGCGGCGAGCAGTGGGGGATGATGAACGAGACGGGCAGCTTCCCCGGCCAGGCCTGGCTCTGGCTCTACACGTTCTGGTACCAGGTGAAGCCCTTCTCGACCTCCGGCAACGCCGACGCGCTGGTCATGGCCCTGATGGGCGTCCTCAGCCTCGGCCTCATCTGCGTGCCGTTCCTGCCGGGAGTGCGCTCGATTCCCCGCTGGATCCCGGTGCACCGCCTCATCTGGCGCGACTACTACCGCAACGCCGGGACCTGACGCGTCCGTGGGATAGGTAGCCACCTCGATCCGTGCGACAGTGACCAGACAAGCGTGCCTGGGTCTGTCTGGACCTTGCGCCCCCATGCCGCGCACTCCTCGGTTTGGGCGGGACCCACGATGAATGCCTTGCCAGACATGCCCGACGTGCCTGCCTCGTCCCAGGGGGCTGGGCACGGGCACGAGGACAGCTACGAGGCCATCGTCGCCTCGGCCGAGGCCTATCGGCGTGCGACCTCAGCGTTGGATCTGAAGGTGAGGCTGGGTGCGTCGGAGGACGTTCTCCGCGCCCGTCTCGCTCTGGCCGAGTGCCTGATGGACATCGGCTGGTGGCCGACGGCTCGGATCCTTGCGGTGATCCATCGTGACGAGGCGCTGCTCATGCAGTCCAACGGCGGCCTGGACCCGACGGATGAGGCGGCCTGGGCCTGGGCCCGCTCCCGGCCCCATCCACGCGGTGCCTAGCGCTCGGGGAAGGTGTCGCGAGCGAGCAGGCGATCCCCGGCCTCCGCCGCTGCGTCGCTCGAGTAGCTCGCCGCGACGACCTGGGTGGCCTGCTGGGCCTCGGCGGCCTCCGCGCGACGGCGGTGCAGCCCGGCAGCGGCCTGGAGGGCGTTGCGCCGGGACCTGCCCTGCAAGTCGAGCACGCGGGCCCAGATGGCCATGGGGATCCCCTCGCCGAGACGGGCGCTGCCACCGGGATCCGGAGCGGCAGGGCGGCGGGCGCCAGGTGCGCATCGCACCGACAAGGTACCGCCGCCGACGCGCGTCCACCAGGCCCGCGTGAGTGAGAGCGCTGACGACGGGGTTCAGGGCCGGCCATCGCGGCTCCGCGACGTCTGCGAGGCCGCGGTCATCGCCCTGTCGGCGGATGGCGCGGCGGCGAGCATGTTCGGGAGCGCAGGGCCGAGTCTCATCGTTGCCACCGATGAGCTGGCCCGCTACCTCGAAGACCAGCAGGCGCTCCTGGGTGAAGGCCCGTCTCTCACGGCTTTCGCGGAGCAGTCCGTGCTGGCGCTCGACGACTTCCGCGAAGAGGCGACCGAGCGGTGGCCGGCGCTGGCGCAGGCCGTCGCCCGCACGAGGGTGGGGCGCTTCCTGGCGCTCCCGCTTCGGGTCGGCGGCATCCGTCTGGGGGTCCTCAGCGTCTACAGCCGCGCTCCCGGCCGGCTGGCGCGTGGGTCGCTGCCCGCCGCCCTGCTCGCGGCGGATACGGCTGCTGTGGCCCTCCTCGACGACGAGCGCGAGTCGCCGGAGGCCGTTCCCCTGTCGGAAGTCGGTCCCCATCTGGACTACCGGGTACACCAGGCAACGGGCATGGTGATGGGTCAGACTGGTCTCAACGGGCATGACGCTCTGAGCAGGTTGCGCGCTCGCGCGTTCCGTGACGGCGTCCCGCTTCCTCGTCTAGCCGCCGACGTCATCACCCGGCGGCTCCGGTTCGACCAGGAGGACGGATGACGGCAGGTCCGGGCACGGCGGAAGCGCGGCAGAGCCGCATCGAGCGGATGTTCGTCCTGCTCGCCGACACGCTCGCTGAGGACTTCGACCTCAGCGACGTGCTCGACCAGCTCGCGCACGCCTGTGTCGACCTGTTGGGCGCCACCGCTGCGGGCATCCTCCTGGTTGACGCCGACGCCGACCTACGAGTGGTGGCCGCGTCGAACGAGAGCAGCCACCTCCTGGAGGTGTTCCAGCTGCAGGGGCAGTCGGGGCCCTGTCTGGACTGCTACTCCACGGGCAAGCCCGTGGAGGTCGTCGACCTCTCAGACTCAGCGAACCGCTGGCCGGAGTTCGCGGTGCGGGCAATGGGGCTGGGCTTCCAGTCGGTGCATGCGTTCCCGATGCGGCTTCGGGCCGAGGTCATCGGCGCGGTCAACCTCTTCCACGCCGAGCCGACCGCGCTGCCGCCCGAGGATGCGCGCGTGGCGCAGGCCCTGGCCGACATCGCCACGATCAGTGTCATCCAGCGGCGCGTGCTTCGCGAGAGGGAGCATGTCGCGGAGCAGCTCCAGCTCGCGTTGAACAGCCGCATCGTCATCGAGCAGGCGAAGGGCATGCTCGCCGAGGTCGGCGGCCTCGACATGGGCAGCGCCTTCGAGGCAATGCGGCGCTACGCGCGGGACAACAACCTGCGACTGAGCGCGGTGGCAGACAGCATCATCAGCCGCGCGCTCGAGGCGACCGCCGTGGTTGCCCACGCGAAGTCCCGGCGCCCGCCCCGACGTCCCTGATCGCTCCGTCTGGACCCGCCGCGACAACCGGCGTACTTTCAGGACGAACGCCGCTTCCTCTCGCGCTGCTCCGGATGCCTGGCAGCAACACGCTGCTCTGCCCGGACGGACGTGCGCCGATGATGAACCTGCTGTGTCGCAGCGACGGGCTCGTGCTGCGCTGCACGGACTGCGAGGAGGAATGGCCGATCGACGAGGCCCAGGCCTTCGTCACGCAGCTGCGCTTCGTCGCCAGCCGGCATCCGTGCACCTCGACGAGCGCGGACGAGATCGAGCCGCACCTGAGGCGCGTCACCCACCTCCGCGTCGTCCGCTGAGGCGCGTGCCGTCAGGCGGCGCGGGCGGCCGCGCAGACGACGTCGGCCAGGCGGGTCAGGTCGGTCTTGTCGACGCAGGCGACGACGCCGATGCGCTTCGCCTCGTCGCGGTCGGCCTGGTCGAGGTAGGCCGAGCAGATCACGATGGGCTGGGTGGGGTCCAACGCGAAGATGCGGCGGGCGACGTCGAGGCCTGACAGTCCCGGCATCCGCATGTCCAGCACCACGACGTCCGGACGCTCCCTGGCCCACGCGGTCAAGGCCTGCTCGCCGTCGGCGGCCTCGGCCGTGACCTCGCAGGCGCCGTCGAGCGTCAGCGACATGCCGATCAGGAGCCGCATGTCCGGCTCGTCGTCCACGATCAGGGTCGTCACCACGTCGCTCCTCAGCCTAGGTGCCGGTGCCTTCGGGCGAAGCCTGTCAGAAGCGGACAGACTGGGCCATAGCCCGTCGGAGCCCCTCACGGATGGGCAGGGCGGGCGGGTCGACATGGCGGGACCGGCCACCGATCGGGCAGCATGTCGCGCCGTGACCCCCTCATCCCGGCCGGGCTATCTGCGTTCCCTCGCCGCACTCCTCGCGGCGGCCGCGATCGGCGGCTGCACGGGATCCTCCACGGGCGGCTCTGCTGCGTCGACGGCCACTCCCTCTGAGCTTTCCGCCTCGAGCACGGCGGCGCCCACGACCTCACCGAGCGGCTCGCTGCCGCCCGAGGCGGCGGCGGTCCAGGGCGGCAAGTACTACGCCGTCTTCCTGGCCGTGGCCGCGGACGTGCGCGACCCGGCGCTGGTCAACGCGCAGCAGAAGGCCAAGGCCCTCGGCTACGACGGCGGCGTCGGCGACATCAACTGCACTCCCGGGGCGCGCGCGCAGCTCAAGCTCTCGCCGAGTGGTGACTACACCGCGTTCTCGGTCCTGTTCGCCACGAAGGGGCAGGCCCAGGAGCTCGTCGACGCCTACCCCGACGCCGTCGTAGGCATCGCCTACGTCACGGCCGGCTGCCTGGACTAGTCGCGGTGGACGTCGAGCGCGCGGAGGTCGAGGCGGCCTTCCGCCTGCACTGGACGACCGGCTGCGTCGACGAGAACTGGGCCGCCTGGCCCGATCGCCTGACGGAGGACGTCGAGTACGTCGAGCACGTCTACGGGGAGATGCGCGGTCGCGAGGCGGTGCGCTCCTGGATCGTCGGGCTGATGGCACAGCGCGCCGACGTACACGCCGTCCTCGACTGGTACGTCATCAGCGGCCGGCGCCTGATCCTCAACATGACCAACCGCTACTACAACCCGGACCCGGCCGGAGAGCCCTTCGACTTCCCCGGCCTGACCGTCCTCGAGTACGCCGGCGCCGGGCTGTTCGGCTACCAGGAGGACTACTGGAGCCAGCGCCTGGCGAAGGTCGCCTACACGTCATGGGCCGCAGCCGTCGAGCGGTGCGGCGGCAGGGGCCTAGGCGATGGTCGACTCGAGCTGCTCGAGGCCGAGCGCCGGGCCCAGAACCTCCGTGCACTGGCGTCCTCGGGCGGTACGGAGGCCGCCCTCCGCCACGATCGCGAGTAGCGACAGCAGACCGACGAGCCCTGCGCCCGCGACCACCCTGGACGGCGCGAGGACCTGCGCCGCGGCACCACCGGCGACGATCCCGACGAGCTGTGCACCCATCATGCCGGTGATCGCCACGCCAAAGGCACGCGCCCGCGCCTCCGGGGGAACCGCTGCCGCGAAGGCGGCATTGGCCGGGACCTGGAAGGCCGTGCACGCCCCGGCCGCCGTGAACAGTCCGAGGCAGGTGAGAAGGCCGGGATCCAGGAGCGTGGCGAGCAGCGGCAGCGTTCCGGCGATGGCGACGGGGTAGAGGACGCGCTGTCGCAGTGCCGCTGGCACCCAGCGCCCCATGACGAGGGCCCCGATGAGGCTGCCCGAGGCGACCGACGCCATGATCAACCCGACCGTGACGGCGCCGCCGCCGAGACGTGCGGCGTACGCCGGGGCGATGGCCTCCGGAACGATCACGTACATCGAACCGACCATGGCGAGCTGGAGCGGGCGACGCAGCAAGGGGTTGCCGGCGACGAGCCGCAGGCCGTCGACGGACTCTCGCAGCAGCGAGGTCTGCTTCTCCTTGGACAGAGACGGGGGCCGGGGGGTCAGGCCGCGGAGCAGGACGACCGCCGACACCAGGAACGTCGCCGAGTCGACGGCGAGGGCCCCGTGTGCGCTGAGGATGGCGACGAGGGCACCGCCGGCAACGAACCCGATGAGCTGGGAGGACTGGTGCAGCGCCTCCTGCAGCGACAGCGCCAGGGGATAGCGGTCGTCCGGCAGCACCTGCGGCACCAGGCTCGCGCGAGCGGAGCGGAACGGCGGCGAGAGCATCGAGGAGCACAGCAGCAGCCCGCCCAGCACCAGCAGGGGCATGCCCGGCACGGCGGCGAGACCGATCAGCACGGCGCGCGACAGGTCGATGCCCACCAGCACCCGCCTCGAGGGAAGGCGGTCGGCGATCGCCGCCAGCATCGGCCCGCCGAGCAGCCATGGCGCGTACGTCGTGGCGTAGCCGAGGGCGGCCAGGAGGGCCGACCCGGTGCGCTGGTAGATCAGCACGGCGAGCGCAACCGCGGCGAGCTGGTCCCCGAGCAGGGAGAACACATCGGCAGCGACCAGGGCGCGGTACTCACGAACCTGGAGCAGGGCGCGGTAGCGCGGCGCACGCGTCACTGCAACCGGCGGTTCGGCGGCCTGCGTCATGTGCTGCTCCAGGAGGGGGTTCGTGGTGGGGGCTTTGTCCGGGCGGGCGCCCACGAGGGGCGCCCGCCCGAGACCGACGGCGACAGTCAGTCGTCGCGGCGTTCCGCTACGACCAGGTGCTTCCGCGCATGTCAGCCTCCTTCCGATGCGGCCGAAATCGGGTGGATCCGGCGGGGGCAAAGGATGCGCACGCGCAGGCCTGCGGCGGAATAGTCCATCCGCGCCAACAACAGACCATTTAGCCGACATGGCGGATGTGGGCCGTGACGCGGCGAATCGGCCCTTGCCTGCGTGCGGAAGGTCGACCCTCGGGATCGCCGCGAATGTCGGTATCACGTGCACCTGGGGGAGCCGCCGACCCGTCCCGGCCGGTGCGCTCTAGTCCGATGGACTCAGTGCTTTCAGTCGGTGTCGCGCCCGACCTCGAGCGACCAGACGACCTCGCAGGCCGGCGTCAGCCGGGTGCCGCGCACCGCGACCCGCCAGCCTTGACGGCGCAGCTCCGCCGCTCGCGCCAGGGCCTCTGATGCGGGGCCCGCCACCTCGATCACGCTCACGCTCGCTACGCCTCCGTGGTCGTCCGTCAGTGGCCTATCGCCCTACCGTGCTCGTCGTTACAGGGAGTCAGTGCGCGAAGCGTGCGGTGCGCTGCAGGGGAACGACCACGGCCGGCTCGGCACCGGACCAGCGCTCGATCCACGGCCGGATCTCCTCGGCGGGGATGGGCCGGCTCATCCAGTAGCCCTGGGCCACATCGGCACCGAGCTCGGCAAGGCGCACCAGGGTCCGCTCGTCCTCGACCCCCTCGGCGACGACGGTCATGCGGAGCTTGTGCACCATCGCGATCACGGCGGTCACGATCGCCTCGTCGTCGGAGTCGTCGACCATGCCGGTCACGAACGACTTGTCGATCTTGATCTCGTGCACGGGCAGTCGCTTCAGGTACGACAGCGACGAGTGCCCGACGCCGAGGTCGTCGACCGACAGCCGTACGCCGGCCCGTCGCAGCTCCCACAGCACGTCGATGGCCCGCTCCGGGTCGTCCATGAGCGCGCCCTCGGTGATCTCCAGGGTCAGCCGCGACGCCGGTACCCGGCTGTCGGCGAGCAGTCCGGCGAGCAGTCCCGTGAATGCGGGGTCGTGGAGCGTGCGCGGGGAGATGTTCACAGCAACGCCGAGGTCCAGGCCTTGCTCGAGCCAGGTCCGGCACTGGGCGAGGGCGGTGCGCAGCACCCACTCGGTGAGCGGCGCGATGAGCCCGGTCTGCTCGGCGATGCCGATGAAGTCGTCCGGCGGGATCATGCCGCGAACCGGGTGCTGCCAGCGCACGAGCGCCTCGACGCCGTGCACGTCCTTGCCGATCGTCTGGGTCTTGGGCTGGTAGGCCAGGACCAGGTCGCCGTTGGCGATGGCCGCGCGCAGGTCGGCCACGAGCGCGAGCCGCGCCGCGGAGTGGTGGTCTCTGTCCGGTGCGTAGACGGCGACGCCGCCGTGGGTGTCCTTCGCGGCGTACATCGCGACGTCGGCGCGCCGCAGGAGCGTGGCGATGTCGGAGCCGTGCTCGGGAGCGAGCGCGATCCCGACGCTGGCGTCGACCGTCAGGGTGACGCCGACGACGTCGAGGGGACGGATCAGGGCGTTGCGGATCTCCTCGGCCATGCGCGTCGCGTCACGCAGGTCGGCGTCGACCATGATGACCGCGAACTCGTCGCCGCCCAGTCGCGCAACGCACGCGCCTGCTGCGGCGATACCGCTCAGCCGCGAGCCGACCTCCTGGAGCACGGCATCGCCGGCGGCATGCCCGAGCGTGTCGTTGATCTCCTTGAAGCGGTCGAGGTCGAGGAGCAGCACCGCTCCCTGGTCTGCGTTCGCCAACGAGGCGGTCGCGGTCCGGTCGAACATCAGCCGGTTGGGCAGCGCGGTGAGGGAGTCGTGCATCGCCTGGTGTGCGTTCTCCGACACCTGGTCGCGAAGGCGGTCGGCGAGCCGGCCGTTGTGCAGGCCGATCGCAGCGTGCCCGGCGAGTGCCTCCAGGAGACGGAGGTCGGACTGCTCGAGGCCGCCGACGTCACCGAGGCGGCCGGAGACGGTGATGGCGCCGATCGGACCGGACTCGCCGTGCAGCTGGACCGTGAGCTTGTCGACGTGCGAGCCGCGCCGACGCAGGCCCTCGGGGTTCGCCTCGGCGGCCCGGCGGTCCGGCCCGCACGGGCGGACGCCGTCGTCGTCACAGAGCCAGGCTTGCGCGGCGTCGGTCTGGTTCGCGTGGAGGTCGAGGCGGACGACCGCCACCTCGAGCAGGTCGCGGGCACCGGCGAGGACCTCCGTGACGACGAGCTCCAGCCGCAGGTCACCGCCCCCGAGCCGTCGGGTGAAGTCGTGCAGTCGCTCCATGGCGTCGTGCCGTCGGAGCAGTGCGACGTGTGCGCGGTGCGCGAGGACGAGGAACGCAGCCAGGGCGGCGACCACCCAGAGCCCGCGCCAGTCCGTGTGCAGGACGACGAGGATGATCAGCGCGAAGCAGGCGTTGGCCGCGGCCGCGGCGAAGCCCGTGAGCAGCGTCGTGGCGCCGACGTGAGCGCCCGCCCCGCGGAGCGCGATGACGGTGGTGACGGCGATCGCGGAGGTCAGCTCGACGACCAGGCCTGCCGCGACGGCCGCGCCGAAGCCGCGCACGCCGTAGGGGGAGCCGTGGCCGGCCAGCAGCAACCAGGTGCTGGCGGCAGCGGCGCCGCCGAGCCACCACTGGGCGACGTTGAAGCCGATCTTGACGGCGGTCTGCCGGCGGTGCCACAGCAGCGCGAGGGCGCCGCCGATGATCCGCGCGGTGACGACGGTGCCGGGCGCCGCGACGAACAGCCCGATGACGAAGGGCACCTCGGCGAAGCCGATGGTGTGGGCGTCGCGGCCGATCGTGACGTGTACGACGGCGACCTCAGCGACCACGAACAGGGCCACCAGCGCGAGCGCGATCAGGCCGGCGCGACCGGCGGGAACCGTGAAGCCGGACAGGTTCCACACGTGCAGGGCGAAGGCCCCCGCAGCAAGGATCGCTGTGAGGGCCCACACCCGCGCCGTGGGCGGCGCGGCCGCTCCGTCAGACATTGCCGGGCGCCGATGACCATGACGTGGCGGACCAGGAGGTGGCCGACCAGCTCGTCGCGCTCCATGAGGTGGCGGACCAGGAAGTGGCCGACCAGCTCGTCGCGCTCCATGACGTGGCGGACCAGGAAGTGGCCGACCAGAGGGGGCTGCTCGTGCACCAGCAGCTGCCGGCCCACGTGGTGCCGTTCCAGTCGCCGCCGCTCCATGCGGTGCCGCTGCTGCTCTTGGGCGCCCAGACCGAGGGCTGCCAGGGCTTGCCGAAGATGTCCTTCTCGCCCGTCAGGTCGGACGAGGCGTTCTGGCCGACGTGGTGCGTTCCGCGGGAGGCCTCGAGGGTGCCGAGGCCGGTGGACTTCGGGAAGCTCTGTGCGAGGAGGGGACGCGGAGCGCTCGCGGCGGCGAGGACGTTGATGAGGCCCGCACCGGTCGCCTGCGGGGTGTCCACGACCGGCTGGGCGGTCGCCATGAGCATCTGCTTGACGTCGTCCGGGCTCAGCTCCGGCCGCTGCTGGAGAAGCAGGGCGACCGCACCCGACACGACTGCCGTGGCCTGCGACGTACCGCTGCCCTTGAAGAAGCGGCTGTCGACGCGAGCGGCGGGGTACTCCGTGTCGACGACCGAGCCGGGATCGCGCAGCGAGACGATGGACTGGCCGGGTGCGACCACGTCGACGTGCCGGGTCAGCGAGCCGCGGGACGAGAAGACCGGGATCGTGTCGTCGGCGGTGCCGTTCGTGCCGTGGGTGTCGTCGGCGCCGACCGCGATGACGAAGGGGTCCCGGGCCGGGTTGTCGAGGGACGCTCGGGTGTTGCCGCCGTTGCCGCCGGACACGACGACGGTGATCCCGGCGCGCCAGGCGTTCTCGATGGCGTGGGTCAGCGGGTCGAGCGTCGGGCTCTGCGTGCCGTCGGTGCCGAAGGCGATGTTGAGGACGCGGACGTTCATCCCGTTGTCGTTGCGGTGCTGGACAACCCAGTCGACCGCCGCGATCAGCTGCGAGACGTCTGCGGCGCCGTCATGCGCGCCGACCCGGACGCTGAGCAGCTTTGCCTGCGGAGCGATTCCCTTGAAGCCGCCGCCGAGCAACGCGGCGTCGTTGCCGGCGATGATGCCGGCCATGTGGGTGCCGTGGCCGAAGCCGTCCAGGTTGCCCTGGGGCGCCTGGCTGTCGAGCGACAGGTCCGGGCCGATGACGACGTTGCCGGACTTCAGTCCCTGGACGGGGACGACGCCGGTGTCGATGAGCGCAACGCCGATGCCCTTGCCGGTGTAGCCCTTGTTCGCCATGTCGTCGGCGTTGATGGCTGCGGCGGCCTGGGGCAGCGTGGTGGCTGACGCGGCGTATCCCCAGTCGGCGCCGCCGAGCAGGCCGGTCGTGGTGTCGAGGAGGTTGGTGACGACGCCGACGGTGCCGCCGACGACGCCGAGGAGCCCGCCGAGCAGGCCGGCCTGCGCCGGGGCCGCTCCCGTCACGCTGAGGGCGGCGGCGGTCAGGAGCGCCGCCGCAACGCGCCGTGCGGGCTTCGTGCGGCTCGTGGCCTTGCGGTCCGACATGAAGCCCCCTCGTCCACGGCGAGACCCCGGGTCCGGAGGTCTTCTGCCGTACGGGGATCTCATCGGCCGCTGGGGAGGGCATGTTTCGGACAAGTGGGCAAGATGGGCCCAAGGGACTACGGAGAGTGACCGCTCGGGCCCGACCTTCCTAGGAGCCTTGGTCGGGGCATTACGCCGTTCGGCCCCTTACAGGCGGAAGTCGGCCCGCATCGACGGCGCGGTCGCAGCGGCCCGCAGCGGTGTGGTGCCCGTCAGCTCGGCGAGGTAGCGCGTCAGGGAGTAGTGGTTGAGCGCACGCGTGCTGACGACCTTCGCGGTGTACGGCGAGACGACGACCGTGAGGACGGTGTTGTTGCTCGACGTGTCGTCCTCGTCGAACGTCACGACGACGGCGAGCCGGCCGCTGCGGTAGTCGGCCCCTTGCATGACGACCGAGAGCCAGCTCTTGAGCCAGCCGTCGGCCGTCGCCAGGGAGCAGTCGTGCCCGTCATGGCAGATGTCCGGGACGAGCAGGCCCACCGTCGGCAGCGTGCCGGCGTCGATGTCGTGGCGGAGCGCCCCGGACGCCGTCGTACCGGCCGGTACGTCGAAGCGACGGCAGCTCGCGCGCGGGCCCGCGTCGGAGAAGTAGGCCCATGGGTTGTGCTTCACGGCGTACTTCGTCGTCGCCGACTGCGCGCAGTTCCCGGGCATCGACTCGACGTAGGACTTCGCCGTCCGGCCGCCGGCGATCACGCGGTCGAAGACGCTCGGGCCACTCAGGTGGTGGCTGGCCGGACCGCGGTCGTCGCGGATGCCGAAGGTCGATCCGCCTGCGAGTGCGAGGTAGTTGGGCAGCGAGGGGTGGGTGATCGCCTTGTAGGCGGCTGTGCGCCCGTAGGTCGACGCGAGCGACGACAGGTAGGGCATGCCCTGCAGCGCGGCGCGCTGGGTGTGGTTCTCCTCAACGACCACCAGCACCTTGACCGGTCGTTGCGGCGTCGTCGCGAACCAGAGCGGAGCGGCGTGGGAGCGGACGGGAGCTGCCGCGGGGCTGCCGCAGGCCGCGGCGAGGGCACAGGCGGCGAGCAGCAGCAGGGGGCGAGGGGGGCGCACGGCTCCAGTGTGCCCTCAGCTCCCGTGGAGGAACTCCCGGCACTCGCGCTCGCTGCCGGCCATGCCGACCAGCTGCCAGAGCAGGCCGTCGAACCGCTCGCAGGCCCAGACCGGGGCCGTGCGGTCACCGGCGAGCTCGCCGGACGGCTCGACCGGGACGGCCCGGCGGGTTCCTGGGGCCAGCTCGGGGGTCGCCATGCCAGGTGTTCGCGATTGGTCCGGGTTTGGTTCAGAGGATGTCGGCGGCCCGTCACCGCTCGCCGGAGCTCTCGTTGGAGGTGCAAGCGGCGACGACGAAGGAGTCCTCATGAGCAAGAGCGTGAAGTGGTGAGCGAGACCCTCGAGCCGGCGCAGGCTCGCAGCCACAAGTGGTAGCCGGTCGGGACTGATCCATGGGGCGCCCCACCAATCGCTACGCTGCCCGCCGCGCGGCCTCCCTCGCCCGCATGGCGGTCGATGTCTCCCTCCCGCCGCGCGAGCCCGGTGAGTCGCAGGGCGCCTACTACCGCCGGTGCGCCCTGATCTGGCTGGCAGCACCCGGCGAGCGCGACCCCGAGGAGCGCGCCAACGTCCTGCACCTCGGTGCGCTCGCTTCTCGGCCGACCCCGCCCTGACGACCGTGGCTGGCCTGGACTAGGCCGAACGCCTGCGGAATCCGTCGGCGTGGGGGACCGTCGGGCCATGTCCCCCGATCCGCGAGCCGAGCTGCGGGCCCTCGCGCTCTGGCACACGCGGCGCCGCGTCGTCGACGAGGTGCTCGCACCGCTTCTCGAGTACGGCCCGGTCGCCGTCGAGCGGGTGGCCGAGCGGCTGCCACAGATCAAGGACCTCGTGTCGGACGAGCAGCGCGCCTTCGACTCCTTCGTCGAGGTCGTGCGCGAGCACCATCAGGGCGACGCCGTGGTCCTCGAGATGTTCGCCCGGCGCGGCGACGGGCCGGAAGCCCGCGACTAGAAGGAGCGCTGGGCGACCCGCTTGCGGTTCTAGACTCCGCGCGGGGCGGTAGCTCAGCCGGTCAGAGCAAGGGACTCATAATCCCTCGGTCGTGGGTTCGAGCCCCACCCGCCCCACTCCGGCTCTGTATGGCCTCGGGGAGGGGAGTTCCGGATGCCTGCACCCAAGCCGACCGAGTTCGGCGTCGAGCCGTCGTACAACGGTGACGGTGTCGTGTTCCCCGCGCTCACGGACTATGTGCCTCAGCCACCCGACGGCTGGGGTCCGGTCGCGCGCCTGTGTCAATGTGTGCGCGAGAACCTCGACGAGCTCACTGTCCGGGTTGCGGCCGCGATCACGAGCGAGATCCCGGACTATGCGCAAGGCGGCAATGTGCCCCTTGCTGATCTCTCAGCCGCGTCCTTTCGCAACCTCGACATGATGTTGCTCGGGCTCGCGGAGAACCGCAGCCCCCGCGAAGACGAGCTCGCGATCCGTGGGGAGCTCGGACGGCACCGCGCACGTCAGGGGCTGCCCCTGCAGTCGCTCGTGGCCGCGTACCACGTCGGTTACCGGGAGGTATGGTCCGAGCTCGTCATTCAAGCCCGGGCTGCTGATGACACGAGTACCGACCTCCTGCTCGAGGGCAGCGCGACGCTTTGGAGCTGGATTCACGGTGTCATCACAGCGGTCGGCGACGGGTACCTCGAGGAAATCGGCCGGTCCGAAGCTGCGGACGCCCGCGCCCGCGCGCACTTGTTCGACCTCATCCGGCGCAATCCCGATTCGGCGGAGGCCTCCGACGCCGCGAGCGACTTCGGCTTCCAGCCGAACGGGTCCTTCCAGGCTTTCGTCCTTCCCGCGCCCGGCGCGTCGTTTGACGCGTCGGCGCACCTGAGGGACGCCGCTCGACAGTTGGGCGCGATCGCGGCGACCTCGGAACGCGGCTACACCGTGATCACACTGGTCCAAGCCGAGTCCGATGCCGTGCGCGCACAGCTTGTCCAGCTGCTGTCCGACCAGCCCGCCGGTGTCGGGCTCGAGCGCTCCAGCCTGCAGGGAGCGCGGCTCAGCATCCTCGATGCCGAACAGGCAGCCGCTCTGGCGAGTCTGCGCCACAGGTGCTGCGTCTTCGAACAAGACTGGCTCGAGGCCGTGGTTCTGGCCCAGGAAGGCGCCTTGGCGCCGCTGTTCGCAACGTTCCAGCAGGTGGCGCGACGACATCCGCATCTTGCGCTGACGGTGCGGACCTTCGCGGGCGCGAACCTTTCTCTTGCCGAAACCTCTCGACGGCTGCTCCTGAGCCCTAACAGCGTCAGAAGCCGGCTCGACCGTTGGAAGAAGCTGACCGGTTCGGACCCGTGGACCCTCAGGGGCGCAGTCATCTCGGTCCTCGCTGTCGAGACCGGCGCCAAGGGGCTCCCTGACGCCTGAGCGAGGCCGGCCGTTCCTCGGGATGCGTCGAATGTCCGTAGCCACGCGGGCGCGCACGACTGGGCGCTAAAGCCCCCGTGCGTTGACGATTCGTCAAGGATCTTGGCAAGGATTCGGGGCGATCCGGCAAGAGGCGAGCTCCGGATACCGCCGAATACTTCAACGAAACGGGGGCTCGCTTGCTCCTGAGCTGCTGGCAGGGCTGTCGTAGGAAGGTTCCCGATGATGTTCGACCTCAACGGCCGTGGCCGCGTGGTCGCGGTCTTCCTGGCGGGATGCCTGATCGCCCTCGCCGGCACTGCCGGTGCCGCAGTGCGGGTAGACGCGACGGCCGGTCCCGGGCCGGTGGCGGCGGGGCAGCTGGCCATTGTGACGCTGTCCAACCGGGCCGACCTGATCAGCGGCGACGACGCCTTGGTCGGCATCTCGCTGCCTGACGACGCTGCCCCGTCCGCGGTCCAGGTTCGGGTCGACGGCCGGGACGTCACGAAGAGCTTCGGGCTCCGGTCTTACGGCAGCTTCACGGGCTTGGTTGGTCTCGTCACCCGGTTGAAGCCTGGCCGCCGCGCGGTGACCGCCCAGCTTGCTGACGGTCGCGGTGCTCAGCTGGCTCTCACCGTGCACCCAGTCGGTGGCCCGGTATTCGCCGGCCCTCAGGTGCAGCCGTGGGTGTGCAGCACCCAAGACAACGGGCTGGGCCCGGCGCGCGATGCGCAGTGCGACGCGCCCACCCGGCTGACGTACTTCTACGTGTCCACGGATCCCAGCAAGACGTCGTTTCTGCCCTACGACCCGTCGGATCCGGCGCTTGATGTCGCTCGCACCACCACCGACCAGGGCGTCACGGTTCCGTACATCGTCCGGGTCGAGACCGGCGTCGAGGATCGCGGCATCTACCGGCTTGCCGTCTTGGCCGATCCGGCGCGGCCTTGGTCGGCGCTGGCACCGCAGCGGGCGTGGAACCACAAGGTTGCGTACTGGTTCGGTGGGGGCACCGCCCCACACCACACCCAGGATTCGCCGCAGGCGGTGCTGGACGACAGCCACCTGCGGCGCGGGTTTCTGATTGCCGCGAGCAGTCTGAACGTCCACGGCAGCGACGCCAACGACACGGTGTCCGCGGAAGCGCTGATGATGCTCAAGGAGCACATCGCCGAGAGCTACGGCCACATCCGGTATGTGATCGGTGAGGGGTGTTCCGGCGGCGGGCTGCAGCAGTACATCATCGCCGACACCTACCCCGGTCTGCTGGACGGCATCTTGCCCAGCTGCAGCTTTCCCGACATCTGGTCGACCGCGCCAAGCGTCTTCGACTGCGTCCTGTTCGACCGCTACTTCAACCAGACACCGCCCGCGCCAGGCCCTACCGGCCAGCAGCGGGCCGTCGTCACCGGCTACCAAGACCCCGCGGGCTGCGTGGCCATTGACGCTGAGTTCGGCGGCCTGATCAACGCAGCCAGCGCCGCGAACTGCAACCTGCCACTCGACTCCGTGTATGACCCAGACATCCGTCCCGGCGGAACCCGCTGCACCATGAACGACTACCAGATCGCGATCTGGGGTCAACGTGCGCGCAGCTCTTGGGGTCCGCAGGAGAAGAAGCTCTCTCGCGGGTTCGCTCATCGCCCTTACGACAACGTCGGTCTGCAATACGGCCTAACCGCGTTGCAAGCCGGCGAGATCACCCCGGCGCAGTTCGCGGACCTCAACGCCAACATGGGTGGGCACACCCTGGACGGGCTGTGGCAGCCGCAGCGAAGCGCCGCCGAGCCCGCCACCATCGCCACCGCCTATCGCGCCGGGCAGGTCATGAGCGGCCGCTCCCTGGCCCAAGCAGCCATCCTTGACCTGCGCGGTCAGGACAACGAGGAAATCCACCAAGCCCTGGAGAGCCACATCATCCAGGCCCGTCTCCAGGCCGCCAACGGCAGCTCCGCGAACCAGGCCATCTGGACCGGTGCCGTGCCCCTCCTCGGCGACGCATCCTGGGCGTTGTGCGGATTCGGCAATCAGCTGGGCGGTGGAGGACAACCCGGAGGGAGAGTGCCGCTCGGTGACTTCTGCCTCCCCAACAGTCCGCTGTTGGTGATGGATCGCTGGCTCACTGCGATCGAGGCCGATCGCAGCCTCACCCCTCACTCGCGCAAGGTGATCAACGACAAACCCAAGGATGCTGTCGACTCCTGCTGGGTGTCCTCCGAAGCACAGATCACCGACTTAGCGGCATGCGCTGCTCTGTTTCCGTACTTCGGGAACCCGCGGATCGCCGCCGGCGCTCCAAAGACAGATGACGTCCTCAAGTGTCAACTCCAACCGCTGGACCGCAAGCTCTACACGAACACGTTCGCCGACGCCGACTGGGCGAAGCTCGAGCACGCGTTCCCCACGGGCGTGTGTGACTGGAGCAAGCCGGGGGTTGGCCAGCAGTTGCCCCTGGCTGCATGGCTCACCTTCGCCGGTGGTCCGGGCGGACGCCCACTGGGCTCAGCGCCTCTGTCGGTCACTTTCCGCCAAGCAACACATGTCAAGACCGGTCCGAAGCTCGGCATGAAGCTTGCTGCGACAGGCCCCAACCTCCAGGGGCCGGTCGCTGCCCTACTCCTCGTGTGCTCCGCACTCGCCGTGTGGCGCAGGCGCATTGATGTTCGTCCGAACACGTCCGCCGCCACCCGCTGCGGTCAGAGGGAGGACTGACATGCGCAGAGCTCACCCCGGAGGTCCATGCACAGCGGGCAGGATGTCGACCACATGCTGAACACGCTCAGAGGAGCACGTGTCCTCGTGGCGGGCGCACTCGCGTTCGTCGCGTTTCCGATTGTCTTCACGGCTACCGCTGCGTCAGCTGTCGACAGCCCGCTCTGTGTTCCACGGCTGAGCAAACCGTCGGTCGGACTGACGCTGCTCTCCAGCAAGAAGCTCGACACCCGCACCCGGCTCTACACGTTCCGGTCCGCCGCGGTCGGCACGGGTGCGACTCCGGACGGACTGGTGCACGTGCGAGTGATCCTGCCTGAGCAGTACTTGTCGGCCTCCTCTCGCCGCTTCCCCGTCCTGTACTACACGCACGGCACGGGCAGCAACGCGGAGACCCTGAATCTCGCCGAAGTCGAGAAAGTTGTACTGGGATCAACGCCCGTCGTGTTCATCACCCCTGACGGCGGCTCGACGAGTTTCTACGCCGATCACTACGGAACACCTCGGGCCTCAGCGACAACAGCCACCGGCCCGGCTGCGCCCCCGCCTGCGTGGGAGACGTTCTTCAACCGGGAGCTCGTCCCTTGGATCGACCACCACCTGCGCACGAACGGCCACCGCGCCATCTCTGGTGAATCGATGGGCGGCTACGGCTCGATGGCCTACGCCGCTCTGCACCCAGGTCTCTACGACGCGGCCCTTGCGGTCTCCGGGGCCGTTGACATCGAGATGCCCGGGGCCGGCGAAATCATCACCGCCGCGTACGGCAACTGCATCTTCGGTGATCCCGTCACCCAAGCCGCGAACTGGCACGCCAAGAACCCCACGGCGCTCGCCGCCCACCTCCACGGGATCTCGCTGTTCGTGACGTCCGGGAACGGCGTACCGGGCACGCACGATGACGCTGGCACCGCAGGGAACGGGGCGCTTGAGGTGCTGCTGCAGCAGATGAACAAGAACTTCGTCGCTGCCCTCCACGCAGCCCACGTGCCGGTCCGGACGTGGTTCTACGGCAACGGCACACACCCGTTCGAGCCCGTGCCGAACGCCAGTCGCTTCTACATCTACGACGCGATGCGGTGCTTCCTCCCTCAGGCCATGACCGCGATGGCAGCGTCCGGATACGCGCGTACGCCAGCCGGCTGCCCGCCCGCCCAAAGCAGCCCCTGACCCGACTCACACAGGGCAGACGAGCATGGCCTGACGCTCGGATTTTCCCGCCCGTGGCACGGTTTGTTGCGGCGACGACGAGGAAGCCACGGCGTTGCGCGTCGCGCATGTTCCGGCGCTAAGTCGGCGCGTGTGGCGTCACCAGATCCGTCGGCGTCGCGAGGATTGCCACCGGGATGGTGCGGTTGGCTCGCCTGGCGTATCTCGCGACCTTCGGTACTTGCACGAGCACGACGTCGTTCCACATGGTGTTTCTTTCCTCCCCGACGAGTTCACGGGGAATGAGCAGCTGACGCTCTGCGCCGACTCGCACCTGGGCCACAGTCGCTCGGCGCAGGTTCTCAAACCAGTCGGGGTCCCGGGGAGACCCTGAGCCGGTACCCCAGACCACGAGGCCCTCGGACGCGTTCAGGTAGCGCACGCACGTAGACCGCTGGGCGTTCGTGCGCCGCCCGGCGATCGTGACGACCAAGACGCCGGCTCCCCGGTGACCGGCCGAGCGCCGCGCGTCGACGAGCCCGTAGAGCCGTACCGCGCACCGGTTGCCGATCCGCGTCAGCCGACGCGTCACGGCGTACTTCAGGATCGCTCCCGGCCTCGCGGAAACCATCTGGCGACGACTAAGTCGTGTCACGCAGTGGCTTGATCGGGACGTCTGCACCCCAACGGGCCGCGCAGGCACGTGCATACCGGCCGGCGAAGGCGTGGAGAAGGACGAAGCGCGGGATCGGTGGGACGTTGCCCACCACGATCTTGTAGCCGCCAGGATCGATGCTGTCGATCAGCCAGTGTCCTTCGTGACCGAGCTCGCTCTTGGACTTCGGCGTGACGTAGTGCTCCTGGTTGAAGGCCTCCCAACGGGCGTTCGAGAGGGTCCTGGCGACGACAGGCATCATCTCGTTCTCCTCCCGAAGCAGGTGCGGGTCCAGCACCGCGCGCAGAGCAGCTAGCGCCTCCAGCAGCCCTTCGCGGGCCGGGGCGGCGTCGTCATCGGCGTACCGGCGTGTCGCCTCCCTCAGGGCTGCGATCGCCGGTGCGATCTGGGCGTGGTCGTGCTCCATCTGAGCGAGTAGGTCCTCAGTCGACGGGTCCAACGAGCGCACCAGCGGCCAGAGGCCGGCGTCCTCTCCCTTGTGATGGCCGTCAAGGAACTCCATCAGCCATGCCAGGTGCACGGCGAGCGCCGCCCGCTGCCGGTCGGCAGGTGGAGTCGGCGCCGAGAGCGCGGTCGTGCACCGCGAGAGGTCGCGGCGCAGTGCCGCATGGACGATGCCCATCATGGCGGTGTTTGCCGGCTCCGCGTCGTCCGTAACCGCCGTAGTCGTCACGATCAGAACCTCATTACTTCGGAACCCGAAACATCGGAACCCGAACTATCATCCGGGACGATGGCTACGTCAAGAGACCTCCCCACGAACCGACTCGCCGTCGGCCAACTGCTCGGCCGGTTGCTCCGAGAGTTCCGACAGGAGTTGCTGGCGCCAGGAGCGCAGGCTGGCTTCGGCGACCTACGCGAAGCGCACTTGCAGATCTTCGGCAACGTCGGCATCGACGGCATCCGGCTCACCGAGCTCGCCGCCCGAGCGCAGCTGAGCCCGGCCGCGACCTCCGAGCTGGTCGACGACCTGCAAGCCCTGGGATATTTGGAACGACGCCCGGATCCCTCCGACGGGCGGGCCAAGCTGATCTACCCGACCCGGCGGGGGCGGCGCGCTCTCGACGCTGCCGGGAATCGGGTTGCCGAGATCGAGCAGCGGTGGGCCGACATCGTCGGTCGCCCCGCCTTCGACGCCGCCATGCAGACCCTGCATGAGCTGGTTCAGGCAGCGCCGGACAGACCGAGCGGTGAAGCTCACGGAGCGTAGGAACTCGGCGGCCCTGGCGTCCGGACGTCACGCGGTAATGGCCGGTGGCGACGGTCTGCGCCGATCAGCAGAGGCTTGCGCCGCCGGCCCTACGCACGGCCCGGTCCGGCGAGAGCGCGCATCGCCTGGGGAAGGAAGCGCCGCAGATCGTCGTAGTCGTAGAAGCGGGTGGTCGTGGGGCTCGGATGTGTGCCGTTGCCGTATTCCCAGTACGTCACCGGGACGGCCGCCTTCCGCAGCGCTGCCACGAAGTCGTTCGCACCCTGGTGCAGCAGGAGCTCGAGGGGAGCTCCGCCCGCCGCTGTCGTCGCGTCGTCGTACCGCCCAGGCAGCCCGTTTCCGCTGGCGACGAACAGGGAGACACCCCGCAGGCGGGCGGCCAGGTCGGTGGGGTTGTGAGCGGCCCAGTTGTCGGCCTGCAGCACTCGGTCTCCGAAGATGCACGGGTCGTACCCGAGGCTGATGACGGCGGGTCCGGCGGGAAACAGCACATCCAGGTCGACGACGCCGGAGAAGGATCCGGCGGCCGCGAAGACGCCGGGGTGGCGGGCGGGGTAGGACATGGCCCCCAAGCCGCCCATGGAGCTGCCGACGATGGCCCGCCGCCCGGTGGTGCGGAAGGTGCGATCCAGCCAGGGCAGCAGCTCGCGGACGTGGAACGTCTCCCACGCCGGCGGCTCCGCGGGGACGGGACCGTTGATGGCGTCGCGACCGGTGACGGGGCTGCCGTACCAGTCGGCGTAGAACCCGGCCGGGCCGCCGTCCGGCTCGACCCAGATGACCTCGTTCCTGCCGAGCAGCTCCTGCACTTCCCGTGGCGCCCACGTCGTCGGGGAGTTGTTCGTGCCGTGCAGGTGCAGCATCACTGGGTACCGCTTGCCCCCGGTCCGGTAGCCCGCAGGAACGATCACTCGGGCGTGGACCAGGCCGTCCGACATGGCACTGCCGACAGCCGCGGACCGGAAGGCGTAGCTGGTCGTGCGACTGTCGAGGCGCTTCGCCGACACGAGAGTCAGGCCGACGCGGGGGCTGGCCGCCCTGGGCGTGCAGGCCGGCGAGTCGCTCGCCGAGGCCGCGCCCGTGCTTGGCGATCCGACGAGCACGACGACAGCGAACGCAGCGGAAGCGATGCCCCGCAGCCGACTCATCCGCATGGCTGTCAGTTCGACACCAACCGTGCCGACCCCTGCCGCTCCGAAGACTGAGCATTCTCCGTCCATGCGGGTCTTCGTGTTGTCGGCACCCGCTCAGCGACCCGGCTCGTGGGTCAGGGCAGCTGCCGGATGCGGATCAGGTTGCCGGCCGGGTCGCGGAAGGCGCAGTCTCGGATGCCGTATGGCTGGTCGGTCGGCTCCTGGACGACCTCGGCGTCGCTGGCCTGCACCTTCTCGAACGTGCCGTCGAGGTCGGGTGTGGCCAGCAGGATCCATCCGTAGGTGCCCTTGGCCATCATCTCGGTGATGGTGCGGCGCTCGTCGTCGGTGATGCCGGGATCGACGGCCGGGGGTGCCAGCAGGATCGAGGTGCCCGGCTGGTTGGGCGGACCCACAGTGATCCAGCGCATCGCGCCCTTGCCCACGTCGGTGCGCACCTCGAAGCCGAGGCTGTCGCGGTAGAAGGCCAGCGACGCGTCCGGGTCGCTGTGCGGGAGAACGGCCGTGTGGATCGTGATGTCCATGGTCGTCACGCTAGGCGCGGATCGGCAACCGCTGCTTCTCGATTCCTGATCGGTCTGGTCACCTGCTTTGCCACGCAGGACGGAATCCCCGCCGTCGCGCCGGCTGCCTCGCGGCGATAGGTGCTGGGCGGTACGCCGACCAGCTCGGTGAAGCGGGTGCTGAAGGTCCCCAGGGACGAGCAGCCGACGGCGAAGCAGACCTCGGTGACGCTGAGGTCCCCCCGAAGCAGCAGCGCCATCGCGCGCTCGATGCGTCGCGTCATGAGGTAGCTGTACGGCGACTCGCCGTACGCGAGCTTGAACTCGCGGCTGAGGTGCCCGGCCGACATGTGCACCCCGTGGGCGAGCGCCTCGAGGTCGAGCGGCTGCGCGTGGTCCCGGTCGATCCGGTCGCGCACGCGACGCAGCCGCGCCAGGTCGCGGAGCCGCTGTTCCGCGGAGGGTGTGCTGGTCACCTGAAAGATCGTGCCACGAACCTGTAATCAGCGGACCGCTGCTCCGTGGAGGAGGGAGTCGGGAGGTTCCCGGCACTCACCCAGGAAGGAAGTGCGATGCGTCGCACCCTGTTCACCGTCGTTGCTACGACGTCCCTCGGCGCCGGCCTGCTCCTGTCCGCGACGGCCGCCAACGCCACGGTGCTCCTTCGCACCACCAACCCGACGAACGGCTGCACCACGACGTATTACGGCCCGGACGTCGCGATCAAGACCCTCCCCACGCCCGGCGTGAAGACGACCGGTGGGTTCGGCGAGTCGGTTTCCTGCCCCTGACCCGTCTGTCGGGGCGGGCCCTGCCGGTCCGCCCCGACACACCGTCTCGACCTCGAGGAGCGACATGCGCGTCCGTTGGATCCTGCCCGTCGGCGCGGCGGCAGCCGTTGCCTCTGCCGGCTTCGTCTGCGCCACCCCGGCTGCCGCCCTTGCGTGCACTCCGTCGTACACGGGCAGCGGCCCGACCGTGACGGTCCAGCCTGACTACACCCACCCGCTCAAGAGCCAGGTCGGCTACGACAGCAGCGACGTCGACATCGAGGTGCACCCGTGCGGGGCCTAGCGGTATCAACGTTGGCGGTCGGCCTCGCCGCAGTCGCGGTCGCAGCGCCGGCCTCGGCCGGCGCGCCGCAGACCGCTTCCTACACCGGACCGGCCGGCGTCGCCGGTGTGATGCGCGTCGGCGGGAAGGTGCAGGGCGGCAGCACCGGTGCCGCCGTGTTCCAGACGCGCCGCACCGACCGAGCGGTGTCGGTGTCCGCGGTGGACGCCTCCGGACGGCCGGTCCGCCTGGAGCTGGCGCAGGACGGCAGTGGGAAGGGCTTCGTGACCGACCTCGGCAGCGTGTGCGGCCGGAGCGCGGCGCCGACCCGTCTCGCGTTCCCCGGTTCGGCACTGCTCGTGTACGTCGTCGCGGGCGACTGTTCCGGCGCTGCATCCGTTCCGACGACGGGCACTGTCACGGCTGTCGCGAGGTGAGCGGCCGGTCGCCGTTCGGCCGGTGCATCGCCCTACTCGCCGCCGGCCTGGTGATCTCCGGCTGCAGCGGAGGGGCCGGCTCGTCCGGCCGGTCGGCGCACGGACCCTCGCGTCCGGCGGCGACCGGGTCCGGCCTGACGGCCTCGGCCTCGAGCCTCCCCGGGCGGGGTGCCCTGCGCCAGGCCGCGACGCATGCCGCCACGCGTGTACGGCCCAGTGGCGCGCAGTCGCCCGCGCGGATGTCCGCCGGACGCGCACCGGCCCGCGCCGACACCGATCCGGCGGCGGCGTCGCTGCTGCTGACCCGCACCGCGCTCGGCAAGGACTGGGACGACCTGTCCGCATCGAACGGCGAAGTCCAGCCACATCAGTACTGCGGAGCCGCTTTCGCCAGCGATGCCGCCGTCCGCGATCGGTCCTACACAGAGCTCGTCCGCCACACCGATGGGCTGCGCATCGAGCAGGAGGTCCTTCGGTACGCCGGGGATCAGGACGCAGCCCGGGCCCTCACCGAGTTCCGCACCGCGCTCGAGTGCGGTCGGTACTCCTCGGGCACCGGCGCGAACCGCCTGGACATCGAGGCGCTGCGCTCGTCCTGGGAGCCTGCGGGCCCGCAGGACGGGGAGTCGGGGAGCGTGACGTTCACGAAGGGCGACGTCGTACTGCACACGCGATTGGCGATCTACCGCGACGGCCGGTTCCTCAACGTGCTGTCGATCGCCCTTCACGACGACGGCGCGCTCGAGCACGAGTCGCCCGCCCTGGCCCGCCTTGCCCTGCGCGCAGCGCGATGGGCGTAACCACGTGACCGGCCCCGTCGTTGAGCCAGTCGTGCGCAGCCCTCGCGAGCGGTACGGCCCGGTCCTCGTGGCTGTGCTGTGCCTCCTGGCCACGGTCAGCCTGGCGCATCCGGCGACGGCGGCACGTGGGACCAACGGTGCAGCGCCGGTCGTGGCGGTCATGGGGGAGGATCCCGGCGTCAACGTCCTTCACGGCGACTTCCGGACCGCAGACGGCCGGGACCCGGTCTACCCGGCCGGCATGCCCACGCCCACCTTCGTCACGCTGCCGGCACAGGGAACGTTCGCGGAGCGGATGGCGCAGCTGGCGGCCGGCCCGCTCGGACACCCGCAGGCCGGTCGGCTGTACGCCGTCCACGGCACCCGCCTGCTCCTCTACGCGACGCCTGGCTCGGGGTCGCTCGTCGGAGGCGATCGGCTGCACGCGACGGGCGTCCTGAGCTCTGCGATCGGTCGGTACTACGGGACCGCGCCGACCGCGATCGGGCTGTTCGTCCCGTCGGCGGTCCCCGCGTCCTTCGACTGGCTCGCCAAGCAGTCCTGGGTCGACGTGGCAACCATGAGCAGCTATGCCGTGCGCTCTCCGAACTCGAGCGAGCCGACGACCACCCCGATCTGCCTCGGAGCGTCGGCGGTCTCCAGCTGGATCGCCGCCGGGCACGTGTACTTCTCGTCGTCCGGGAACACCAGCGACCAGCCCGAGGCGGCGGACAGCCCCAACGGCCTGTCGGCGGTCTATCAGGTGGGCGGTGTCGACGCGTCCGGAAAGTCCTGGCTGCCGGGGCACACGGAGGAGTCCGACCCGTTCTACGCCGGCGCCAACGTCGTGCGGCCGTACGAGACGGGTGAGCTGTTCTCCTTCCCCGCCGCGGCACCCGACGCGCTCTCGGGATCCGTGCACTTCGGGGGGACCTCGGGTGCGACGCCACGCACCGCAGGTCGTGCTGCGCTGATGGTGGCGGAGGCACGCGGACTGCTGGGCAACGGCTCGCGCCGCGGGACGCACCTCGCCGAGGCGAGCAACCGCGCCAGGCTGCCTCACGCCGGGCCGCTGGCCGACGGCAGCCTCAGCTCCGACGAGCTGGTGCGGCTGCTGCACTCCGTCGCCGTGCCCGCGCTCCCTGCGGCCGGGGCCCGCTACGCCCTCGAGGGCTACGGCGCGCTGAACGCCGCGGCGCAGCGCAACGCGCAGCAGATCCTGCAAGGCGCCGCCGCCATGCCGGACCGCTCCACCGACGACCAGGCCAATGCCGCGGCTGAGCAGCAGCGCGCGGCTCTCGTCGACGCCCGCTGCGGTCTCTGACGCGGGCGTCCGCCTCTCCTGGACTGGCCGGTCGGCCAGCGCTGGACTGGCCAGGTGGCCAGGCAGGAACTGGCCACCTGACCAGCAGGTTCGTACGACTCCCCGCCGAAACTGGTCCCTGCGGAGCTGAGCAGCCCTCCTAGGGCCGGCAGACCGTCACCGACGGATGGGTTCCCGTCGTCGGTGAGTCGACCTGCACGGTGTAGCAGAGGGGGAGCGGGGGGATGGTGGGGACCGGTTCAGCAGCCATGGCGATGCCGCCCGAGTTGAGCAGCACGCCGGCGACCAGGGCTGCGATGGCGATCGTGCGCGACGACGTCATGGTTCTCCTCGAGCGAGAGGGTGCGGACGAGAGAGCACGCACGAACGAGCCGGTGATTACCCAAGCCCCGTTCGTCGGCTGCTGGCCGCAGGCCGCGGCCGTGCTGAGGCGCTTCCTGATCCGCCGCGGGACCAACCCGGCCGATGCCGAGGACCTGGTCCAGGAATGCGCGCTGCGCGTGCTGTCGCACGAGCCGAGCTATCGCGACGCGGACGACCTGCTGCGCTGGTGCCTGCCGGTCGTGCGCAACCTGTCGGTCGACAGCTATCGCCGGACCCGTCGGGACGTGCCGACCGACCGCATCCCGGACCAGCCCTCGCACCGGGATCTGCACGAGGAGGTCGAGCATCGGGCCGAGCTGGAGCGGGTCCTCGGGGCGATGGCGCAGCTCCGGCCGCACGACCGGCACGCGATCCTGTCGGCGGTTCAGGACGAACCCACCGCGGGCAACCGTCGCGAGGCGGTGCGGGACAACGTCCGGAGGCACCGGGCCCGACAGCGGCTCACCGCGCTGTTGTCGGCACTGCTCGGCTTCGCTGTAGCGGCTGTTCGACGTACCGGCACGACGGCGACCGTGCTTCCGGCCGTTCTGGCTGCTTTTGCGATAGCAGTCGCCGTCGGCGGGAGCGGCCGGCCCGGCTCCGCAGGTGCCGCTCCGGCGGCCGGCACCGCCCTACCGGAGGACGCCGTCAGCCTCTCGGCCGTGGCTCCGGCTCAACGGCTCGCGCCCCGTCCGCACGCACCCGTCACCCTCGTCCGGCGTGCGCCCGACCCGCGCACGCCGGTGCACAGTCGGCAGGTGCAGCGGGTGCAGGCACCCACCGGCGAGACGGTCAGCCTGCGTACGTCGGATGCCCGTCCTGCCCACGGCGGGCTGGTCTGCACGGCCGGCGTCCCCGGCCTCCCCGACACCTGCCTGACCGCCCCTCCGCGCTCGTCGCGCGGAGCGGCGGTCAGGACGACGTCAGCTGTACGTCACGTCCACGGACGTGAGGCCGGCGTCGATCGAGGCGTGTGACGTACCCGAGTGCCCGGCGTCCGTCGGCGGCAGCGCGTCACAGGGGGCGAGCCCGCTGCAGACCCGGGAGGGGTTCATGTCGGTGTAGGCCGTGCCGCCCGAGTAGAGGCGGACGGTGGCGTTGCGCGGGAGGTTGTCGACCGTGACGGTGATGACCTTCTGCGCATCGGCGAGGCTCTGCGTGTTGTCGTTCATCGGGATGGTGGAGGAGGACGAGACCAGCGCCGCCGTACCGTCGGTGACGGTGCAGCTGCTGCACGACGCGCTGGCGTACAGCAGGGTGCTTGCGTAGAGGAAGCCGTGGTCTGCGTTGGCAGAGGTCGTCGCAGAGGTGACGTCCCAGGTGAAGGTGGCGGTCAGCTTCGTCGACCCCTTGGGCGGGCGGACGTCGATGAACTCGTCGGCGTAGCCGAATCCGCTTTCTGTGGTGGCCTGGTCGGCGGTGGCCCGGTGCATGTCCATCGACACCGCGATGCGGCCCGTTCCGGATGTCGCCCGGCCGAGGGGCGTGCACGTCGTACCGGTCAGGCAGTGGGTGGACCCACCCGAGTCGCTGCTCGTGTACGGCGCCGTGAGGTGCGTCGGGCCCGCGGCCTGGGCGGGCACCGCCACCGCAAGCGTGGCGACGGCGATGGACGTGATGGTGATGATGCGGCTCTTCCGCATGGTGACCCCCTGAAGTGGATTGGGACCCAAAGTGGCCCAAATCCAACCCCCCGACATCAGGGCAGCCACTGAATCCCTAGGCGCGCAGGAAGGTCAGCACGGCAAGAACGCGGCGGTGATCGTCGTCCGTCTCGACGAGGCCGAGCTTCATGAAGATGTTGCGGACATGGGTCTCGACCGTCTTCGGGCTCAGGAACAGCTTGTCGCGGATGGAGGTGTTGGTGCGGCCCTCGGCCATCAGGCCGAGCACTTCGCGCTCCCGCTGCGACAGCGCGTCCAGAGGGCTGCCCGCGCGCTGGCGGTCGAGCAGCTGGGCGATGACGACTGGGTCCACTGCCGTCTTGCCCGATCCGACCCGGCGCACAGCGTCTGCGAACTCCGTCAGGTCCAGCACGCTGTCCTTGAGCAGGTAGCCGACCGACGTCGCACCGCCGGCGAGCAGCTTCATCGCGTACGTCGGCTCGACGACTGCCGACAGCACCAGGACGCCGGTCGCGGGGTGGTGCGCGCGGATCTGGTGCGCCGCCTGCAGCCCCTCCGTCGTGAAGGTCGGAGGCATCCGCACGTCCACGATCGCGACGTCCGGCGCTTCCGCTGCGACGTGTGCGAGCAACGCCGTGGCATCACCGACCTCCGCCGACACGTCGAAGCCGGCATCGGCCAGCACCCGGACCACACCGGCCCGGAAGAGGGGCGAGTCGTCGGCGACCGCTACGCGCACGGGATCTCGGCCAGCACGCGCGTGCCCTGTCCCGGCAGCGTCAGGACCTGGAGGCCGCCATCGACGGCACCGACCCGGTCCAGCAGGCCGCGCAACCCCGAGCCGCGCGAGGGGTCCGCGCCCCCGACACCGTCGTCGGCGACCTCGAGCAGGAGCTGTCCCGCCTCATGGCTGACCTCGATCGTGGCGCGTGACGCCTGGGCGTGCTTCGCGACGTTGGCAAGCGCCTCGGACGCGACGAAGTACGCCGTCGCCTCGACCGTGGGCCGAAGGCGGCCGGGCACCCGGTAGACGAGCTTCGTGGGGATCCGGGCCCGTTCGGTCAGCGACTGCAGCGCCGGGCCCAGGCCCTCCTCGGTGAGGACAGCGGGGTGGATGCCGCGGGCCAGCTCGCGCAGCTCGGCGAGAGCTTCCTGCAGGCCCTCGGCGGCCTCGTTGATCCTGTCCCGCAGCGCGGGCTCTGCGTCGCTGCCGAGTGACGCCGCCGCGAGCTTGAGGTCCAGGCACACCGACACGATGCGCTGCTGCGCACCGTCGTGGAGGTCGCGCTCGAGGCGGCGGCGCTCGGCATCTGCCGCCACCACGATCCGGGCTCGTGAGGCGCGGACGTCGGCGAGCTGCGCCCGGACCTCCGCATGCAGGCGCTCGTTCTCGACGACGAGCCGGGTGGCGGCGGCGACGCTGTCGAGCAGGCCGTCGTTCTCCAGCAGTGCCTCGTCGTGCACGATCGCGGCCAGTGGCCGGCCGTCGCGCTCGAGCAGCGTCGCCGTACGACCGGATCCCTCGGCGGGAAGTGCAAGTGTCGTGCCGTCGGCGTGGACGTAGCGCAGGTCGGCGGGGTCCCAGCGGCCGACCGAGAGAGAGGGGTCGCGCAGCGTCTTCGACAAGGCGCGCTCGAGGTCCTCGGCCGGCGGCAGGTCACCGAGCTCGACCACCAGGTCGCTGACGACGGTGTGCCGGTGGCGGGCCCGGGCGAGACCCAGCAGGAAGGTCACCGGCAGCGAGATGGACGCCACCACGGCGATCGTCGTCAGGAGCTGGAACAGGTACGGCGTGGGCTTGAACACGGTCCAGTAGTTGAGCAGGAGGCCGATCGCCTGCTGCGCGGCGACGGCGAGCAGGAACGCCGACGCCGGCAGCAGCATCGGCCCGAGAACGCGCTGCGCCGGCGGGCTCGCCCGCCACCACCGCGCGATGACCATGACGGTCACCGTGACCGGGAGGATCACCAGGACAGGTGTCTGCCGCAGCACCTCGAGCGTGTTGTGGGGAGCCAGCAGGCTGGAGCACAGCGCGACGACGATGGTTGCGACCGCCCCGCTTATGAGCCGATTGCGGACGGCCACGCTGGCCCGTCGGCCGTACAGCGCGAGGACCACGACCAGCTCGAGGGCGATCACCGACAGCAGGACGAACCCGCCCCAGAACCGTACGTAGTCGGGGTAGGAGTGGATCAGGATCAGGTTGAGGCGCGGCTGGCAGTTCTGGCAGCCGAAGTCGGCCGGGTTGTAGAAGAGCGACCCGAAGATGCCCCCGACCGCGACCAAGGTCAGGCAGGCGAGGACGACGAAGCGCTGGGTCGCGCTCGTGAGCCTCCCGGTCGGGAACGACAGCATCAGGTAGACCAGAGGCGGGAGCCATGACGCCTCGAGGGCTGACCCGACGGTCCAGAAGACGGGCACCCGGGTCGCCTCCGCGAGTGAGGACCACACCCCGCACCCGGTGAGCACGAGCAGCATCCCGGTCTTCGACTCGGGTCGGCGGTACCACGCGTAGAGGCCCGCGACCATGTAGGAACCGCCGGCGGCGACCCACCGCAGCTGCACGTCCGTGAACTTCCACGCACAGAACGCTGCGGTGGCGGCAGCAAGACCGATGACGAACAGGTACCAGCGCCTCACTGCGTTCCCCCGAGGAGTGCGGCGATCCGGGGACCGGACAGCTCGGCCTTGCCGATGAAGCCGCGGGCCGCCGCCCCCGGCAGCCGCGTCGAGTAGTCGGACGCGTCGCGGCTGGACGTGAGGATGACCTGCGCACCGGGAGCGGCAGTCGCCAGCCGGGCGGCTACGTCGAACCCGTTGCCGTCGGGCAGGTGCACGTCGAGCAGAACGACCTGCGGGCTGACCTGTGCCGCGGTCGCGAGAGCCTCGGCGGCATCTCCGGCCTCGCCGACGACCGTGAAGCCCTCCGCTTCGAGCAGGCGGCGCGCGGTACGGCGGAAGCCGACGTGGTCGTCCACGATCAGCACGGTTCGGCCCATCGGGCGATCCTGACGATCGGCGGGCGCCGCGTCTATCGGGGTCAGCCCTGAGAGCAAGAGCGGTGTCCGCCCCGGTGACGCGGCGGGGTAGGCGTCCCTAGCGTCCGGAACCGGCGCGAAAACCGCGCATCGGACCGAGGGGGAACCCGTGAGAACAGCCAGGACCAGACGTCGTCGTTCCCTCGGAGTCACGGCCGGTGTGGGCCTCGCGCTCTGCGGGCTCGCGACGGCCGGCCTCGAGACGACCGCCACCGGTGTCGGCCTTGCGGCCACGACGGTCTCTCCGCAGACCTCCATCGTGTCCGTGGCCGATCCCTTCGCGCCGCTCGACTGCGGTCAGCCCGTCGGGGTCCTGCGGGCCCACAACTCGCCGCGCGAGCCGGTCGTCGCCGTCAACCCGGCCGATCCCGGCAACGTCGTGGTCACCTACATCGTCGATGGCGACCTCACCAACCTGATCCGCGCCAGCCACGACGGCGGCGCCACCTGGCAGACGGTCACGGTGCCGGGGATCTCGGTCTGCAGCGGCGGTGCGAACGCTGCCGCGGCTGACCCGTCGCTCGCCTTCAGCGCCGACGGCAGGACGCTCTACCTGACATCGCTCACCACCCCGACGCTCGCGCCGGTCGGCACCGACACCGTCATTGTGAGCACGTCGCATGACGGGGGCTTCACGTGGTCGGCGCAGCCGACGACCCTGTCGTCCGTCGACGGGATGTTCGGCGACAAGAACATCGTGACCACCGATCCGGTGCGGCCCGCGACGGCATACGTGACCTTCGAGCGGCACGACTCCTTCGAGTACTCCAGCAGCACGCTGTTCTTCCGCCGTACCGACGACGGTGGCGTGACCTGGTCGCCCGCGACAGTCGTCTACACACCACCGGGCCCGGGCTTCTCCTCGGGCAACGCGCAGGTCCTGCGAGCAGCCAACGGCACGCTCGTCGACGTGTTCGACCGGATCATCGCCTGCCAGCTGAACACGTGCGCGGACTACCGCGTCGTGGAGGACAACGTGGTCTACGCCGCGGTCTCGACCGACGACGGTCAGCACTGGGCCGCGCCGGTGAAGATCGGCAACCGCACCGCCGGCCCCGGCACCAACGACGGTGCCTTCTGCGGAGACCTGTGGGCGAGCATCCAGGCGACGTCCGCACCGGACGGCACTCTCTACGTCGCCTACCCGGTGGACGCGCACACGGCGGACCTGCCGGTGGCGACCGACCTCGTCGTGCGCAAGAGCGCCGACGGCATCGCCTGGACGTCAGCCGGGTCTCTCACGGCACCCACCGTGATCGGCCTGCCCGCGATCGCCGTGGCGGCCGACGGCACCGTCGCCATGACCTACTACCAGCGTGAGCAGACGGCCTGCTCGGCGCCGGAGGCCGTCGACCCCACCGACGTCTGGTTCGCCCGCTCGCGCGACGGCGGGCGCACCTGGGTGACCAGCGAGCTCGCAGGTCCGTTCGACGCCCACGGCAACTGCTTCCTTCCCGGTACGCCGGGCACGGTCGAGGGTGCGCCGAAGGAGGGCTGCCTGGTCGCCGACTACGACGGCCTGCAGGCCGCCGGCCCGAACGCCTTCGTCGGGGTGTTCGAGCAGCCGGGCACGCGCGGGCAGTACCGCAGCGACATCGTCTTCGCCCGCGTCCCCGCGAGTCCGCGGCATCTGTCACGCTGACACCGACGGAAGGGAGTCCAGGTGGACCCGACCATCGAGGGTGTCGAGGAGCTGCTCGACGAGGTCGTCGCCGAGCTGGAGCTGACGCGCAGCGCGTGCTTCGTGCTCGACGCCGCACTCCGCCTGCGCTGGGCCTCGTCCGAGCTGCACACGATGATGGCCGCGGGGCGCGAGGAGCTCGGGTACGGGGAGCACCTGCTGCAGGCACTGACGCGGCCGACCTGGACGGCGCGGGTGACGCCGGAGAGCCTGCGGCGCGCCGGCGAGCGGATCCTGCCCTACGTCGTCGCCCACGCGGAGGGCTACGAGGGGCCGGGCGCCGGGCTGCTCGCGGGTGTGGACACCGGCCCGGTCGGCGTCGCAGCGGCGAAGCCGCCCGCGATGTGGACGGGCACCCTCGACTACGTCGAGCTCAACGGCACCATCGTCCCGAGCCGGTACTCCGTGACGATGCTCGGGCACCCGGAGGTGGGCTGGATCGGCGCCGCTGTCGTCATCGGCAGCCCGCTTCGCGCCACGGTGCTCGAGCTGCTCACCCGCGGCGACGAGCAGCTCTTCGAGCGGATCGCATCACTTGCGACGCCGCGCGCAGAGCCCGCTGCGGTGCTGTTCGTCGACCTCGAGAACTCCACCCGGCTGTCCCGCCGGCTGTCGACGGCGTCGTACTTCGAGCTCATCAGTCATGTCCTCACCGCGACGGACACGGCGATCGCACGCCACGACGGGATCGTCGGCAAGCACGCCGGCGACGGCGCCACCGGCTTCTTCCGCGCCTCCGACGCCGGCAGTGCCAGCCGCGCCGCGCTGAACGCATTGCAGACCGCGCTCGAGGTCCAGGACATGGTCGGCACGCTGGCGCACGACCCGCCGCTGTGCCTCAACGTGGGCGTGCACTTCGCCCCGCGCCTGTACCTCGGCCAGCTCATCACGAGCGGCCGGCTGGAGGTCACCGCGCTGGGCGACGAGGTCAACGAGTGCGCGCGGGTGCAGGAGAGCAGCCGCGGCGGCACGATCCTCGCCACCAAGCTGCTCATCGAGCAGCTTGACCCGCAGGACGCCGAGACGCTCGGCCTGCAGCCGGAGACCACGGTCTACACGCAGCTCGGTGACTGGCCGACCGCGAGCGACAAGGCCCGCAGAGATGCCGCCGCGCTGCCGGTGACCCACGTCGTACCCGGCACGTGACGAGCAGTCAGGGCTGGTCGCAGCTCCCGACCTCGGCGCGTTGTGACGTGCTCCTGCGCGTCGGGTCGGTGACGGGGCCGGAGTAGCCGACGCTGACGACTGCGGCGGCGGGGCAGACGGCGGCCTGCACCGAGGTGCTGCCCACCACCGTGTTGGTGTGCAGGACGGCACACGCGAGCCGGTGGCCACGTGCGCAGCTGCTGGCGGGGTGCAGGCTCACCGCGCCGGCGGTACGGCGGACCGGCGGCGCGGTGCCGCCGGCAGCGGTGCCGCCGGCAGCGGTGC